>JAFYSH010000025.1 GCA_017546605.1 Bacteroidales bacterium | reverse complement strand
GTCTCAGTTCCAGTGTGGGGGACCTTCCTCTCAGAACCCCTAGACATCGTCGCCATGGTAGGCCGTTACCCTACCATCAAGCTAATGTCACGCGAGCCAATCCGTATCCATCGAAACTTTAAATAAATTAAGATGCCTTAACCTATTACTATGGAGTATTAGTCCGAATTTCTCCGGGTTATCCTCCTGATACGGGCATGTTGCTCACGCGTTACGCACCCTTGCGCCGGTCGCCGACAATGTATTGCTACATCTCGCTGCCCCTCGACTTGCATGTGTTAAGCCTGCCGCTAGCGTTCATCCTGAGCAGGATCAAACTCTTCATTGTATATCTTATTTAAATATCTCTAAGCTGTTCCTGACACCTTTGATTCAGTATCTCACTATCGTGAGAAAACTCCGAATCGACGATTATTGCTTCTATCGGTACTTGTTGTACTTGTTCTTCATCATTTCAATCAACTTGCCTCTCAGAACGTGTTAACCACTTCATTTCCGAAAGGGACCGCAAAGATATGCGGTTTTTTATCAACCTCCAAATTTTTTTTAAACTTTTTTTTAATTTTTTTGACCCCCCAAACCAAAAATCACATAAAATACTACTAAACAATGAGATAACAAAATTAAGAAAAAGTAAACTTTTTTCACGCGTATTTGGGAACGTTTACAAATCCCTAAACGAACACCTACTTCTCAAAAATAATTGTTACCTTTGATAGCTTATATTAATCGAGAAAAATTATGCAGGCAATCGCTTCAGATAGAAAAATTGTCATTATCCCTACTTATAATGAAAGGGAAAATATTGAAAAAATGATTCGCACCGTTCTAGCATTGGACGGAAACTTTCACATACTTATTGTGGACGATGGCTCGCCTGACGGAACCGCCCAAATTGTCAAACAGCTTCAAACAGAATATACAGACCGACTTTTCATCCTTGAGCGCAGCGGAAAACAAGGATTGGGCACTGCTTACATTGCCGGATTCCGTTGGTGCTTGGATCACCAATATGACTACATCTTCGAAATGGATGCCGATTTCTCCCACAATCCGGCAGACCTGATCCGTCTTTACTCCGCCTGCAAACAAGGAGCTGACTTGTCGATCGGTTCCCGTTATTGCAAAGGGATCGGTGTTCGCGATTGGCCGATTGGGCGCATCTTAATGTCCTATGGTGCCTCCAAATACGTACGGGTTGTCCTATCCATGAAAGTATACGACACAACAGCCGGGTTTGTTTGCTATACTCGCAGGCTGTTGGAACACATCAACCTGGATCATATTCAAATGAAGGGTTACGGCTTTCAAATTGAAATGAAATACAATGCCTTTAAATTAGGATATACCATCCAGGAAGTTCCCATTATCTTCACTGACCGAAAAGAAGGCGTTTCCAAAATGAGCAGCTCCATCTTTGGAGAAGCCTTCTGGGGTGTACTGAAACTCCGCTTTAGAAAAATTACCCCTCACCATAACGCATAACACCATGTCAATCGATACCCTTATTTCTTCCGCTACATTAATCAACGAAGGAAAAATATTTCAGGCAGACGTCTGGATCCAAGGCTCGCACATTCATAAAATAGGAAGCATTGCTCCTGAAGAACTTCCCGAGGGTTTTCAACACATCGATGGTCGAGGAAAATATTTGATTCCAGGAATCATTGATGAACACGTGCATTTTCGAGATCCAGGAGCGACCCACAAAGGAGATATGGAAAGCGAAAGCCGCGCTGCCGTTCTAGGAGGCATTACCTCTTACTTGGATATGCCCAATAACAACCCGCCGGCAATCAGCCGAAAAGCTCTTGAAGAGAAACTTCGCCTGGCCCAAGAAAAATCATGGGCCAATTTCGGGTTCTACTTAGGATTGAACAATAACAACCAAGAAGAAGCTTTTCAACTGGATCTTCACCAACATTGTGGCATCAAACTATTCATGGGGTCCTCCACCGGCAATATGCTCGTGGATCGGGAAGAAACCTTACGTACTTTGTTTCAAGACTTTCCTGGAGTAATGGCCTTGCATTGTGAAGACGAACAATGCATCCGTCAGGCTACCGAACAAGCCAAAGAGCAATATGGAGACCAGATCCCCTTCTCCCAGCATCCTACAATTAGGAGCCGGGAAGCCTGTATCCGCTCTACAGCTCGGGCCATTGCTTTGGCGGAAGGAGGCAAAGCTCATGTTCACTTAATGCACATCAGTACCGCCGAAGAAGTTGAGCTGATTCGAAAAGCCAAAGAGAGCAACCCGCAACTCACGGCAGAAACCTGCCCCAACTACCTTTGGTTCGACGCATCCCAGTATGAGCAACTCACCTATCGACTCAAATGCAACCCGGCGATCAAAGCCTCATCAGACCGAGAAGCCTTACTGAAAGCCGTTCGAGAAGGCGTATTAGACACCATTGGAACCGATCACGCTCCCCACCTATTGGAAGAAAAGCAACAAAATTACCTCCAAAGTCCTTCTGGCATGCCTTCTATCCAATTTTCTCTTCCTGTAATGGTTGAATTACACCTGCAAGGACATTTTGACCTGCCGACATTGGTCGATCGCATGTGTCACGCACCGGCTCGATTGTATCACATTGAAAACCGAGGCTATATCAGATGTGGTCAGTTTGCTGACTTGGTACTCTTTTCAATCAATCCAACTGACAAACAAGAAGTCACCACGGCAAAGTTGGCCGGAAAATGCGGATGGTCTCCCTACGAAGGTTGTCACTTTGCCACCCAAATTGAATACACGTGGGTCAATGGTCAGGCTGTCGTAGCCAACAGACAAATCCAAGCCATTGAAAAACCGGGCATACCATTGACATACGAACGCTAATATGGCCAAATCATATCTTTTGATCATCATCAGCGTTATTTTGTGGGGGTTCTCTTTTATTGGAACGGACATCCTAATTCAAGCGAGCATCCCACCTTCGGTATTCCTGCTTCTGCGCATCAACCTGGCCGGATGGTTGCTATATGCTTTTGGGAAACTCACCAAACAGATCCAATCCATTGACAGAAAAGACTTAAAATGGCTATGGTTACTCTCATTCTGTGAACCCTTTGCCTATTTCCTAGCTGAAACCTATGGACTTATGGCCACAGAATCCCCCACACTCACGGCACTGATCATTGCCACCATCCCATTATTTTCTTTATTGGTGGGCCGAATCTTCTTACGCGAGCGACTGTCCCGATGGAATATCGCAGGGATTTTGCTAACACTTCCTGGTGCAGCCTTGATGATATTCAACAATCAGGGGCTAAGTGCAAAAAATGGATGGGGAATCCTAATCCTGCTAATTGCCGTGATTGCAAGCATCTCATACGCATCACTGGTGAAGACCTTATCAGACCGCTACAACAGCATCACTTTGACAACCTACCAGTTCATCTTTGGCGGATTGCTATTCATCCCGTTGCTAAAAACTGTGGACTGGTCTTCTTTCCAAGTACATAACCTACTACAAACAGAACCCATCATCGCCATTTTAGCACTGGCCATCTTGTGCTCCTGCTGTGCATTTGCCTTTTATGTAGAAGCAGTCAAACACATCGGTATGACTCGGACAGTTGTTTTTACAGCACTCATTCCAGCCGTATCTGCAGCAGCCTCCTTTTCTTTTGGACTGGAGACCTTCTCCTGGCAGCAAATTTTTGGAATTGCAGTTGTTATTTTTGGAGTGATCCTTTCTCAGTGGTCTTCAAAGAGAGCGCAATCCGATTGCGTTTAAGATCCACCTCCAAGACCCTAACTTGAATATGTTGATGGATTTTTAAGACCATATTGGGATCTTGTACATATCTGGCACCCATTTGTGAAACGTGAATCAAGCCATTTTGCTTGATGCCCAGATCCACAAAGGCCCCAAAATTAGTAATATTGGTTACAATACCCGGCAGTTCCATCCCCACAGAAAGGTCCTCAATGGTCTGAATCTCATTCGAAAACTCAAAGACTTTGAGGGTATCACGGGGGTCTCGACCCGGTTTTGCCAACTCCTTGAGAATATCTTGTAAAGTAGGCAACCCCACTTCTTGTGATACATATTGCGCAACGGGGATTTGATTTCGTATCTTCTCGTCATCAATCAACTGCTGAACAGTCACGCCAGCATCCTTGGCCATTTGTTCAACCAATGCATAACGTTCCGGATGCACCGCTGAATTATCCAACGGATTGACAGCTTTCGGAATACGCAAGAAACCCGCACACTGTTCATAAGCTTTGTCTCCCAAACGTTTGACGCGCAACAAATCCGATCGTTTTTGAAAAGGACCATGTTCTGCACGGTAGTCCACGATATTCTGTGCCAATGTAGGACCAATCCCTGAAACATAGCCCAACAAATGGCGACTCGCAGTATTCAAGTTCACACCCACACTATTGACACAACTCTCCACAACTCCATCCAAACGTTCCTTCAGCAGCGTCTGATCCACATCGTGCTGATACTGCCCCACCCCTATTGATTTCGGATCAATCTTCACCAATTCTGCCAGTGGATCCATAATTCGACGACCGATGGACACGGCTCCACGCACGGTCACATCATAATCCGGAAACTCTTCGCGAGCCGTGGATGAGGCTGAGTAAACAGACGCGCCATCCTCACTCACCGAATACACACGAACTCCTTCCGGCAATGCCATTCGTTTGATAAAGGCCTCCGTTTCTCGACCGGCCGTTCCATTCCCGATAGCAATCACCTCAATGGCATAGGCCTCCAACATTGAAGATAGTTTCCGCATCGCAAGGGTTTTCTCATTAACTGGAGGGTGCGGATAAATGGTCTCATTGTGCAACAATCCACCTTGGGCATCCAAACAAACCACTTTACATCCCGTCCGAAACCCAGGGTCAATGGCAAGCACACGGCGCTGCCCCAAAGGCGGAGCCAACAACAATTGACGCAAATTTTCACCAAACACACGAATTGCCTCTAAATCTGCCTTTTCTTTTAGGGCGTGAAAGGTTTCGTTCTCAATAGACGGATGCAACAAACGTTTGTATGCATCTTCTACTGCTTGATGAATTTGCTGATAAACTACCTGCGTATAACGTTCTTTTGCAAACAATCGCTCAATCCGATTGAGTTGCACAGACGCATCCACTTCAACTTTTACAGCAAGCACACCTTCTGATTGAGCGCGCAAAACCGCCAAGATCCTGTGAGAGGCAGCGCGCGTTATCGGTTCTGAAAAGTCAAAATAATTACTGTATTTGGCAACTGTGTCTTCTTCCGGATCAACCCCCTTGACCAAATGAGCAACCAACCTTCCATATCTCATATAATTACTACGCAGCTCTGCACGAACAGGGGCGGATTCTGCAACTTGCTCTGCCAAAATATCCCGAGCATAGGCTAGTGCTTGATCAATCGAGGTTACGTCTCCCTTCACATAAGCTTGTGCCTCCCTCTGAGGATCCCTCACGGATGCAGCCAAGAGTTGTTGAGCCAACGGCTCCAGGCCTTTCTCTTTAGCAATGCTTGCCCGCGTCTTTCGTTTGGGACGATAGGGCAAGTACAGGTCCTCCAGCTGCTGTGCATCCACACACTGCTCAATCGCTTCCTGTAGGGCTGGCGTCAATTGTTCTTTCTCCTGAATGGTTTCCAGAATAGTAGCCTTGCGCTTTTCCATCTCTTGAAACTTCAGATGCCAATGTTTCAGCTCGGCTAGTTGGGCCTCATCCATTCCGCCGGTTCGTTCTTTCCGATAACGAGCAATGAACGGCACGGTAGCACCTTCTTCAAGCAATGCGATACCCTGCTCTACCTGCCACATTTTGACACCCAATTTGTCGCAGAGAAAATTTACATAGACTGATTTCATAATGAAAAACTAATCGTGAGAAACTTGTTGCAATTGTTCCCGGTAGGATGAGAAAATCTTTGATTTTGAGATAAATCCCAAATAGGTGCCGTCCGTATCCACCACCGGCAGATTCCAAACGCAAGACTTCTCAAACTTGAGCATCACACTTTCCATGTGTTCATCCCGAAGTACCTTATATTCACAAAGACGCATCAATTCATAGACCTTGACTGCATCGTATTTTGCATGATCAAACATAATGGAACGGATATCATCCAATGCGATGAGTCCCATAAAAGATCCGTTCTGATCCACAACCGGATAAAGGTTTCGCTTGGATTGCGCAACAACACGTACCAAGTCTCGCAACGTATAATCCGGATACACCTTCATAAAGTCCCGTTCAATGAGCTCTGCCGTACTCAACAAAGTCAGTACCGCTTGGTCGCTATCATGCGTGAGCAACTGACCATTCTTAGCAATCCGCTTGGTATAAATTGAATAAGGTTCAAATAGTCGAATCGTTGCAAACGAGATGGTCGAACAAACGATCAAGGGCAACAGCAGGGCATAACCACCGGTGATATCTGCAATCAAGAAGATCGCTGTCATCGGAGCCTGCATCACACCTGCCATCAATCCAGCCATTCCCACCAATACAAAGTTCGCCTCCGGCAAGGTAGTAAATGCGGTCAGATTAATCACTCGCGACAAAATAAAACCTGCGATCCCTCCAACAATCAAGGTCGGGCCAAAGGTTCCCCCTACACCACCGCCAGCATTGGTAAAAGACATTGCGAAAACTTTGAATACCAATACAAGCGCGAAGAATATGGGCACAAACCATGGCCAATCTAACAAAGCCCCAAAAATGGTTTGGTTCAAACAAGATTGGGGATCCGCATGCAATAAATGAATCAATGAATCATACCCTTCGCCAAACAAAGGCGGAAAGATAAAAATCAAAATACCCAAGGCAATGGCTGAGAACACCCAACGTTTATATGGATTCTGGATGGACTTGATCCGGTCTTCCAAATGCAACGTTGTTCGCGTAAAATACAACGAAACAAAGCCGCAGAACACACCCAATAAAATATAATACGGAATATTACCCAAGAGGTAATTATCGACTGAGCTTGAGAAAGAAACCGTCTGTCCAAAAAACAAGTAGGAAATGGTGGTTGCCGTAACGGTTGACATCAACAACGGAAGTATGGATGTCATCGAAATGTTGAACAGCAAGATTTCCAAGGTAAATAGAATCCCGGCTATGGGAGCCTTAAAGATTCCTGCCACAGCCCCAGCTGCACCACAACCCAACAAGATGGTGCGATGCTTATAGGACAATTCCAACAAACGGGCAATATTTGAACCGATCGCTGCGCCCGTATAGACAATAGGGGCCTCTGCTCCAACAGATCCCCCAAATCCAATCGTCACGGAACTGGCCGCCAACGAAGTCCACGTATTGTGAGGTTTGATGACAGACCGCTTCTTCGACACAGCCAATAAGGCTTTTGTCACGCCGTGACCAATGTCATCACGTACAATGTACTTGACAAATAAAAGAGCCAAAAGCATTCCGACTCCCGGCAGAAGCAAGTACATAAAACTCTCCTCGGGAGAGCCAAATAAATATTCCAGCAACCATTGTACGCCATGAATCAAGGACTTGAGTGCTACAGCAGACAAGCCACAAGCAAGACCTACAACAAAAGCAAGTACTAGAAGTAATTGATTTTCAGGTAGTCCCTTAAAATACTGAATGATTTTTTCCCAACGATGGTTATTCGTCTGAATCTTCATCGTCAGCGTATGAGGTTGTGTTGTCGTCAGGGAAGCCTCCGTCTCCGGTGTCTACTCCGTCTTCATCGTCCTCTTCATTGAAAAGGCCCTTTTCCACATCTTCATAATCATCTACTCGCACATCGATTTTAATCAAATAGATGGCTTCCGGAATTTCCAAGGAAACAGCATAAAAGAAAGATCCATCAGGTTTCGGAACCTTGATCAAATCTGCCATGTAGTCAGCATATCCTTTCGGGTATCTTTCTTTAAAGGCCGCAGCCAATTCTGCCGACATATTGGCGTAGCTTACCACCAAACGTTTTTTGGCCGGTGTTACAGTTACATTCTTTGCACACATAAGAGGTATAAATGTCCTTCGATTTATAAGTGTTAATCCGAGTGCAATTATAATGTATTTTTTCTGTCTCTAACACTTTTTTTGAAAAAAAACGACTTTTGATTTCGCTTTCGATCCTGGTTCCTTTCCACAAAAAGTGCTCTTCCTGTTTTTAGGTCCAAACCAGTATAAAACATCACAGAGGAAGCCGTCATGGGTGTCGGCATAAAGTCTTGAACCTGATCCATATACAAACCTTTCAAGGCTGGATTTGCAGAAAGTCTCCGCATATCCTCCAATTGACAGCCCGGATGACTCGAGATGAAATAAGGAACCAACTGATAATGAACGCCAGCCTGTGCAATGATCCGGTCAAATGCTTGCCGTAAGCGCACAAACAATGCAAAACTCGGCTTAGCCATATACTTTAACACATTGTCTTCGGTATGCTCCGGTGCCACTTTTAAACGACCCGAGGTATGTTTCAGAATCAATGCCTTCAAATAAGGCTCTGAAGTCTCATCCAAAAATCCGCGTTCGTCCAAAAACAAATCATAGCGAATACCACTTCCGATGAAAAAACGTTTCAAGCCCCGCACACCTTCCAATTCTTTGTAAAGAGAAAGCAAAGTTTGATGTGAGGTCATCAGATTTTCACAACGATTCGGAAACAAGCAAGACTTGCGCACACAACGATCACAAAGCTGCGTATTCTTTCCATGCAACCCATACATATTGGCAGTAGGTCCACCTATGTCCGATACAAATCCCTTGAAATTGGGATTTTGCGTAAGTTTTTTCACCTCTCCAACAATAGAGGCTGCTGTCCTGCAGCGAATGAATTTCCCCTGATGAGCCGCAATCGTACAAAAGTTGCAACCGCCAAAACACCCCCGGTGCGTATTGATGGAAAATTTAATCATTTCGTAAGCCGGAATGTGCTTACCACGATAACGAGGATGTGGTTCCTTGGTATAGGGCAAGTCGTAATAGCGATCCATTTCCTGCGGAGTCTCCGGCAAATAGGGAGGATTCACCACCAACGCCCGGTCTCCAACCCGTTCAATCAGACGCAAGGCGACTTTTCGGTTGGCCTCACGCTCGATGTAATGAAAATTCTCCGCAAAAGATTTTGCATCGGCCAGACAACGCTCGTAGGAATTGAGCTCGATTTGTTTCTCGGTTTCTTTCAAATTGGTTCCATAATGTGAACCCGATTCCAGCCAAGCCAATTGAGGAATGGAACGAATCTTACCCAAACCTTCTCCCCGATCGTAGGCTTGTGCCAGCGCCAAGAGCGTTCGTTCTCCCATTCCATAACTCAGATAATCCGCCCCACTCTCGACCAGGATGGAAGGACGAAGCCGATCACTCCAGTAATCATAATGCGTAAAACGACGCAAAGATGCCTCAATCCCACCAATAACAAGCGGGACATCCGGATACAATTGCTTGAGAATTTTTGAATAGACTGTCACCGCATAATCGGGACGTTGCCCCGCTCTACCATCCGGCGTATAAGCATCATCACTCCGCAATCGTTTATTGGCTGTATAGTGATTGACCATGGAGTCCATCACCCCAGAATTGACCCCAAAAAACAAACGGGGCCTTCCCAGTTTCTTAAAATCCCTCAAATCATCCCGCCAGTTGGGTTGCGGCACTACGGCCACACGATAACCTGCTGCTTGCAGAAATCGAGCTAAAACCGCCGTTCCAAACGAGGGATGATCAATGAATGCATCTCCTGAAAAGAAAATGATATCAACAAAATCCCACCCCAACGCATCAATTTCCTTGCGTGAGGTGGGAATCATGTATGCTTGTGTATTTGACATCTTACATCCGATCCGGTAATTGAATTCCCAAAAGATCCATTGCTTTGCGCAATACTTGAGCAATCACGGCAATCAGTTTCAAGCGATTTGCCCGAATATTTGCATCCGATTCTTTCAAGATGGACGTGTCGTGATAATATTGATTGAATTCTTTGGCCAGTTCAAAGGCATAATTTGCCACCAACGCAGGTGACAATGCTTTTCCTGCTTCCAAAACCTTATTGGGGAAGTTATTCAACATTTTGATGATGTTGATTTCTTTGGGAAGCAATGCAACTGCCTCCGGAGCCGGCTCAATACCAGCTTCCTTAGCTTTTCTTAAAATGGATTGAATACGCGCGTGGGTGTATTGAATGAAGGGACCCGTATTGCCATTAAAATCAATGGATTCACGAGGGTCGAACAACATGGTCTTCCGAGGATCCACCTTGATGATAAAATATTTCAAAGCACCCAGGGAAATCATTTCAAACAACTGATGTTGTTCTTCCTGATCCATATCTGCCAATTTGCCCAATTCCAAAGAAGTTTCCTTTGCTGTCTGATACATCTTATCCAAAAGATCGTCCGCATCCACCACTGTTCCTTCACGCGACTTCATCTTTCCTTGCGGCAATTCAACCATGCCGTAAGACAAGTGATAGATGGAGTCTGACCAATCAAAGCCCAACTTCTTCAAGATCAATTTCAGTACCTGGAAGTGATAATTTTGCTCGTTACCTACCACATAAATGTGTTCATCCAAGCTGTATTCTTCAAAACGTTGACGGGCTGTTCCCAAGTCTTGGGTCATGTAAACCGATGTTCCATCGCCACGGAGCAACAATTTACGATCCAATCCATCTTGTGTCAAATCGCACCAAACAGAACCGTCCTCTTGTTTTTCAAAGATGCCTCGTTGCAGGCCATCCATCACCAATTCTTTTCCGAAGAGATAGGTTTGAGACTCATAATAAGTCCGTTCAAAGGAAATGCCCAATCGTTGGTAGGTTTCATCAAAACCTTCGTACACCCAACCATTCATCATCTTCCACAAATCCACCGTTTCTTGATCGCCATTTTCCCAACGGAACAACATTTCCTGCGCCTCTTTCAACAGCGGAGCTTGCTTTTCAGCCAGCTCTTTATCCATACCTTCGGCTACCATCGCATCAACCTCCTCCTTGAGTTTCGAATTGAAAAGCACATAGTAGTCACCTACCAAATGGTCTCCTTTCTTTCCTGAAGAGGCCGGTGTCTCACCATTGCCCCAACGTTTCCAGGCCAACATCGACTTGCAAATATGAATACCGCGATCGTTCACCAAGTTGACGCGGGTTATCCGATGACCACAAGCCTCCAACAAACGGGAAACCGACCAACCCAACAAGTTGTTCCGGATATGTCCCAAGTGCAAAGGTTTATTGGTATTGGGTGAGGAGAACTCAATCATCACCGTACGTCCTGAATCCGGAGCTTGTCCAAAATCCGGTTGTTCAACGATGGCTGCAAAAACCTCATTCCAATAAGCATCCGAAAGTGAAATATTCAAGAAGCCTTTTACAACATTAAAATCACGCACTTCTGCACAATTTTCTTTCAAGTAAGCTCCTATCTCTTGACCGGTTACCTCCGGTGATTTCCGACTTTGTTTGAGCAAAGAGAACATCACAGCTGTAATGTCTCCCTCAAAATCTTTTCGTGTGGTTTGAGTCTGTATGGTCAAGCTTTCAGCCGGCACACCATACAAAGCTGCTGCAGCATCTGCTACACAGGTAGCAACCAAAAGCTCGGGATTTAGGTTCTTCATCTTTATTCCTAGCGTATTAATTAAGTCCTCTACTATTCAACAATGCCTGAATACCAGGTTCTGATCCGCGGAAACGGAGGTACAAGGTCATCGGATCCTCTGCTCCTACCCGTTCCAAGATATTGGCACGGAACGAAGCTGCCAATTCCGGATCAAAGATATTTCCAGTTTCCACGAATGCTTGGTAAGCATCACAGTCCAACACTTCTGCCCAAATATAGCTATAATAGCCCGCTGTGTAGCCACCACCAAAGGTGTGACGGAAATAGGTACTACGGTAACGGGGCGGAATCTGTTCAATCAGGCCACGATTGCCCATCACCTTCTTTTCAAATGCAATGACATCCATATCTTGCGGGATTTCATTCAGCACGTGAAAATCCATATCCAACAATGCGGCAGCCAACAATTCAGTCATCGAGAATCCTTGTCCGTATTTACCGGCATTGTCCAATTTTTGAATCAATTCAGCCGGGATAACTTCTCCCGTAAGGTAATGTTTGGCATATTGACGCAATACTTGAGGTTCAAATGCCCAGTGCTCCATAATTTGTGAAGGCAATTCCACAAAATCGCGAGTCACACTGCCCAAAGTCTGATAAGGCACATCCTGGAAGAGCGCTTGCAAAGCATGACCAAATTCATGGAAGAAAGTTTCTACCTCATCCGGTGTCAACAACGCCGGCAAATCTCCCGTAGGACGGGTAAAGTTCCCAACAATGGCTACCAAAGGTGCAACGCGTTGGCCATTGACATCGTAGGATTGTTCCCGATAACCGGTGCACCATGCACCACCTCGTTTTTCAGCGGGACGGGCAAACATATCCATGAACAAAAGGCCTAAATGCGATCCATCCCGATCCAGACATTCATAAGCAAAGGCATCCGGGTGCGGAAGAGGCACATTATCCAACAAA
Source organism: Bacteroidales bacterium (assembly GCA_017546605.1). Lineage (GTDB taxonomy): Bacteria > Bacteroidota > Bacteroidia > Bacteroidales > UBA932 > JAGCJX01. The sequence continues at coordinate 26,087 of JAFYSH010000025.1, read as the reverse complement.
TGGAATGTGATACCATATAACTGATTCGCCACATAAAAGATTCCTTCACGAACTGCATCATATTGGAAATAAGGTTGCAATTGTTCATCGGAAAGATCAAATTTGGCGCGTTTTGCCTTTTCAAAATAATAACGCCAATCAGCCCCAGTGAGCGACTCTTTCATGCCCGTACGACGAGCCTCTTTTTGCAAGTCCTTCAACTCAGCTTTTGCGGCAGCCAACGCAGGAGTCCATATTTGATCCAACAAGGCATACACAGCTTCCGGGGTCTTTGCCATCCGGTCGTCAATCGCATAAGCAGCATAGTTATCATAGCCTAACAAACGCGCTTTTTCCAAACGCAAGTTGATCAGACGTTCAATAACAACTTTATTATCCGCAGCATTACCGTTATTACCACGTTGGATGTAAGCATCGAAGATTTGTTTACGAAGTTCGCGGTTATCAGCCGTTTGCAAGAATGGCATCACACTCGGGTTGTCCAGACCAAAGAACCAAGCTCCTTCTTTACCAGCCGCTTTCGCACGTGCAGCCGCATCGGAACAAACACCTTCACTCAAACCTGCAAGGTCTTCCGGTTGATTCACTTCCAATGTGTAGGCCGCTGTTTCTTTCAGCACATTTTGCTCAAAAGCCAATTCATTCGCAGCCAACTCAGCATTGATTTCTTTGAGACGCAATTTATCTGCATCGTTGAGCAAGGCTCCTGAACGCACAAAGCGGTTGTGGGTCAACTCCAACAAGCGTGCTTGATCCTGATTCAGATTCAAAGTAGCGCGTTGCTGGTACACTTGATGAATGCGCTCAAATAAACCTTCATTCATCAAAATCTCACTGCTGTGAGCACTCAACTTCGGAGACAACGTAGCTTCAATCTCCATCAACGCTGCGGAAGAACGAACATTTGTTGCACTGCCCAAAACTGCAGAAATGTTATTCAACAAAGCTCCAGCAGCATCCAATGCCACAATTGTATTTTCAAAAGTGGGTTCACTCGGATTGTTGACGATAGCATCAATCTCTGCACAATGTTGTTGCATAGCCTCCTCAAAGGCAGGAAGATAGTGATGTTCCTGCACTGCTTCAAACGGAGGAACTCCAAAAGGAGCATCCCAGGATTGCAGCAAGGGATTCTTTTCGGTATTACAAGCGGTATTCATCAATAACATTGTACTTGCAAGTGCACAAATAGTTCTAATTTTCATAGTGTTATCCCAGATAATCTTTCAAGAATTTACTTCGGTTAGTATTTTTCAGACGACGAATCGCCTTTTCCTTGATTTGGCGAACACGTTCGCGTGTCAAGCCGAATTTTTCACCAATTTCTTCCAAGGTCATTTCAGGGGTTCCAATACCAAAGAAATCCTTGACAATATCACGTTCGCGTTCAGTCAAAGTTGACAACGCACGTTCAATTTCCTTATTCAACGATTCGTTCACCAGACCACGGTCAGCATTGGGAGAATCGGTATTCGGAAGCACATCCAACAAACTATTGTCTTCGCCTTCCACAAAGGGAGCATCCACGGAAACATGACGTCCTGAAACGCGCATTGTATCCGCAATTTTTTCACGGGGAATACCCAGCAATTCGGACAATTCATCCGGAGAAGGAGTCCGTTCATTTTCTTGTTCAAAACGGGCCAACGCTTTGTTGATCTTGTTCAAAGATCCAACTTGATTCAACGGCAAACGGACAATCCGGGATTGTTCCGCCAAAGCTTGAAGAATGGATTGGCGAATCCACCACACAGCATATGAAATAAACTTGAATCCACGAGTTTCATCAAACTTCTCAGCAGCCTTGATCAAACCTAAATTGCCCTCATTGATCAAGTCGGGAAGACTAAGACCTTGGTTTTGGTATTGTTTTGCAACAGACACCACAAAACGAAGGTTAGCGCGGGTCAATTTTTCCAATGCTTCTTGATCGCCTTTTCGGATGCGCTGAGCCAGCTCTACCTCATCCTCAACGGTAATAAGTTCTTCTCTACCAATCTCTTGGAGGTACTTATCCAACGATGCACTCTCACGATTGGTAATGGATTTTGTAATCTTTAGTTGTCTCATAGGTATAAATTGGGGCGCAAAATTAACACTTAATTGTCAAATAACCTATTTTAATTCAAAGTATTTCAAAGCAGATCAAAGCCCAATTCCATAGTAAGCAACCGCCCCGTTTGGATAAATTCCTTCCACCAAAATGGAGCGTCTTGCCTGCTCCAACAAACGAATTATTTCCTCAGGACTGGACACTTCATGGTTGTTGATGTGCGTAATGATAAAACCCTTTGAAATACCTGCCTGCTTCATCTTGCCACGATCCAACGAAACAACCTCCACACCCCCGGCAATCCTCAACTGCCTAACACGGCCGGGATCCACAGCCCGCAGTTGTGCACCGAACAACTCATGTGGCTGATTCCGCAAGACAGTCATCTCCTGCTCTCCCATCAAACGGACACGCAACTGTCGCTCTCTTCCTTCCTGCAAAAGAGTCAATTCCAACACATTACCAGGGCTATAACGAGCAATCCGTTCCTGAACTTCCGCTGGAGAATTCACCGCCACACCATTGATTGCAAGCAAAACATCTTCTGCGTCAATTCCCACCTGGTCAGCAGCACCTCCGGGCACTACTTGCGCCAAATAGACTCCTCGAGGCCGCTCCATGCCCAACTCTTTGGTCAATTCATCCGATACTTGCATCATCGAAACGCCCAAATAGGCTCGCTGCACACTTCCAAAATCGATCAAATCCTCTACAATCTTTCGTACCATGTTCACGGGAACTGCAAACGAATACCCTGCATACGAACCCGTTTGAGAAAGAATGGCCGTATTAATCCCCACGAGTTCCCCCCGCACATTAACCAAAGCTCCTCCACTATTTCCAGGATTGACCGCCGCATCTGTTTGTATGAATGATTCTATCTTGAAGGCTCCATCCGAATTGGGCATTGAACGCCCCTTGGCACTCACGATCCCCGCAGTAATCGTCGAAGTCAAGCCATAAGGAGCCCCAATGGCCAAAACCCACTCACCTAATTTGAGTTGATCCGAATCTCCAAAGAAAAGCGTTGGCAAATCCGTTGCATCCACCTTCAACAAAGCTATGTCGGTGGCCGGATCTGCTCCCACCAGTTCTGCCGTGTACGTTTTCTGATCCTGCAAAGTTACCGCTATTTCGGATGCCCCCGCTACCACATGATAGTTAGTCACCACATAGCCATCCTCCGCAATCACAACTCCGGAACCACTGGTCACCTCCTCACGGGGACGCTGGTTGCCGTAGCCTAAAATCAAATCCAAAAGGGTCGGCGCATAATTTCCAGCCGAACGCTTTAATACCTTCACAAAAACCACCGCCTTCACAGAAGAAGTTGCTGATTCCGTAAAATCCGGATACTCGCCAATGGGCATCTTCATTTCAATGCGAGAAGGCAACTGTCTGGACACAATCAACGACGAAACTGAGACTGAAATCAATACAATGATCAGCCCCATCAAGAGATTTCTTTTCATTCAATATAACCTTATCTTTTTACGGAAAAGAGTTCAAATAATATGCCAAAAATATTATATTTGCACTTTATGAAATTGAAGTAAAAAACGATATAACAATGAAATTCACAGTATCAAGTACGGAACTGCTCCACGCGTTGCTGTCCGTTGCCCGCGCTATCCCGACAAAACCCTCTATTCCCATCATTGAAAACTTCTTGTTTTCACTGAAAAACAATCGTTTGGAAATTACAGCGACCGATTTGGACCTCACCTTGCGAACAGCCCTTCCGCTCAACTTAGTTGAAGAAGAAGGAGCAATTGCAGTACCTGCCAAGCTACTGACCGACTCTTTGAAGGAATTTCCGGAACTCCCTTTGACCTTTACCGCAGGTGCCGAAGGCATCTTGGAAATCAAATGGCAAAGTGGTGCTTCCAAAATCCCCTTTTCTCCTGCAGAAGAGTTTCCGGCTTTGCCCGAAATGGAGGAAGGAGTATCCATCCGCGTAGATTATCCTGCCGACATCCTTTTGCAAGGTCTTTCCACAACCATCTATGCGGCAGCTGAAGACGAATTGCGCCCGGTAATGAACGGTGTATTTTTTGATATGTCTACTGAAAATGTTACCTTGGTTGCTTCAGACTCCCACAAACTGGTTTCCTATACACGAGCAGATGTCAAAGCGTCTGAAAAATGTGCTTTCATCCTTCCCAAAAAACCGGCCAACATTTTAAAATCACTGATTGGAAAATACGAAGGAAACATCTCCATCCTTTTCAACAGCAAGAATGCATGCTTTGCTTTTGAGGACTCATTGCTGATTTGCCGCTTGGTAGAAGGAAATTACCCGGCCTACCGCTCGGTAATCCCTAAAAATAACACCAACAAGTTGACCATCAATCGCCGCGAATTCCTAAACGCAGCAAAACGTGTCGCTGTATGCTCTAACCAATCAACTTCTTATCTAAAATTGAGCCTCCGCCACAACCAATTGGTAATTTCTGCACAAGATACCCACTTCTCCGTGGCTGCCCATGAAGAACTTCCTTGCCAATATGATGGTGATCAAATGGAGATCGGTTTCAAGTCATCTTTCCTGATTGAGGTACTCAGCAATTTGTCGTTTGAAACTGCCTCCCTGGAATTGGCGGATCCTTCCCGCGCTGCCTTGATTTTGGATGCTGGAGAACACAACCCTTGCGAAGAAATCTGTTCATTGTTAATGCCGGTCCGTTTGGCTTAAGCCGATAAAGATAATGGAACTACACTTGACCAACCCAATCCTGTTCTTTGACATCGAAAGTACCGGACTGAATGTAGCTACTGATCGCATCGTAGAAATTTGCGCAGTCAAAGTTCTCCCCAACGGAGACCAGGAAATTAAAACCCGACGGATCAACCCGACCATTCCGATTTCTCCCGAAGCTCAGGCTGTTCACGGCATCAGTGACGAGGACGTGAAGGATTGCCCTACTTTTGCCCAAATCGCCAAAAGTTTGGCTCAATGGATGAAAGGTTGTGATATTGCCGGCTACAATTCCATTAAATTCGATATTCCCCTATTGGCAGAGGAATTCCTGCGTGCAGACATTGATTTTGACTTCCGGAAACGCAAGCTGATCGATGTACAAAATATCTTTCACAAATTGGAACAACGCACATTAAGTGCTGCCTATAAATTTTATTGTCAGAAAGATTTGGAGAATGCCCACTCGGCAGAAGCCGATACCTTGGCAACTTATGAAATCTTGAAAGCACAATTGGACCGCTACCCCAATGAACTCAAAAACGACATGGCGTTCCTAGCTGACTTTTCTTCCCGATCCAAACTGGCCGATTATGCCGGCCGGATGATTTATAACGATAAGGATGAAGTGGTTTTCAATTTTGGAAAACACCGAGGCAAGAAAGTGATTGACGTGCTGAAAACCGAGCCAAGCTATTATAGTTGGATGATGGAAGGTGATTTCACCCGAGACACCAAAAAAGTTCTGACCGAAATCAAATTATCAATGTTGTTGTGAATCTGATCATTATTCCGGCTCACGAGCATTCGTTTTACTACCGTCCCGATTCAACTTTGATTCGGGACTTGTCGGTTTATTACCGTCCGGACGAAGTTGCATCCCTGCAAGCAGCTCCTGCCTTGGCCATCCGACTGCGTCGGCCAGGGAAAGCCATTGCTCCACGTTTTGCGGAGCGATACTGGGACACTTACGGCTTTGGGCTCATCTTGCATCCCGAGTTACAGACAGCCATTACCGGCCACCGGGAATTTCTACAAAACACCTTGGATTATACAACCTTGGTCCCTTTAAAGAGCAAAGCAATTACAGACTTTGAACAAGAAACTCCCGCCCGTTTTTTTCGAAACCAATCAGAATTGCCCCTAACACTACCCTCTCCGGCACAATGGGCCGATCAATTGGCGTACATATCAAATTATTGCTCGCTTCGCATCGGAGATTTACTATTACTGGAATTATCCAATCCAGTGAAAATTGCCGCTGGAGACCGACTACAGGCCGAATGGCAAACCGAAAAACTGTGGGATTTTGAAATCCGCTAACGAGCCATCGCCTCAGCGGCCATAACCGCTGTAGAAAAAGCAATTTGCAAGTTGTAACCACCCGTATCCCCATCCAAGTCCAGAATCTCTCCCGCAAAATAAAGTCCCGGAACGATTTTGGACTCCAAAGTCTTTCGAGAAACCGACTTTAAGGATACGCCACCTGCTGTCACAACAGCGCGCGCATACGAACCATATTCTCGGATTGAAAACTCCCAATGCTTCAAAGCATCTGGTAATTTTTCCTCACGCAATCCAGGATGCGCAGCCAAAAAGGGTTCCACCAGTTGCCGAGGTAACATCTTACGCAACAAATCACGCAATTTCAAGCCGGGTTGGGTAGTCTTTTCCCTACGGATTCTAGCAAACAACTGATCCTTAGTCAGATTGGGTTTCAAGTCCAGAACGACCTTCACCTTCTCCCCATTGATCAAGGCACGTACCGCTTTCCGACTGACTCGGAACGCAATTCCTCCTTCCATTCCCAGTTCTGTAAAAGAAAACTCTCCCTCTTCCTGTTGTACTAGAGTACCTCCCACATAAAGATCCATCCGAACGTTGGTCAATAAGAGTCCCTCCAAATTCGGATCCATCTGAAAGGGTCTCAAGGCTGTAATTGCCGGGAAACAAGGAACCATCGGGTGTTGAAAGCCTTCTGCCCAACGATGTCCATCCCCCGTACTTCCCGTTGTTGGATAAGAAAGTCCTCCCGTTGCCACCAAGACCCGGTCAGCAAACCATTGAACGCAACCTTTGGGGGTCGTAACCATCAAATCAAATCCAGCACCTTCCTCCCGAATTTGCAAGTCTTCCACCTGATGATTGGTCAACACCTCAACACCCCCATCTTGAATAACTTGCAATAAGGTATCCAAAACATCTGCACTCCGATCACTGAACGGGAAAACACGTTCTCCCCGCTCAACTTTGGTTTCCAAACCCGAGGCTGCCAAGAAATCCACCAAATGCTGGTTGGAGAATGCATAGAATGCATTTTTGAAGAAATTCGGATCTGGATGAATGTGCTGTTGGAACTCATTCCACTGTCTCATGTTGGTCAGGTTGCAGCGGCCTTTCCCCGTGATCAGCAACTTCCGTCCCAATCGTTCCCGTTTCTCCAGCAGGACAACCCGTTGGGCCTTTCCAGCCAAACGTGCAGCCGCCATCAAACCAGCAGCGCCTCCACCAATGATAATAATATTTGCCGAATTCATCGCTTTATGAAAAGATTTGACTATATTTGCGCACCAAAATTGAAAGCCACTTTAGCTCAGCTGGTAGAGCAGCTCATTCGTAATGAGCAGGTCGCGGGTTCGAGTCCCGTGAGTGGCTCCACTTCTTTTTTAACGGTGGATGACTCCACTTCCCACCAATTCCCCTTCATCAGAATACCATGCAGCAAACTGACCAGGCGTAATGCCTCGTTGCGCCTCATCAAAGCGGATGTACATACCTTCCTCGCGACAAATCAATTGCCCGCGCTGCAACGGTTGGCGATAACGGATCCGAATCCAATAGTCCCGAGTTTCACCTACTCGCATGGCAAGATCCGGACGCACCCAATGGGTTTCTTCCGGCAAGATCATCAAAGCCGGCCGATACAATCCCGGGTGATCCTGGCCTTCTCCCACATAAATCACATTCCGATCCATATCAATATGGATGATGAACAAGGGATGGACATGTCCTCCAATATTCAAACCTTTCCGTTGGCCAATGGTATAATACTGGGCACCATTGTGCTTTCCAATCACTTTTCCATCCCGCGGCTCGTACGTTCGCGGGGTAGCCAATGTCGCAAGATCCGTTGAAGCTTGATCGGAAGCTGTTTCGTAATATTCCTTGAATATTTCAACAACATTTCCTTCTTTGGGAGCTAGTTTCTGCTGCAAAAACACCGGCAAATCCACTTTCCCTACAAAACAGATCCCTTGAGAATCCTTCTTATCTGCACTCGGCAAATCGGCTTCCCGGGCCAAGCGGCGCACCTCAGGCTTTTCAATTGCGCCGATTGGAAACATTGCCTTGGCCAATTGTTCTTGCGAAAGTTGGCACAAGAAGTAACTTTGATCCTTATTGCCATCTGCACCGGCTATCAAGCGATAGATGGGTTTTCCATCTTCTCCCAACAAAACCTCCTTTTGGCAATAATGTCCCGTTGCCACATAATCAGCCCCTAACGAAAGTGCATGGTGCAAAAATGCATCAAACTTTATCTCCCGGTTGCACAAAACATCGGGATTCGGGGTCCGTCCTTTCTCATATTCGGAAAACATATAATCAACCACCCGCTGACGGTAAGTGGCAGACAAATCCACAAAATGGAACGGAATGTCCAATTTCCGTGCAACCATCCGAGCTACACTCAAGTCCTCCTCCCACTCACAATCCCCATGCAGGGTCCCAGTTGTATCATGCCAGTTCTGCATAAACAACGCAAACACTTCATAACCTTGTTGCTTCAGCAATAAAGCAGCTACACTGGAGTCCACCCCCCCAGACAAGCCCACTGCGACCTTGATTGATTTCTTTGATTCCATATAACAAAAAAGGGTAAGCTGAATACATCGCACCGCTACAACCACTGTACCCTTGCTACCTTCCGGTCCTGGGGGAGTTTAGTAGGAGCTGGTCGTGTATGACTTACCCAGCGCAAAGGTAATACTTTTTTTGATACTAACTAATCTTTTTCCGGCAAATTATCAAAAATGAATGGTAACAGGGAAGCTACCGCCTCAAAACGCAAAATCCGTGTCGCACTTCCCACAAACACAGAAATAGGCGCTTGTGCTCTCATTTCTGACTCTGCCATCACCTGACGGCAAGCCCCGCAAGGATAAGTAAAATTCGGGGTGAGTTGACCATTAACCGATGCAACAATTGCAATCGCCTCAACCGGATCATTCGGGTAAAGTGCATGGGCCGAAAACAAAGCCGTGCGTTCGGCACACAATCCGGAAGGATAAGCTGAATTTTCCTGATTAGCTCCACGAACTAGTTGACCACTTTGCAAACGCACTGCGGCTCCTACACAAAATTTGGAATAGGGAGCATAGGCTCCTTGTGTCGCAGCAATGGCCTCCTGCATCAATATACGATCTTGCTGGGTGAGTTCCTGCAAAGAATCATATTCTTCGTAACGAATCGAATGTATCATGTTCTTCATACTTGCAAATATAGAATATTTTCTTGATTTCTTGATTCCTACTATCTTTGTCTGCTGATTATGAGTCTTAAATATTACACATTCCATTTTTGGGGTTTTCTGCTTGTATTGTGCATGAACCTGTCTGCCGGTTATGCACAGAAATCAATGAGCCGACAAGATTACATCGAGAAATACAAAGAGATTGCCATCCGTCAAATGCACTCCCATGGAATTCCGGCAAGTATTACCATTGCGCAAGGCTGCTTGGAATCCGGAGATGGCAACTCAAAACTGGCAACCAAGGGGAACAACCACTTCGGCATCAAATGCCACGACTGGAAAGGCGCGTCCATGCGTTTGGATGATGACAAGAAAGATGAATGCTTCCGAAAATACAGGAGCGTCGAAGACTCTTACAATGATCATGCAGACTTTCTCCGATACCGAGATCGCTACGCTCCCCTCTTTGAACTGGAGATCACAGACTACGAAGGTTGGGCCCATGGCCTGAAAAAAGCGGGCTATGCAACCAATCCTCAATATGCCCAACTCCTGATTAAAATAATCGAAGATTATAAACTATACGAGTTGGACCAGCAAGGACTCTCCCGCAACAAGCGCAAACGGAACTACCTTCCACCGACTCCCAGCGAGCTGGAACAACTGCGCGAACTAACGCCCATGGAGCGATCTACGCTCTATAAATACTCTCAAGGCCGCACCCTGTATGTTACCAATGGGGTTGCATATATCATTGCAGAAGCATCGGACACCTATGCATCCTTAGCAAAAGAATACCATCTCTTTACCCGCGAGATCCTACGCTTCAACGACCTAAAAAAAGAGGAGCCGATTGCTCCTGGCACGATTGTTTATATCGAACGTAAAAAGAAAAAGGCACAAAGACACTTGAAACTGCACATCGCAGAAACTGGCGACACCTATTACCAAATCGCTCAACGGTATGCAGTCCGCTTGGAAAAATTGTGCGAATACAACCACGTACGCCCGGAGGATACCCCCCATGAAGGTGACCGTATCTTTTTAAGAAGAATGAAGAACGAATAATCCATGAATCGAAAGACCCTACTATGGATGGGAGGCATTGCCACCTTTATTACAATAAGCTGCCTCCTGTTTCTAATTGACCGATACCTCGTATTCAAACGTCCGGATGTTAAGGAAACAACCGTTTTCTACTTGTACCCCGAACAAAATTATACCGCCCTATTGGATTCCTTGGAAGCCCATGATATCTTCAAGCATCCTGGCCGTTTCCAACGAGCAGCAGACCGACGAAAATTGGAGAAATACCTCAAACCTGGCCGCTATGTTATTGATACACAGATGAGCAACCAAGCCATCATCCGTATGTTTGCCAATGGATGGGAAACCCCGCAACGCCTTGCATTCCGTGGTTATATCAAAACCTTGGACCGGCTTGCAGCCTATCTGGGAAAACATTTTTGTGCAGATTCTACCGCTTTCATAAAAGCCCTTACAGACAGCGCACGGCAACAAGAATTGGGCATGAAACCGGAGACAATGATTTCTATTTTTATTCCCAACACATATGAAATGTATTGGACGTCCAGCCCTGAAGACATTATCAAGCGGTTCAAGCGGGAATACGACCGATTTTGGAACGAAGAACGGCTCCTAAAGGCAAAAGACCTGGGACTGACTCCCACACAAGTGATCACATTGGCTTCCATCCTAGTACAAGAAACCAATTACGCTCCCGAATTACCTGCCATGGCAGCCGTCTATTTGAATCGTCTTAAAAAAGGCATTAAGTTACAGGCTTGTCCAACCGTCATCTATGCACACCGGGATGTTGAACCAGGCATCACCCGCGTCTTGAAACGCCACCTTCAGTACGACTCTCCCTATAACACGTACCGATACGCCGGTCTTCCTCCGGGCCCCATCACCATTCCAACGATACAAGCCATTGATGCCGTACTCAACCGGGATAAAAACAATTATTTGTATTTCTGCGCCAATTCCAATTTTGACGGCACGCATAAATTTACCGCCTCCTATCAAGAACATTTGCGCAATGCAAAAGCCTATCAGAAGGCGCTGACAGCCAAACAGGCTGCTTCAAAGACTGGGTCAGAATAAGTTTGCAAGACTCGATAGTAGGCAGCTGAATCAAAGAGTATCCGAGCACTGAGTGCTTTAATCTGGATTTTTATCATTCGAACTGACTGTTCCCACGCATTGTCATCCGCTCGAATGGCTTTGCTTTGAGCCAGCGTGATAAGACCTTGCAAGCAGTCATCGGTCACGACAAAATCCATTAAAAAATCCTCAACCGTAGGATATTGTTCTTGCCATGTACTTCTATGTAGATTGACTTCTCTTGTAACAAACTCCTGCAAAACTCCTTGATGTACCAAGTTGATGTAATATGTAGAAATAAAAGACGTATCCTCTTCAATAACCACATCGGGACAAATTCCATAGAGAGAATCCCCCGAAAAGCGTAGAGTATCGGATTGATAGGCTGCAGCATAAGGACGTTGCAACACCCGACCGCATGGCGTATGATATTGGGCAACCGTGACACGCACCTGCGAGCCATCCAACAACGAAAATGGACGCTGCACCAGTCCTTTCCCATAAGTTCGCTGTCCAATGACAATAGCCCTACCCCAATCTTGGAGTGCCCCCACTACAATCTCACTGGAAGAAGCAGTATTGGCATCCACCAACAAAGCCATGGGACCTTGCTGATATAGACCATGACCATTTGCATATTCCTGGATGGGCTCTACGGATCGTCCTGAAGTGTAAAGAATCAACGATCCTTTCGTTAAAAACTCATTGGCAACTTGCAGGGCTGCATGAAGATAACCGCCTCCATTTCCTCGCAAGTCCAAGATAACACCTTTTTTTTGAGGATAGGCAGCCAATGCGGTACGCAATTCTTTTCCCGTCGTAGCTGCAAATCGGCTCAAACGTAAATAAAGCACCTGATCTGCGGTCAAATAAGCCGCATCCAGACTATGCAAAGGAATCTTGTCGCGTTGAAGCAAAAATTCCAACGGATTTGTTTGTGAAGATCGAAGCACCGTCACCGAGACAGCACTCCCAACCGGTCCCCTCAAACAGTCATGCACTCGTTTTACCGTTAGGCCTGGCCCAGATATGGGGATTCCATCTACCGCTATCAGGCAGTCTCCGGGTAAAATACCTACTTTCTCAGCAGGACCTCCCGCAACCGTTGCTTGTACAACCAACGTATCCGCGACGATGCTAAACTCGATACCAATTCCTGCAAACTCCCCCAATAAGGGCTCATTCATCGAAGCCAAATCATCTGCAGTAATATAGGACGTATGCGGATCCAATTGTTTTAATACTGCCTTGATTGCCTCATCCAACAAAGCTTCCTGATCCAAGGTGTCAATGTAATATTGCTGCAAATAATGCATCAATTGACCAAACTTTTGAGTCACCTGGTCTGAAGACAAGCGTTGGGCAACTACCGACATTGGGCAAAAGCATAAGAGCAACCATAGCCAATAACGCAAACCGGTCCAATGGATCCACTTCATCTTAATATTTCTTTAAAGGCACCTCAAAGGTAGTAAGTTCTGTAGCAATATCAACGGCTTCAAACTCACTTCGTGCTTCTGATAAAAGCTTTGACAGATCCGGATATCGAGCTGAAAAGTGACCAATCAAAAGACGTTTAACTCCCGCTGTTCGAGCACAAATCGCAGCTTGTCGGGCCGTTGAATGGAAGGTTGTTCGAGCACATTCGACTTCTGAATCAGCAAAAGTCGCCTCATGATAGAGCAAGTCCACTCCCTGAATCCATTTTGGCAACTCTGCAAACACAGACGTATCACTACAATAGGCAAACGAACGCGGCTCCCAAGGGCGATAGGTAAACTGCTCCGGTTCCAGACACTGTCCATCTTCCCGAATTACTCGATCTCCTCTCTTGAGACGAGCCATTTCTGAAATTCCCAACTGGTATTTTTCAACCAAGTCCTTACGCAAATTCAATTCAGGCTCGTGCTCCCGAAACAAGAATCCATACGTAGGGATCCTATGTCGTAATGGGAATGCCTGGATATCCAAATTACGAGCAGAGAGAATGGTCTGAGGTCCTTGCATTGCCCCAAGAGGATGAAACTCAATTTGAAACTTTACCCCTTCACCGTATTCTTCCAGAAAGAAGTCCAAGGTCTTGCGGAGTCGTTCAGGGCCGTACAAATTCAATAAAGATGTTCGACCGACCATGGCCATGGATGAAAGCAGACCAAACAACCCAAAAAGATGATCACCATGCAAATGAGAGATCAAAATATGATCAATCTTTAAAAACGAGATCCCCATTCTCCGTAAACGGATCTGACACGCTTCTCCACAGTCGATAAGGAACAAACGCCCACGTATGTTCAATACGTGAGCGCTTGGGTATCGATACACGGAAGGAGTTGCAGAAGCAGTTCCTAACGGTGTATAAGTAAATTCCATTACTTGTTTTGAGCGTTTTCCATTTCAGCTTTCAATGCAGCCAATTCAGAGATGTCACCCAAAGTGGTTTTTTCCAAGTTTGCTTTGAGTTTCTTCACTGCTTTTTGAGTTGCATCTGCTTCTGAATTACGTTCTTTGTTTTCACGAGGAGCGGGTTCTTCCCAAGTGCGAACGTGAGAAAGACCGATCTTCTTATTGGATTTGTTGAATTCTACTACTTTGAAAGCCAAGGTTTCTCCTACGTTTGCAGAAGTACCATCTTGTTTAGCCAAGTTCTTCAAAGAAGCAAAACCTTCAACACCTTCTGCCAAAGTTACAGTGGCTCCTTTATCTACGAAGTTATTGATCACTCCATTGTGAACAGAACCCAAGGTGTAAGTTGCTTCGTAAACATCCCAAGGATTTTCTTCCAATTGTTTGTGGCCCAAGCTCAAACGACGGTTTTCTTGATCTACTTCCAATACAAGAACTTCCAATTTTTCTCCAATTGAAGTAAATTCAGAGGGGTGTTTGATTTTCTTAGTCCAAGAAAGATCGCTGATGTGTACCAAACCATCAACACCTTCTTCCAACTCTACAAATACACCGAAGTTAGTGAAGTTGCGAACAACTGCAGTGTGTTTAGAGTTGATGGGATATTTTTCAGTGATAGCAGCCCAGGGATCAGCTTTCAATTGTTTGATACCAAGAGACATTTTCTTTTCTTCGCGATCCAAAGTCAAAATCACAGCTTCAACTTCGTCACCAACTTTCAAGAAGTCTTGTGCGCTGCGCAAGTGCAATGACCAAGACATTTCTGAAACGTGGATCAAACCTTCAACGCCAGGTTGTACTTCAATGAATGCACCATAGTCAGCGATTACAACCACACGACCTTTCACACGGTCACCCACGTTCAAGTTTGCATCCAAAGTTTCCCAAGGGTGAGCGCTCAATTGTTTCAAACCGAGAGCGATACGTTTGGTTTCTTCATCAAAGTCCAAAATAACAACTTTGATCTTTTCGTCCATCTTAACCACTTCTTCAGGGTTGCTGATGCGGCCCCATGACAAGTCAGTAATGTGGATCAATCCGTCAACACCGCCCAAGTCTACGAATACGCCATAAGGAGTGATGTTCTTAACAACACCTTCCAAGATTTGACCTTTTTCAAGTTTAGCGATGATGTCAGCTTTTTGAGCTTCGATTTCAGCTTCGATAAGAATTTTGTGAGAAACAACCACGTTGCGGAACTCATTGTTGATCTTAACGATCTTGAAGTCCATGGTCTTGTTCACAAAGATATCGTAATCTTTGATCGGGCGAACATCAATTTGAGAACCGGGCAAGAAGGCTTCGATTCCAAATACGTCAACGATCATACCGCCTTTCGTACGGCATTTAACATAACCTTTGATGATGTCGTCTTTTTCGAATGCTTCGTTAACTTTATCCCATGAACGGAGTGAACGAGCTTTCTTGTGTGAAAGAATGAGTTGACCTTTTTTGTCTTCTGCATTTTCCACGTAAACTTCTACTTTATCACCAATTTTCAAATCCGGATTGTAACGGAATTCATTGATATTGATGATACCTTCGCTCTTGTAACCGATATTTACCAGTACTTCGCGTTTGTTCATGCCCATTACAACACCTTCTACCACTTCATTTTCAATCACCTTTGACAAGGTTTGATTGTAACTTGCTTCAACAGTAGCTTTGTCTGTGTTGTAAAGTGCATCATTTTCAAAAGCATCCCAGTCAAATTTGTCAACCGGAACAGATGCATTGCTCTTGCGACGATTTGCAAGAATCACGTTTTCAGTTTCCTGAATTTGGTTTTCGTTTGTCATTTCTAAATTAGTTAAACAACAAGGGGTTAGACATTATTTATAATCCTTTTTCAAGGAGGCGCAAAAGTACAGACTATTTTCCCGATTTCCAAAAAATCATAGCATTTTTTTGCGGCGGAAAACAAAGAGAATCACAGCAATTAGCAGAATCATTACCGAGAGTACCAAAAAGAAATCCCACTTGCCTCCGATGATCGGAAGATTGACATTCATACCGTATAAACTGGCGACCAAAGTAGGAGGCATCAACAACAAAGACACCAAGGTAAAGACCTTCATGATCTTGTTCTGATCCAAATTAATCAAACCGAGAACGGTATTCTGCAAATATTCCAGACGCTCAAAACTGAAATTGGTGTGATTGATAAGAGATGCAACGTCCTTGATAATTACATTCAATTTTGCGTACACATCTCGTGGGAATTTATCACTTTTAAGAATGGCCGAAATCATCCGTTGTTTATCAACAACGTTCTCCCGCACCAACATGGTATTTTCTTGCAACTGATTGATATCCAAGAGCAAGTCTTCATTCACATCCTCACCGGCACTCACATTCTTGCTATACCGGGCAATCTCCTTGGCCATCAACTCAATCATATCCGCATCCAAGTCAATCCGATTTTCCAAAATACCCACAAAAATATGATAACCAGTCGGATAAAGACGATAGTTGATCTGAATTTTACGTTGGATATCCGAAAAACTTCGCAGTTGGACGTGGCGGATGGTTACGATGATTCCCTCGCAAAGGATGAACGAAACAGCCTCCATCGAATAACTGTCAGGACCGGGCATCAAGAAGTTCGTATTGGCAAAAATCGTCGTTTCGGTCTCCGAGTAACGGGATGAACTCTCAATCTCTTCCGCTTGCGCACGGCTTTGCAATGTGGTGTTCAAAAAGGCTTCGACAGCCCGTTTTTCTTCTCCTGTCGGAGAGAACAAGTCAATCCATACTACATCATCAAAGCCCAATTCGTCCAGAAGCTCTGTAGCGGGAGATGTTATGATATAACCTTTATGTTTGTAAAAAATTTGAATCATCGCTATCCTGAATCTTATCGTTAATATTCCGTTGAAAGGACTCCCTTACAAAAGGAAGCTATAAGGAAATTAACGTCGGACTCTGGATTTGATCATCGAAAGCAATAAACCCCACAAAAAAGAGAAGCAGCAGATACAGGAATAACGGCTCAACGACCACTCAACAGAGGGTCGCGAGAAGAAAGCCATCGCTTTCACCCGTATTATTACAACTGCACCAACTGACATAATCATCCATAATCAAATATAAAGGATCTGGTTTATCGTGGCAAATTTAAAATTTTCTTGGTAAAAATCCAACTAAAAAAGCGTCTACTGCCTATTCACTAGAAAATTTGTGCGTGCTCTAAGAGAATTTTAACACCAATTATTACCAAAATCAGTCCCCCAACTGCAGAAACTCTTCCACCAACCCGATTACCGATGAAGCACCCGAATCGCAAACCTCCCCAGCTGGCCAAGGCCGTAATTCCAAAAATCAAAGCTAGCCCTCCGATGAGTTTTACCTGTTGAATTTCCACCATAGCCAAAGAGATCCCGACCGCCAAGGCATCAATACTTGTGGCAACCGACATCGTCACCATGGTCTTACGATTCGTCAGATCCAGTTCAGAAGAAGAAGCGTCATCATCCGCAGAAAACGCATCCTTGATCATCTTTCCGCCCAAATAGACAAGCAAACCAAAAGCAATCCAATGATCAAAGCCACCAATGAGTTCAATAAAACCTTCCCCCATCAGGATGCCGATCAAGGTGAACATCGCTTGAAAAAAAGCAAAGGAAAACACCATCTCTATCCGTTTGGACAAAGGGCAACATTTTTTCAAACACAGACCACCCGATGTGGATACGGCAAACGTATCAAAGGAAAGACTGATGGCCAAGAATACCAATTCTACCCAACTCATCCCTGCATCTTGTTTAATTCCACATCCGTTGCCCGACGGCTAAAGAGCAACATTCCCAAGAAACTTAACAGACCATTGACCAACAAGATGGTAAATCCGAAGCCAAATCCCAACCAAGCTTGTCCAGCCCAATCCAATAGGTAACACAATACGGGTGAAGCAATCGCCACAAAAGGCATAGCCGCATCCTTTACCTGGCGCTTGGTCAGAATACCAAAGAAGAAGAAACCCAACAATGGACCATAGGTATAAGAAGCCAACTTGTACACCAAATCGATTACCGTATCATTGTTAATCCAATACAAGACCACAATCGCGGCAAAAAACAAGCATGCAAAACCGGCGTGCGCCCACTTACGAATACTAACCTTACGCTCATCCGTCAGATCTTTCCTGCTGTTAAATCCCATAAAATCAATACAGAAAGATGTCGTCAATGAAGTCAATGCTCCACCGGCACTGGGATAAGAAGCTGAAATCAATCCAATGATAAAGAACAAACCAATTCCCAAGCCCAAATACTGGCTGGCTACAACCGGGAAAAGTTTGTCCGTTTGCGCCTTTGTAAAGACTCCAGCCGCATCGGCCAGACCGATGCCCTCCATTCCTCCGAGTTTGCTGCTCACAAATACAGCTAGGACAGCGCCCAGAATCAGGAAGAAATAATTGACCAAGACAATGGTCATACTGGTTGTATAGATATTCTTCTGCGCATCTTTAATGTTTTTACAAGCCAAATTCTTTTGCATCATTTCTTGATCCAAGCCGGTCATCACAATGGTGATAAAAATCCCAGAAATGAATTGCTTTACCGAGTTGGTGGCACTGCTCCAAGTCATATCAAACCAGTTGCTGAAACCTGTCCCCGGAATGTTCGGGTTGTCCGCTCCAGAAATTGCAGCAAACATTGAGCCCAAATTCCAATCCATTTCCCGACAAATTACTGAGATAGTCAAGAACACAGCCAACAACATAAAAGTTGTCTGCAAAACATCCGTCCAGATAATGGTTTTCACTCCCCCCTTGAAGGTATAGAGGAAAATTAACAGCATAAACACCAATGCCACTACCCAGAAAGGCACTGTACCCTCCGGCAAGAACGTATGCAACACTAAGACAACCACAAAGATACGAACTGCTGCTCCCAGAATTCTAGACACCATAAAAACGGCGGCTCCCGTGCGATAGGTCAAGAACCCAAACCTACGTTCCAAGTACGTATAGATGGAAGTCAGGTTCATCCGATAATACAAAGGCAACAGAACCTGGGCGATGACAACATATCCCACAACAAACCCCAGAACCAAAGGCATGTAGTAGAAATTCTGGTTCAATACATTCCCAGGCACCGAAATGAAAGTAACCCCCGAAATGGATGTTCCAACCATACCGTATGCGACAATGTACCAAGGAGCCTTCTTGTCTCCGGAAAAATAGGAATTACTGCCTGATTTACGGGAGCTCAACCAAGACACCACAAAAAGCAAAACCGTGTAGGCGATAAAAGCTGTCAGCAGCCAGGACAAAGGAAATGAATGTTGCATAGTTAAAGATTAGGCGTAAACAATTGACGATTTGCAATCGACTTGCTTAAGGTTAACTGGTCAGCATACTCCAGATCATCGCCAAAACCAACACCTCGTGCAATGGTCGATACCGTCACCGGATAAGCCACCAAAAGTTTGTATAAATAAAATGATGTTGTTTCTCCTTCCATATCGGTACTCAAGGCAAAAATCACCTCCTGTACCTGCCCGGTCTTGACCCGTTCCACCAATTCGGAAAGCGTCAATTCTGAAGGGCCAATCCCATCCATCGGAGAAATTACTCCCCCCAATACATGATATACTCCCCGATATTCTCCCGTTGCCTCGATACTTAGTACATCGCGAATGCTCTCAACCACACAAATCAATGCATGATTACGTTGGGGATCCCGACAAATCGGACAAACTTCCTCATCCGTAATCATTGAACAGACACGACAATGGCGCACCTCTTTCCGAAATCGATCCAATGACGAGACAAATAATGAAACTCGTTCCTGCGGCTGCTTCAACAGATGCAACGCATAGCGAAGGGCTGTTTTCTTACCCACCCCTGGCAGGGATGCAAACTGCTCCACCGCAGCCTGCAACAACTGCGATGGAGCATAAGGATCAGGACGCATCATGCGATAAAATTATTGTTGGCTTTGATATGCGTTCACAGCGTGACGCACAGAACCATGTTTCAACAACAAGAATTTTGCGTACTCGTAATCTTTGATTCCGGTCTCATCCATAATCATCTTGGTACCACGATCCACCAATTTGGCATTGGTCAATTGCATATCTACCATTTTATTTCCCTTCACGTGCCCCAGACGAATCATCGTGGAAGTTGAAATCATATTCAAAATCAATTTTTGAGCAGTACCGGCTTTCATCCGAGTGCTACCTGTAACAAATTCAGGACCTACCACAGCAACGATCGGAATTTCTGCTTCTGCAGCTGCCGGTGCAGCCGGATTACAAGTAATACAAGCTGTCAGAATACCCCGCTGACGGGCTTGTTTCAAGGCTCCAATCACATAGGGGGTTGTTCCGGATGCAGCAATCCCCACTACGACATCGTTTTCGCCAACTTGATAGGGTTCCATATCTCTCCAACCACCATCCCAATCATCTTCTGCAGCTTCAACGGCCTTACGAATAGCAGTATCCCCTCCAGCGATCAATCCGATGACCAAATCAAACGGAGCACCATAAGTCGGAGGAATTTCAGAGGCATCCAAAATACCGAGACGACCGCTGGTACCGGCTCCCAAATAAAAGAGACGGCCCCCTTTCTTCATACGTTCTACAATTCCATCCACCAATTTTTCAATTTGAGGAATGCATTGTTCTACGGTAATGGGAACAAGCCGGTCTTCCTTATTGATATTTTCCAGCAACTCCCGAGTTGTCATCTGATCTAAGTTCTCATAACGAGAAGCTTGTTCTGTAACTTTCATCGTAAAGTAGGTTTATGTTTTTAATTATGGTATTCCACCAATCCTGAAATGGGGCTTTTCAAAATCTTACCAATTCGCATACCGTGCTCCTTCGCCGATTCTTCCAAAATATCCCGATAATAATGCGCAACAGAGCCCACCAAATTCACCTCATAATTTTCATAGTCATATTGGGAAATATTTCTTTCACAGAAATCATCAAAACAACGACGCAACAATTTTGCAATATGAGGATGTGCACGGAACTCATTGATAAACGGAGAGAATGAAGCCAAGAATCGGCTCGGAAGACCTTCGCGATAGACCTTTTGGACAATTGCCATATAATCCAGACCATATCGCTTTACGAACTCATCTTCGATCTCCTTTGGAAGCAAGCCCTTGATAAAATCGGAAATGAAATGTTTTCCGATTACAGCACCGCTACCATCATCTCCCAAGATAAAACCACCTGCTCGCACATTTTTAGTAATCTGCTCACCGTCGTAAAAACAAGTATTTGCTCCCGTGCCTAAAATACAAGCAATCCCAGGTTTATTACCACAAAGAGCCCGAGCTGCCGCCAAAATATCGGATTCGGCCACGCAGGTACATCCAGGGAATACCGCATCAAAACAATCCGCCAAGACCTTAGAAACTTCAGCAGAAACAACGCCCGCGCCATAGAAGTAAACTTCCCGAACGCCATTTCCCAGTACTGGCAAAAGATGTTTTTTCAAAAGATCGATAATTTGATCCGCTGTCAAATAGACTGCATTGATTCCCTCTGTTTGAATTTCCACTATTGAGCCATCGGCTTGAATGCAGCGCCAATCCACTTTGGTTGCACCGCTATCGGCTATCAGAATCATAATTTTAGACGGATTAAGTTTAACGGAGCAAAGATAAGTAGAACTTGTGGAATATGAGCTATTTTTCTATCAAAGCTATCCGATAGAGCTGCGGCCACAACTTCCCAGTAATATATACAGCCTTCACTTTTGGATCATAGGCAATTCCATTCAATACGTCCACTTCTTCTGTGTAACGAGCCGGTAATATGTTCCGACAGTCCACAGTTGCTTGGATCTGTCCGTCCTTGGGATCAATAATCACCAGATAATTCGTACCATAGACATTGGCCCAAACTTTTCCATCGATGTATTCCAACTCATTCAAATAAGGAAGGGCCTTTCCCGATCGGGTTACCACTACCCGACGGCGTTCCTGAAATGTCGTAGGATCCAAGAAATACAAATTTGACGAACCATCACTCAAAATAAGATCCTCGCCATTTGTGGTCAATCCCCAACCTTCCGTGGGCACGTATAACTGACCTACCAATGTCAACGACGCAGCATCATAGACAAAGCAGACGTGCTCCATCCAAGTCAATTGATAAATGAGCCCATTGAGTTCACATGCCCCCTCGCCAAAAAATTGACGATCCAAAGAAATATGCTTCAGTACTCGTCCAGAAGAAAGATCAACTTGTCGTAGGGACGATTCGCCGTACTGTCCAGTTGATTCATAAAGCACTCCCCCATAAAAGAAGAGCCCTTGTGTATAGGCAGACGGATCATGGTGCAAGACCTGATCCACCTTTGCCTTATACTCAATCACTTTCGGCTTTTCTGCAACGCCCCCAAAAAGCAAACCGGCTCCACAAAGCAACATCGCAAGAGCCGCCCACTGACGTCCCTTCATCTAACGTCTCGCTTTGTAATCCATTGCAGCCTTGACGAAGGCCACAAAGATCGGCTGCGGGTTCTCCGGTGTACTCTTCAATTCCGGGTGGAATTGCACAGCAATATAGAACGGATGTTCGGGAATTTCAACAATCTCAACCAAACCAGTATCCGGGTTCTTTCCACTGGTAATCAAACCAGCTGCATTCAATTGATCCCGATATTCGCTATTGACTTCATAGCGGTGACGGTGGCGCTCCGAAATAAGTGTTTTACCATAAATCCGGTAGGCCAAAGATCCCTCCTGAATTTGACAGTCATAGGCTCCCAAACGCATAGTTCCGCCCTTGATGGTCGTTGTTTTTTGATCTTCCATCAAGTTGATCACCGGGTGGGGTGTATTCGGACGTACCTCTGTAGATGCGGCTTCTGCCAAGCCAATTACATTGCGAGCATATTCCAACACAGCCATTTGCATACCCAAGCAGATACCAAAGAACGGAATCTTGTTTTCACGAGCATAACGAATTGCTACCAATTTTCCTTCCAGACCACGTTCGCCAAAACCAGGAGCAACTAAGATTGCGTCCCTGTTACCCAATTGGTCTTCAACATTCTCTTCGTTCAAGAATTCACTATGAATACAGGTCACACGAACCTTACATTGGTTTGCAGCTCCTGCGTGAATAAAGGCTTCCAAGATAGACTTGTAAGCATCTTGTAATTCAACATACTTACCCACCAAGGCAATGTTCACTTCGGTTTGCGGGTGGAAAAGACGATCCAAGAACGCATTCCAACGGGTCAAATCCGGTTCTCCAACATCCAACTTTAAATGCTCAATTGCCAACTCATCCAGTTTTTCTTTGGCCATATTGAGCGGAACTTCGTAAATGCTCCGTGCATCAATGGATTGAATCACAGCATTCGGTTTCACATTGCAGAACAAAGCCATCTTTCGGCGCATATCTGCCGGAATTTCATGCTCTGTCCGACATACGATAACATCCGGATGCACACCATATTGTTGCAACATACGAACAGAGTGTTGTGTCGGCTTGGTCTTCAACTCCTTAGCTGCATTCAGATAAGGAACCAAAGTCAAGTGAATCAACATATTATCTTCATCAGGAAGTTCCCATTGCAACTGGCGAACCGCTTCCACATACGGCAATGACTCAATATCTCCTACAGTACCCCCTAATTCGGTAATGACAACATCGTAGTTGCCGGTTTTACCCAACAACATCATTCTCCGCTTAATCTCATCGGTAATATGAGGGATAATTTGTACCGTTTTACCCAAATAAGCTCCTTGACGTTCCCGATCAATTACAGAACGATAAATACGACCGGTCGTCACATTATTCGCCTTGGAAGTACAGGTATTCAAGAACCGTTCATAGTGTCCCAAATCCAAGTCAGTTTCCGCACCATCTTCCGTCACATAACATTCCCCGTGTTCATAAGGGTTCAATGTTCCCGGATCGATGTTAATATAGGGGTCAAACTTTTGAATGGTTACACGCAAATTTCGTGCTTGTAACAATTTTGCCAATGATGCGGAAATGATTCCTTTTCCGAGTGAAGATGTCACTCCTCCCGTAACGAAAATATACTTTGTTGCCATAGTCTCAAATGGGTACTTATACGGGGGAACAAAGTTAGAAGATAGAGCAGAAGTTTCCAAATTAATTTTGCTACCTTTACCGCATTAAAATATCGTAGAAATTCAAACTATCTCATAATTAAACAAAAATGAAACCCAACTTTTGTGACCATCGTTTTGAAGTATTGACATCCGATGCAGACGCACGCCAACAACTGAAAGCTCACGCCCTGCTATGCAAAATGCAGGACATTGCCAACGAGCATGCCAGCCAACTCCATTTTGGCTACGAAGATATGACTCCCAAGGGCGTTGCCTGGGTACTGTCTCGCATGAAAGTCCGCTTTGAAAAAGAAATTCATTGGCGTGATCAAGTTCTACTCCGGACCTGGCACAAAGGCGTAAATGGCGTGTTCTCATTACGTGATTTTCAAATTTTTTCAGAAAAAAAACCCGAAGAAGTCCTGGTCTCAGCTACCACCTCCTGGCTCATCATCAACCTGGAAAACAGACGGATGCAACGCGCAGACCACGTTATCGGTCAAGACATTGTGGATACGGCATACCTGGTTGATGCCATTGCGCAAGTATGTGATAAAATTCTGGTTCCCAAAGAACTGGAAGCAGCTGGAACCCGACGCGTCCGTTATTCCGATATTGATTTCAACCTGCACACCAACAATGCTAAATATGTTGAATGGGGCTTCGATGCCATTGATCCAACATACTTGCTGAATCACACCATTGAAGAATTTCAAATCAACTTCAATGCAGAGTCCCGCTTGGGCGACGAGGTTGAGTTGTGGAAACAGTCCCTCAGTGACCTTGAGTACTACGTTGAGGGCCGATGCAATGGCAAAAACATCTTCCAAATCCTCATCCGATTCAAAGCTTAGGATTTGGTTTTGCAGCTTTTTTTGTAATTTCGCGCATAGGAGGGACACTCCATCGCTGCATTAGCAGAGGAAAGTCCGGACAGGATAGAGCACCGTACTGTGGAAAGCACAGGTAGGCGTAAGTTTACGGTTCGTGTAACAGAGAATTACCGCCCTTCGGGGTAAGGGTGAAAACGTGAGGTAAGAGCTCACGACTGGTGATTGGCGACAACATCAGGGTACGCACCTACGGCCTGCAATGCCAAATATACCGACAACTAAGGGTGGCTCGCCCAATGCCGGGGGGTAGGCAGCACAGATAAATGATGGAGACCAGTTTTCTGGCACAGAATCCGGCTTATCGGCCCTCCTTTTTTTTTATAAAAACGAATCAAGCCAACACATCATGAATTACTTTCACTCCTTTGTTGCAGCAAGTCTTTCTGCAGCCTTGCTGGTAGGCAGTAGCACGGTTTCCTACGCAACGGATATGCCCCAACAAACAAAGCACGAAACCAACAACCGCCGATATACCTGGAATGATCAACTGAAAGTGGAAGAAGTGTTGGGACAATTGCGTCCCTATGCCAACGAACCGTCGGGGATACTGATGATTCGAACTGCCAGCATCTTCCTCGGCACACCCTATGTTGCCGGCACCGTGGAATTTGAACCCGAAAAACTTACAATCAACGTACTGGAAACCGACTGCATCTTATTTGTCGAGATGTGCACTGCCTTTGTACAAACGGTTCAAGGCGGAGAACTGACCTTTGATGCATTCTGCAAAAATCTGCAAGAAATGCGTTACATCAACGGAGTTATCGATGGATACGCCTCACGCCAACATTATACATCGGGATGGATTCAACAAAACGAGCAAAAAGGAAAAATGATCGAGATTACTGCATCTCTGCCAGGAGCACGTGAAAAGAAGCAGAAATTTTCATTCATGACCGACAATGCACAACGCTATGCCCAACTGAAGGATCAAACTGCCTTGGAAAAGATCAGCCAAGTAGAAGCATCACTCAATGAGAACAAATACTACTGGCTTGCACCAGAAGATGTAATTCAAGGCATTCATGGTGTACAAAATGGAGATATAGTCTGTTTTGTTGACAAACGAGAAGGATTGGACATCGCACACGTGGGCATTGCCTACGAACACAATGGCGAAATGCATTTCATCCACGCATCCTATGGTGCCAAAGCTGTAATCATTGAGCCGAAGACCCTTGCAGAATACGCCAAAAATGGTCTACGTGTGTGTCGGCTAAAGTAATCGGATCAGATTTATAAAAGGAGTTGGTTATCCATTGACCAACTCCTTTTATATTACCCATATAGCTCACTCAATGCAACCTCAATAACTCAAGACAACATCGCTGATAGCCCCAAAACAAACATTACAACTCTACCCAATCAAAATCTATTG
>JAFYSH010000024.1 GCA_017546605.1 Bacteroidales bacterium | reverse complement strand
ACTGTGTATTCTTTGAATTCTCCGGTGGCGCGAGTGAAGACTTCCACCTTGCTACTGAGCAGTTCTGGATCATAGTTCTCTATCTTACGTTTGACTTCAATGAAGAGAGCTTGCTGGTCCAGTTCGTTTTCTGCTACGATGTCAATTTCATTTTCGCCTTTGCGGTCCCACCAGCTGCCGATACGGGTATATTTCTTACTTTCGATGAGGACGCGTTTGAAGTAGCGTTCAAGCATCAGTCCGGAGAAGGTTTCGTAATCACGATTGATGATAGTCTTTACTGCGTCGTAGTTCTCGATTTCAAGCATATAGTTGTACTTGTATATGAAACGGAACCAGAAGGTGAAGAAGTTGTCCTCAATCGTATAGCGTACATTCTTGGTTGAACTTTTCTCAAAGATCGGCTGTTTCTTGCTGATCACTTCATACTCATTCTCCAGCTTTGTAAGGTAGCCACCGATTTCCTTGCCAACGACATTCTCTATCTCAGAGCGTGAGGTCTTACCACGTGCAATTGCTGAAAGGATTGAGAAGTATACGCCATAGTCTTTGCCAAACTCTTCAATAAGAATGGCTTTGCCTTCGCTCAGGAATATTGAATCGGACTTGATGATCTGATTGAGCATCTTCGTTTTCGTGGTGGCTCCTGCATCTATGAGCAATTGAACATATTTCGCGACTCCACCTGTAAATGAATAGAGTGCGAGCAGATCTTCAGATGTGTAGTCCGGATTGTACTCCGCCATTATCTCCTTCAAGACAGTTGGAGTGAACGGTTTTATTGACATGAAGCATGTCTGGCGATTGTAGAGTGGTTCTTTCTTGTCTTTGAAGATCTTGGTCATCATTGAGTAGATGGAACCGCAGACTATGAGGTTGATGTGGGCCACAGTATGGTACTTGTCCCAAATACGCTGCATATCGCTATAGACAGATTTGTTGACTTTGAAGAACTCCTGAAACTCATCAATGAACAATGTAATCGGACGTTCTACCGAGAGTTTCATCAGATACTCGAAGATCTCGGGGAAACGCTCAACTTTACCCATTGTAGGGATGCCAAGTTTGTTCTCAATTTCAAGCAGATAGTCAGAGCATAAATCGCTTTCGGCTTTGCGGGCAACAAAGAAATAAAGGATCGGCAGGTCTTCGTATGCTTTCCATACAAGATGTGTCTTACCGATGCGGCGACGTCCGGTGACTACTGTGAATTGAGCATTGTTCTTGGACAACTCCTGGATCTCTTTAAGAGATGCTATTTCTTCTGTTCTGTCAAAAAATCTCATGGCTTCTGATACTAAGTTTCGAAATGTGCATTTCCGAAACAGTGGTTTCGTAAGTGCGAATGTAATGAAAGTTTTTTAGATTTCAGCAAGAATCGTGAAAGTGACAAATATTCTATTGCTTTTGACAATTGCTTGAGTATGACTCTATGACGCATGGACCCGCGATTAATATAGGCATACACCATAAAAACCAAGATGGATGATTGATTTGGAAGACAGATGTGCATCACTCGGCAGAGCTCGGAAAGGCAGTTTCATGGGGATTCTACAATGGTATCATTTAAAGTATGCCATTAAATAATCGTTTGAAGTCATCACGGCCAAAACAACAATATCACAGGAAAATACACCCAGAAAAGTTCGAGATCGTAACCGGCGGAATGAACAACAATAGGCTACGGAAGGTAGTCGTATTCAAACTCAAATTCATCAATCATCAGCACGGAGCCGTCGCCACCGGTGAAGTAATCACCGTATTTGCTGGCGGAAGCCACCAAGATTAGGTACTTGGGTTTGCGGGAGGTGGACTTGTATTCGAATTCAAGTTCAAATTGTTGGTATTCCGGTACGGCATCACCGCTTTGTAACTGTGCGATTGCGATGATATGCGGATCGTTGTAGTCGATCAGTTTCCGGTTGCTGGGGTTGGTGCGCACTTGTACGGGTGTATCCCAATCGCCAAGCATCATGTAGATGTGACAAGTGTCGTTCTTCCCTTTCATGTTGAGGTGTGCCAACTCATCCGCAACAATGTTGATGGGTTGGGGGGAGTATTTGTACCATCCGCGCAGTTTGGTCGGGCGTGTTGTCCACTCACGGCCCATATCAATGATGCCGTTTGTTCCGTCCGTCTTGACATAATCCCCGGCATACAAGGTTCCTGCAGCCAGTTTGATGATCAGGTAATTGGTCTTTAGAAGCGCAGCTTGTCCGTTCGGATTGGCAGGACAGGTTTCTGCGGTCGGGGCGGAGTTGCTTTCGCCTACGGTAGCAGCTCCTTTGTTACCGGTATCCCAGAACTTCATTCCGTCGATCGCCCACGGATTCCAGACTTTTCCATCCTGGTGCCAGTGGTCGAAGGACCCGTTGGGTAGCGGAACTTCGGCCTCGGTGGTGAAGGTGCCCACTTCGGTTGTTTCGTCGTTGCAGTATGCGTAATATTCGTAGGTTGTGAGCGGTTGTAGGCCTTTGAGCAAACCTTTGAAAGCTCCACTTGAGGAGGCGGTAATTTGTGCATCAGGCAGGTCAATCCATGCTTCGGAGCCTTGGATGCGGTACTTGAATCCGTTGTCAGCACCTGCCACTCCGCTTGCCTGAAGCCATGCCACACGCGTCCACGCATCCGCACTTTTCAGTTCGATGGAGGAGGTGGAATTAACTACATAGATGGTCCATAATTCAGTTTTCCCGTAGTAGGAGATTTCGACTTCTTGTTCGGTAGTGAAGTCGGTTAGGGAGGTAATTTCCGGGCGTTCTGTGGTGTGGTTGGCTGGGCCTAGTTTCGCACGTTTGATTTGCACCTGGCTTACATCCGTAGCTGCTGTTACCAGCGTTACGATGCGGTGGTTGATGTAGTCAATGTCCGCGTCGCCAATTTGGCCTTCCACCTCAAAATAGCGTTCAAACTCTTGTTCTGAGCGAATCAACCATTGGTAGTCTTGGTAGAGTGTCAGCGTAACCGGAAGCGGTGACTCAAGGTTGAGGCGTTGCGAGAAATCGATGGATGCAGAAACTGGTTCTCCTTCATTAAAGGCAACGCTATCCACGCCCACGGAGCGAGGATCGGTTTGTTCATCCAGGTAAACCGAGACAGTTTGTGACAACTGATCAATTTTTGAAGTGCGACAGGCGCCTTCTACCTCAAATGCGGTGAAGGTGGCCTGAATGGTAGGCTTCGGAATGTCATTTTGAATGCAACTTGTCAGGGCAAATGCTATGATGGTTAAAAACGCTAGGTGTTTCATGTGTTTTCTGTTATAAGAGGAGTGTGATGCCGAGCGAAATGTCCAGCAGATTGAGTCGGAAGTGGGTGTTCAAGGCTGTCCGCTCACCGAACAGTTCATCCCCGTCAAAGACGCGGGAATCAGACAGGCGCACCCCGCCAATTCCTACCGAGGCATTGATACTTAGGTTGTTCAGGATACAAACGGATAAACCCGGGTGGAACGAGATGTTCAATTGCCGGTTTTTGGTGTGGTATTTGAGGGTTTCACTGCCAGAACGAAACTGCCCCTGGCCAAAGGCAAACTCTACGCGTGTCTCATTGAATAGCGCAAATCGTCCGCGTGCATCCAGACCGACATACGAGCGGTGTAGGAGCGCACTCGAATAGCTTTGTTGCAGGAAATGTACGTTGTTGAGCGAGAAGCTATAGTCTTCGTTATTTCCCACCAGGAAGGATGCATCATCGATGGTTCCTTCCAGCATCTGATAGGAAAAACGAGCACCGAAAGCCCGGTTTTTGGCGTAACTCAGCGCAACAAACGGGGAGATGCTCATCACTGTGCATGCAGCCTGCAGGCCATCAATCATCATCAGAAATTGGCTGTCTTCACTGTCCAGTTGTGCATACGAAAATGTTGCTCCGGTAAGAATCTGTCCCTTTGGAATGAATAAGTATTGGTAGATGTCCCGGTTGATCCGAGTTTGTTCCGAGGGTGTATGCATTACGCGGCCTGTCGAATCGACCCTGCTGGTAGCAGTGGTCGCATTCGCGGTCGTCGCAGCAAAGCATGCAATCAGGATCAGGCAGGCTATCTTTTCGATAAATCTCATTTCGTCAGTGTCCTAATTACAAGTAGAAGGCAATGCCTAATGCGATGGAGAAGATGTTAATCTTGAAATTCATCTGCGAGGTTTTGTGGTGACCTACATAGACCTGATCCGTTACCTGTTTGGTATAGGAGTAATCAAATCCGAGCACGCCAATATTCACCTCCACGGCGATGCTGTTGTTGATGAAGGCCACGAGTCCCGGCAAACAACCGATGGCAAAATCGTTGGTGGTCTCATAGGTGCCAGTAACAGCTGTTCCGCTGCTATTGACCAGCTTCGCTTGGCTGTAGCCATAGGTGAGTTGCATTTCGTTGAACAAGGCAAAACGCTTGCTCTTGCCCAAGGTAATGTAATAGCGATAGATGGCGCTACCCATTGTAGTGTGTTTCAAACTGTAGTAGTCTGAGATGCCAAGGTTCAAACTTTCACCCAGATTCAGGTCGGCATTGTCGATTTTTAGCAACTGACGGTCGTACCCGGCGCGTAGCCCCACAGCCATGTTGTCTTGGATGGCGTAAGCAGCCATCGGGCTGAGCTTGAAGTTGTATCCGGTTGTGTGGATGTTTTCAATGACCAGAAACTTGTAATTTTCGTTTTCGTGTGTGGAGTACGAGAAATTACCACCCACAATCCATTGTCCTTTGGGTACAAAGACCGTTGAGTTCATCTCAATTCCGCGATCAAATTGTTGAGCACGGATACCTTGAAGGCTTGCAGCGATTACTAGTATGGATAAGAATAGTTTTCGAAACATAAGCGTGATAGGATGGGTTATTCGGTCATGATATGTTCGTCGTAGATCAACTCGAAGTTGTCAACCCACAGCGTACTGTTGTAACTTCCTGTGAGGTAGTCTCCCAGTTTGGAGGAGGTACACGAGATGATGATGTGCGTCGGACGGCGGTGTGTATCCTTGTATTTGAGGCGGATGATTTCCTCGGTCCAATCATTGACACTCTCTCCCTTGACGAGTTCTCCATAAGCGATTACGGCATCGCTGTTGGGGTCGAAGAGGGTGGATACGTCTGTTGTATTTAACTGTACCGGGCAATCCGCCGTTCCCCCGTAGGTCTTGTAGTCCCAATCGCCCAATGCGATGTAGATGTGGCAACGGTCTGGATCGCCTACTGCGTGAGGGGCATTGTCATTAGCGGGTCCGCCTTCGTTGTGTGTGATGGTACCACAAGTATATTTATAGTCCACCTTCATCGCGGACGGACGGGCGGTGAACGGGCGGCCAACGTTTACTTTACCGCCACTGGTTCCTACGGTTCCTACGAAGTAGCCGGAGAACAAGTTTCCGGGTGCAACTTTGTTGATTGTAAGAATCTGAATATGGGCGCCGCTCAACTTGGCAGCGTTGCCAGCTCCCGAATAGGATGCGTCGCTTTCACAAATGATCTTGCCCGCCATGTCTGCGGCTTTGTTGCCGTTGCCCCACCAAGCCGAGCTGCCCGAAGCATAGGGCATGGGCCATCCTTCGTTGTTGTTCCAGTCTTCCATACCTGCGTTGGGAATGGTTGCTGCAAAGTCGGTCTTGAAGGTTTTGGAGGCTCCGATTATTTCGCCGTTGATGACGAGCTGATAGTCATAGGTAGTTTCGGGATTCAGTCCGGTTGCAACCGCCGAGAAAAGGTTGTCACCCGCTTTGGTTGCATCGAACGAAGTCCAGGACTCGGCTCCAGCAGCGCGCACTTGAATTGCGATGCCTTCTGATCCGAATTCGCTTTCTGCAACATTGGCAAAAAGCATTGCGTGTCGAGCCCAAATATCCCACTTGCCTACGGATGCGACTCCCGTGGGATCGGCTTCAAAGATGATGTTGTCTTCCACATCTTCGGTTGTCTTAATTACTTCGATGTCAAAGGTCAAGTCGCCTTCGCTTGCGCCTTTGGTGTAGGTGAAGGTCAGGTTGTATTTCTTGCCTTTTTCCACGTCTTGAATCGATCCGGACTTTGAGAATTCTCCATATTTTACGTGCGTACCTGAGAATTTCCACATCAGGGTAGTGGCATTTTTGTCTAATGTGAAGTAGCCAACACAAGGACTGGACGAATCGAAGTTCAGTGCCTTTTCCTCCTCGAGTTTTCCACCTACTCGCGCCTGATATGTTGAGAATTGGTCAGCAATGGTCTGATCAAATGCAACTTCTGCAATCACGTTGTTTACGCGGCACTCCACTTGAACGGTGGTTGTTGTACCGGCATTAATGGTGAAAGGCTTGGATCCTTTGTAAGTTTTATCGGTGAATGACGCAGCACGCTCGGTTCCCGCCAGGATGTCACAGCGGTAGTTGCCCGTAACGAGCCACATTTTTTCCGGCAGGGTTCCGATGCCCTCATAGGTGCGGATCAGACCTTGTTCGTTGTAGAGGTTGACGGTGCAGTTTTCAGCCAAATCTTCAACTGATGCGCGGGAGATCGGATCAAACTGAACTTTCAGCGAGAGACCGCCCATGCGCTCCGTGTGGATATCATTCTTGCTACATGCAAGGGTGCCGAATACGATGGCCATACCCAATGCAACGTATATTTTAATCTTTTTCATGGATTTCGCTTTGCTTATTCGTTCACTTTCATCTTGATGCTGGTAGAGATTGCATTCCCTTCGAAGTCTGCGATGTTCAGAATAAACTCGTGATTTCCGGGGAATCCCATCAGGGGACCGATGGCTCCGGTCAGGTCAAAGGTGGTATTGGTCATCCCCATCAGGTTTTCCCCATAGGTGAGGCCGAAGAGTTCACAGATCTGAATTTGCGCCTCATTCGGGTTCACTAGATCAATCGGAGAGATGCCCATGGACAATACATCTCTGTTGAAATCTGCATTGTCTGATAAGATGTCAACGGTCAAGGCTGCAATGCCTTTGGGTGCCAAGATTGTAAAGCTAACTTGCATTCCGCTTGAGAGCGTAATCGGAGTCGAGGGTACCGGACCACCTTTGTAGGTTACTTTGGGAGCGTCGGGATTTTGATCCAAATCTTCACCTGCATCCGGATCGGGACCGATCACCTCTTCGCTAACCTCCACGTTGCTGGTCAATTCTTCTTCATCGCACCAGTCTTCAACGACCACATCGAAAGTGGAGTTTCCTTCTTCATTGAAGGTCATGATAAAGGTAATCTTGCGCCATTGTCCGGCTTTCACGTTGGTGAATGCGCGCGTCATGGTTGCGTAGTTGCCGTCTACCGTGCCGGTGAACTTGACGGTCATTGCGTTTGATGCTTCAGGAGCGGCAAAGTATCCGCATTGCGACTCACCTTTGGCAAAATCCAATGATCCGTTGCCGATTTCAACAACTACGTTGGCATCGTCTCCCAGTACGGCCCACATAGCTTCGTTGTAACCCACGGAAACCTTGATGTTGACAAGCTTGCAGGTAACAACGCCTAGATCGGTTGTCTGATCTTCTTCGATCACAATGCCGTTGACGGTGGCTCCATATACGGGAGCCTCAAACTCTGCAGACGGAATTTCAATCTGTGATTGCACCTTCATGGAATAGGTTCCGGTATTGAGCGTGATGACTTCCGGCATTTGGCCGTAGATGTAGTCGTTGCCCACCTGATTGCCCATTTCATCAAAGATCCGGATGATGTAGGTATAGGTAGTTGAAGTCGCCGCATGGGCAACAACTTCAATGTCGCCGGAGGTCTCTACACCAAAATTCAAGAACGACAAGGATCCCGTAGCGGCTTCTTTTTCACCGTATTCAATATTGTCACGTTCGCAGCCAGCCAAGATCAGGGTCAGTGCGAGCATTGCGGTTGATATGAGTTTAGACAGTTTCATATTTCGTTTTTATCGTTTTTTATTTTAATGGATTAAAGATGATCGTTCAGTTCGATATCGATAGGAATCTCTGCAACGGGTTCGTCATTGAAGGAAACGGTAATGGTCGCATTGCCAACGTTTCCAGCATTGACGTCGAACTTGATTGTGTAGAGGGTTTTAGCTGCGATGTTGGTGAATTCTTTGCTGATCGGAACTCGCGTACCGGTCTGAGTCGTTGCTGAACCAGTCATGCTGAATCGGTCGGGCTGGATGAAGGCGCGTCGGGTCTCATCTGCAGCAAAAGGGAGCTGCGAACCGGCTGCCGTTGTCATGGTAAACGAATAATCAGAAAAGTAGTTCTTGAATGCATCGGTGTACTCGATTTTTACGATGGCGTTGGCCACGTATGCGGTGATTTCCACCGAGGTGGTCTGATCTTCCACGATGGTAAATGCTTGGGTACCCTCGAAGCAAGGCGTCTCAAATGCCTCAATGGAGGTTCGGCCATAGCGAGCTTTGACAGCATAGTTTCCTGCGTTGTAAAGGGTCGCTTCGTCGTACGCTGCGATGGAGTCCCATTCGCCTACAACCTCGCCGGTTTCGTCCATAATGGTAAGTGAGAATTCGGCAGCGGTGGGCTTGTTCAGGCCGAGGCTTGCACGTGTTAGTTCAATGGCAGAATCATCTGCCGAGAGTGCAATACGCATTCGGCCGTGACCCGCATCCAATCCCTTTTCCGAACAGCTGACGGTGGTCAGGGCTGCGGTAAAGAAGAGTGCCAGATGTTTAAGTTTTATCATGATTTCTTGATTTTTAATTCGTTGTTATTTTGCAATGGATACCTTGATGTTGTCGAGGTAGATCCAGAAGTTTCCGTTACCACCCAGCCAGTTGGCCTTGATGTCTGAGCTGACAACCCAAG
Organism: Bacteroidales bacterium; assembly: GCA_017546605.1. Classification (GTDB taxonomy): domain Bacteria; phylum Bacteroidota; class Bacteroidia; order Bacteroidales; family UBA932; genus JAGCJX01. The sequence continues at coordinate 108,380 of JAFYSH010000024.1, read as the reverse complement.
TCAATCGTGTATTGGCGGTAGCTCCGTTGAGAACAACAGGAGCGTGGGTGTAGAATCCGGACTCATAGCTGCCCGAGTTCTCTTTCAGGGACTCGCCATCGATCAATTTATTCGATAGATTGGTCGGAGGCGTTTTAGAGGTATCCGTTGAGCCACTATCCGATGTTTGAGCGTCTGTTTGAGTGGTGTATCCCATGTACATTTTAATAGGGGTATTGACCGATCCACTGCTGGTAAAATAGTGGATATAGGCACTGGCATAATCAAAAGTGATACTGATTTTGGCAGCAGACTTAAGCCCACCGATCGGACGGGTATCAACGCGGCCTTTGTAGTAGGCATTGGCGGTCATTCCTGCCTCGTATCGGCACATGATTCGGATGGATTTGCCGGCTTGTCCACCAATGTGGCTACCGGACCAGCCTGTCAAATGAGGATCCTCGTCATTCAGCATCTTCGCACTGTTGTAGGTATCCCCGTTAAAGTCAAGGCCGGTGGATGCGTCATCGTGATCATCCGTGAACGATCCGATTTGGCTGAAGTCTTCGAAGAACAGGTAAGGAACGGTCAACTCAATGTCTGAAACCTGACCGGCTCTGTAGTCAGGAACCGTGATTGATTGACTGACAATGGCGTGTTCGGATTCATAGATAACAGTGATCGACTGGCCTGCCAGGCTGGGCAGATCGGTTACATCGAAGTCGTAGTAGCCATCTTTGTAGAAAGTAGTGGCGGGATCCACGACATATTGGGCAGTTGCGGTTTGGAGGGTTACCTGGATGGGATCTTCGCCCAGGAAGTTCTCCTTGATGAAGAATCGCAAGATGGTGCTTAAGTCGGGGGTACAGGTCAAGCGTACGGGCGTGCTGCCACCTTCACTCAACGTGCGTGCTGCAAAGGTTTGAGTAGCATGGTAGTGGTCGGTACGGACGGAAAAAGTAATCTGATCCTCCGGGTTCATCGTTGCGGGGAATACGATAGCATATGCGTATTTGCGGTTCTGCTCACTGGAGGGCGAAAGTCCTTCAGGAATCTCAATGGTGAGCTTTTCAGAACCGTTTGATAGGGTGGTGGGAGCATCCGGTGAGGCATAATCTACGCCCACAGTTCCTACTACCGGGGTCGGGAAAGTAATGTTGATCTGACGGATCGGTTCTCCCATGCCTTCTACGTCATCGGGAACAAACATCCGCAAGGTATGCATCTTGTGTTGATAGGCCAGACAAACTTCTGCTTCTTCATTTTCCAAGGCCAGGCCTGTTGCGGGATAGGCTACCATAATATCATTGGAACCATCGAATGAACCCTGTTGGACACTTTCAACCAGGAATGCGGCGGTTGTGCCCGAGACAGAAGCCGGAACCGGGTGCGTCGAGTAATAAGTAAATGTGCCCTCTCCCATCGGGGTGATGTCGGCCGTGAATTCGGCGTAGCTTCCGATTGAATAGAATGCCTTGAACGGTTGTGCATTCAGAACATTGTTAGAGCCATCGGAGGCCCAAACTGCAATTTGATCTTCGGCGCACCAAATGGTAGAAAGGCCGTTTGATGCCACGCTGGTGCGACTTAATCCAGGATCACTTTTGAGACTTACCCGCACTTTGCCTTCAGGAATGGCGGGTGATTCCATCTGCTCACAAGATGCCAGCAGTATGCTCAAGGTAATTAATATAGGGAAGATTTTATTCATTCTACTTTTGTGTGTTTTTCGTATAAACTTGCAAAAGTAACTTTGTATGCCGTTCCGACAAAATAAATATGTGTATATTTGTCGAAATCTATTAACAACCCTAATCAAATGGAGGATTATATTCTCAGGGAAATAGACCGGATTGGGAAGGTGCTTCAACGGATAGCAGAACGTCTGGGCCTGTTCAAATCAGAGCCGTTGGATTATACCCTGGCCGATATTCAAACCGAGCTGGGACGGGAAGATTGGCAGATCGACTTGGAGCAAATCTTGCAACAGGAACATCCGATTGCATATTTGGTGACAGAAGTGCACCTTTCCGATCAGGCTTTGGAGTCCCTGGTGGAAATTCTTTTTTATGCTCACATAGAAGAGCAGGCACGGCGAACCTTGCTGGAGGATGCCGTTGCCTACTTGGATGGGAAAGGTTATTTCTCCTTCAAACTACACGCCTTGTTGTTTTAGCGTTTCTACATAGTCGTTGATCCGACGAAGTTCACGCGGAATACGGATGGACTGAGGGCAGTGGTGAACGCATTTTCCGCAGCCGATGCAGTGATCTGCTTGGCGCAGTTTGGGAACCGTACGGTCATACCCGATCAAGAATGCACGCCGCGCTTCCCGGTAGTTGGGATCTTGTGCTGACTCGGCAACGTAGCCTTCGTTGATGCACTTGTTGTAATGTGAGAAGATGCTTGGGATATCAATTCCGTAAGGGCAGGGCATACAATATTGGCAGCCGGTGCAAGGAACTGACGGGTATTCTACCAAAATTTTAGCGGTCTTTTCCAGGAGTTCAAATTCTTCTTCGGTGCAAGGATCCAATGGAGAATAAGTACGGATATTGTCTTGCAGGTGCTCTTTGTAGGTCATGCCACTGAGAACGGTCAACACGCTCGGGAATGAGCCGGCAAAACGGAAGGCCCACGAAGCGATGCTGTTTTCAGGACGGCGTTGCTGGAGCGATTCGTTGAGGTGATCGGTCAGGTTGGCCAGGCGACCTCCCAACAGGGGCTCCATAATAATCACAGGAATGCCTCGTTTGTCCAGTTCGGCGTAGAGGTATTCTGCATTGAAGTTCGATCCGGAGGCGTGCCGGTAGTCCACGTAGTTCATTTGGATTTGAACAAAGTCCCAGTGGTATTGGTCGTGCAGGGACAACAAGTAATCAAATACTTGAATATCTCCGTGGTAGGAGAAGCCCAGGTTGCGAATGCGTCCTGCTTCGCGTTCTTTTAGCAGAAAATCAATGAGCCCGTTATCGAAGAAGCGTTGTTGGACAAACGGAATACCACTTCCACCCCCAACATTGTGCAGCAAATAATAGTCGAAGTAATCGGTCTTCAAATACTTGCGAGAGTTTTCATACATCTGCACAGAGGCTTGATACAACTTCTTACCAGTCATGCCGTCTCGCGCAAAACTTTGGTTGGACATTTTTGTTGCGAGCAGGTAGGAAGAACGCGGGTGGCGGGAAAGAGCAATTCCCGTAGCCGCTTCGGATTGTCCGCGACCATAAGGAGGGGCCGTGTCAAAATAATTCACACCGTGCGCTAGTGCATAGTCAACCAATTGGTTAACGGCCTCTTGATCAATAATATCACCGTTTCGATCCGCAGAAGGCATCATCGGCCAACGCATACAGCCATAGCCCAATAAAGAAACTTGATCACCGCAGGTGGGATGGGTGCGGTATGTCATTCGGTCGGTAGGTACGTCCAATTCCGTTTTTTGGGATGCACCATTGGGTGACTTTTTATTGGATTGACAACCGGCCAATGCTCCGGCCGTCAATGCGGTGCCAAGACCTAAGCGTTTGAGAAAATTCCGACGGTTAAGGGTATTTGATTTCATAGGATTTCAAGATTGGCTGATGGGGTTAAACAAGGCGGTGACGATCGTTTCCTTCTACATAGATGGCGCTGAACGGACGTGCCGGACAGAGGTTTTCGCAGGCACCGCAACCGATGCAACGTTCGGTATTGATGCTGGGAATACGAGCAGATTCCGGATTATTCGGATCGGACAGGACCATCTTGATAGCCCCCGTGGGGCAGCGACGTGCACAATTGCCACAGTGCACTCCTTCGGTCAATGGAAGGCAGTTGGCTTTGACCCAGACCGCGTGTCCCACCTGGATGGCTGATTTTTCAGCGCGGTCGATGTGTTGTATAGCACCGGTAGGACATACTTCCGAACAGCGGGTGCATTCCGGCCGGCAATATCCCCGTTCGTACGAGCATTCCGGCTGTAATAGGTTTTCCAGACGGGAAGACGGCCTCAGAACACCGTTGGGACAGGCAGCCACGCAGAGTTGGCAACCGGTACAGTGTTGACTTAGGTGGCGGAGGCTTTGAGACCCCGGAGGAACAATCGGAGTGTTGCGGTTGGGCTTTTCTTTGTCAAGAATGACCGCCAGACCGCCATCCACTTTATCGTGTTGGGCTTTCAAAACGGCAGAAGTCGTAAAGGCTGCCGATACGGCCAGGAATCGACGACGGCTGTTTTGGGGAGCTGTTGTCTGAGTGCTAGTACGCAGACGGTATTCGATGGCTCCTTGTTTGCAGGCGTCCAAACAATCTAGGCAGGTGACGCAGCGGGAGTAGTCGATGCTGTGATTCGGACTATCGATGCAAGCCGCCTTGCAATTTTTACTGCAGCGGCCGCAGCCGTTGCACTTATCTGTATTAATGACCGGACGAAGCAATGAGAAGCGGGACAAGCATCCCAGAATGGTGCCGACCGGGCAAATCGTGTTGCAGTAGGTACGGCCGTTGCGCCAAGCCATAAAGCCGAGGATCACCAGTGTCAGGAACGCTACCACAAAGGTGCTCACACTGCGAATCCATACTTCAGTCCGGTAAAAGGCATAACTGTCGCAGCGTTCGGCGAAGTAAGCCAAGGCATTATTGCCCCATTGGTACAAGGGAGCAAAGAGGTTTTGAGCGATGCGGCCGTAGGCACTATAAGGGGCAATCAGCGCAGCCAGAGAGGCCAGACCGGCAACCAGAACCACCACGAACACGGCCAGCACACCGTAGCGCAACCATTTTTTTGCAGGGGAGTAGCTATAGCGATTCTTTTTTTGTTTGCGGCCGAAGTAGGCAAAAATGTCCTGGAGCACGCCCAATGGACAAATGATGGAACAATAGACGCGTCCCAATAGTAAGGTTACCAGGATCAATGCGATCACAACGCCTACGTTCAAGGCCAGGACTGCCGGCAAAAACTGGATTTTGGCCATCCAGCCGAACCAAGCCTGCAACGTGCCAGTGAAATCCAGAAACAGCAGGGTGATCAATACAAAAAAGAGAGAGGCTAATACAATGCGCATACGGCGCAATAGAGAATGGGGTTTGCTCATAACCGATGATTGTTAAATCGCTTTATAATCTCAAAATTAGTAAGAATATTTTACTTTTGTGTGAGAAACAATCTTTTTTACGAACCTTCTCCATGAAATCACCCTTGCATCCCTTTTCTTGCTTTTTGGCAACTTGTGTCATCTTTTTTTTAGTGGGAGTTCGAGCGACGGCCCAAGTCTTTAGCATTACCACCTGTCCGGCTGAGCACACGGATACCGCCATGAATGTGAGTTTCGCAACGGATACCACCCAGCAATGTGTTCAACTGGAATTGACGACCGTTCAAGACAAAGATTGGAAAAAATCGATGGTTTACCAATGTATCGGAGAGCGTTGTACAACCTTTGATGGTGTGTATTCCAAGACGGCAGATGGTCGTGATTTTTATGAAGATGCCATCTTTACCAAATACCATGTGACTTTGGAGCATCTTCAGCCCGATACCCGGTACAAATACCGTTTCTTGGATGGACAGGTACATTATTTTACGACCTCGGGTGCGAAGCTGTGGGAGGCTTGTATCATTTCGGATTTTCACGTCTATTCACCCTTGTATGGCAGAACGCAAGCAGCGATGCAGATGATCCGGACGGTGGAGGAGTTCCGGCCCTTTGATTGGATCCTGCATCTGGGAGATGTTACTGCTTGGGGAGGAAGTTATACTTTTTGGCGAGATTTGTACACCGAAGAGCCTTTCCGTCAATATATGTGGGCGGGGGTCAATGGGAATCACGATAACATGACCCGACAATACCTTCGTACTTGCCACGATTTTTTTCGGGATGCGGCGGCCTATCCTCGAAATGGCTATGTTGGTGAGGAGGGCGTGTGTTATTACTTTTTGTACGGGGATGTGCTTTTTATCATGTTGAACAACGAGGCGATGAAAGATGAGGCCGGTTTGCACGCAGCTCAGCAGTGGGTGCGTCAAGTGGTGCAGGAGAATCCGGCTCGCTACCAAGTGGTTTGTCAGCACTACCAATGGTTCTACGGTACCGATGGCCAGGCTTCGGAATATGCCCGCTGGTCTGTGCTCTTTGACGAGTTCGGTATTGATCTGGCCTTGGCGGGCAATAATCACATCTATGTGCGGACTCCGGCCTTGTATCAGGATTCGGTCTTGACACCGGAACAAGCTCGTGCTACCGGCAAAGGTACGGTGTACGTGCAAACTCCGTCTTCCGATAATGAGCGGGGGCAGGAGGTGGATTTGTCTTTACCGCTGGAAAACAATGTGGATAAAATCGCTTTCCGTTGGGCGGAGGGCCCTCAGACAGTAGGGGCGATGCACCTGTCGGTTTCTCCTAAAAAAATGAACCTCACCCTGCTCAATCGTCAAGGTGAGGTCATCGATGTTACGACCGTTTATCCGGATCTCTAAACAAGAAGATAAATAGGATTGCCACGACCAACGCAAATCCCGCAAAGACGTACCAGGCAGCACTCCAGTTGGGAACCGCTGCATTATAAACATAGTGGTTGACAATGGCCTGTGCGGAAAGGGTACCGATCGTGGCACCCAGGCCGTTGGTCATCAGCATAAACAGACCTTGTGCGCTGGAACGGATGTCGGTGTTTGTCTTAAGGTTGACATAAAGAGAACCAGAAACATTGAAAAAGTCAAAAGCGACGCCATAAACGATGCAGGAGAGGATGAACATCCATACGCCCGCCCCGGGGTTTCCAACTCCAAACAAGCCAAAGCGCAGTACCCAGGCAAACATCGCAATGAGCATTACTTTTTTGATGCCAAATCGTTTCATACAGAACGGAATCAACAAGATGCAGAGTGTCTCTGAAACTTGGGACAATGAAATCAAGGCATTTGCATTGTTGGCACCCCAGGTGGTAGCAAACTCTGGCAGTTCTTTAAAATGTGTGATGAACGGGTTGGCAAAGCCGTTGGTGATTTGCAAGGATACGCCTAGCAACATCGAGAAGATGAAGAAGATGGCCATATCTTTGTTTTTGAACAGCGAAAAGGCATTCAATCCCATCGCTTCCACCAAACTTTGTTTTTTCTCATTCTTTTTAACGGGGCAGTTGGGCAGGGTGAGTGCGTAAGCCATCAGCACAAGACCGATGACGCCCGATACAAAGAATTGGTTGTAGGTCAGTTGGTATTGCACATCATTGGCATCGGTCATCCAGTTGACAAAGAGCATGCTGCAAATAAAGCCGACGGTGCCGAATACCCGGATCGGCGGAAAGTCTTTGACTGTATCGTAGCCAGCTCCTTCCAAGGCAGAGTAAGCCACTGAGTTGGAAAGAGCGATGGTCGGCATAAAGAAGGCCACACTGATGCTGTACAGCAAGAACAGGGTGCTGAATTCAACTGTTTCAGCAGTCATTCCATAGTAGCCGGCAGCAATCATGGCCACTCCGGCAATCCCGTGGCAGATGGACAGAACGCGCTGTGCCTGGATGTATTTGTCGGCAATGATGCCAATCAAAGCGGGCATAAAGATGGAAACAATTCCCTGCATAGCGTAGAAGATGCCAATTTTCTCTGCCAAGTTGATGTTGACCAAATAACTGCCCATGGAAGTGAGGTAGGCTCCCCAGACAGCAAATTCCAAAAAGTTCATCGCGATGAGCCGCGAACGGATTGCTTTGTACATATTGTAGAGATTTATAATTTTATAGTAAATGATCAATGAATAACAAGGTCAGGAACCCGAGCAGTAATGCATAGGTGGCCGATTTGTGATGACCGTGGGAGTGGGTTTCTGGAATCATTTCATCGCTGACGACGTACAGCATGGAGCCGCCGGCAAATGCCAGCATCAGCGGTAGTAGCATTTGGGAGAGGCTTCCCAAGGCATAACCCGCCCAGATGCCCACAATTTCCAGACCACCAATGATGAAGGATAGGCCGATGGTGCGCCAACGGCTGACACCGGCCAACAACAGCGGAGCAATGATGACCATGGCTTCGGGTACGTTCTGAATGGATAAACCGACCGTAACGGACCAGGCATTGGAAATGTCTTCGGCATTAAAGCCAACTCCCGCAGCAATGCCCTCAGGGAGTTTGTGGATTGCAACCGCCAACACAAAGAGCATGACTTTGTTGAGGCGTTCGTTGGTTTTGTGTTCTTCGGGATCCAGGCCCGTGATGGTGTGCAAGTGGGGGGTGAACAGGTCCAGAACATTGAGGAACATGGCGCCGAACAGGACACCCAGTAGCACGATCCACCAGCGTTCGCTACCTGCTCCCTGCATGGCTGGAACAATCAGACCCAATGCTGCAGCAGCCAACATGACCCCGGCACAGTAACCCATCATGGTGTCGTGCCATTTGTGGGGGATCTTCTTGATACCAAATCCCAAAATGGCTCCCAATACCGTTGATCCGGCCAGCCCTGCAGCACTTATCCATATCGTATTCATACTATTTCGCTAACGTGATATTACGCAAATATAAATCAATTCTATGAAATGCCGTAGCCGGCTTGATTTACTTCTGAAAATTTCATAAGTTTGCATATCTAATAAAAACTTAAACTTATGAAAGTTCGTCAAATATTTTGCCTGATTATCTGTGTAATCGCTACTATGATGATTTTGTCTGCTTGTGGAAAATCAAAAAAACAATCGGCTATGTCTGAAAACAATTCGGTGATCGAAAACATCCTAAGTCGTCGCAGTATTCGTAAGTACTTGCCGCAAGCGGTGGATCAAGAAACAATGAAAATTATTTTGGATTGTGGAATCAATGCGCCGAATGGACAAAATAAACAGTCTTGGGAAATTCGCGTGGTGGACGATGTTGAAACGATGGATGCCATTGTAGCAGCTTTGGCAAAAGCCAACCCGACCGTTACTCCGGAAATGATACGTGGTTGTTTTCGTGGTGCTCCGACGATGGCTTTCATTGCGAACGATCGTTCGTATCTTTTCTCAACCATTGACTGCGGACTTTTGTCTGAAAACATGATGTTGGCAGCCTGGTCCATGGGCGTTGGTTCCATCTGTCTGGGTTGTCCGATTCCGCTCTTTGATAACCTTTCTTCTGTGGATCCGATTTGGGATATTCTGAACTTCAGTCCGGGCTATCGTCCAATTATTTGCATTGGTTTCGGTTATCCGGATGAAGCGCCTGCTGCCAAACCGCGTGATCCAGAAAAGTATCGTTTCGTTTCTATCAAATAAGTAATCTGGATTTGGTAAAAATATGCGTTTAACCTTTGTTTTAACCTTCTTTTTGGTTAGCAGCTTGAGCTTGTTGGCCCAAGCCACTCCGAAAAAAGATTGGGCAAAGTACGAGAAATATGCCGAGGCGAATAGCTTGATTTTGAGAGCGATGGAAATTGACTCCTCGGCTGCACCCAAGGTTGTGTTTATGGGAAATTCCATCACTGAGCTGTGGGCAAAACACCGTCCGACTTTTTTTACAGAAAACAGTTATGCGGCTCGGGGTATCAGTGGACAAACGACTTACCAGATGTTGGCCCGCTTCCAGCGCGATGTGGTGGATTTGCAACCGCAAGCAGTAGTCATCTTAGCGGGTATCAATGACATTGCAGAAAATAGTGGTCCCATTGCTTTGGAAAACATTGCAGGCAACATCAAATCGATGTGCGACATCGCTTGGGCAAACGGAATTCAGCCCATCTTGTGCTCTGTCTTGCCGTGTGATTACCTCTCGTGGCGGAAAGACTTGACTCCGGCGCAGGATGTTGTAGCCCTCAATCTGCTTATTCAAGCATTGGCAGAGGCCGAAGGAATCGCCTATGTGGATTATTATTCGCGCTTGGACAACGGGCTCGGTGGATTGGGACCCGAACATTCCGATGACCGCTGTCATCCCAATGAGGCAGGTTATCAAATTATGGAGAATATCATTCAATCATTTTTGATGAGGTTGTAATTATGGTTGAATTTGCTAACCCGTCTGTTCTTTTTTACCCTTTCGGGATTCTAATCTAAAGCCGGACAGTTGGATTATGAAAAAACACACTCAATCTTTAACGACTGAGTGTGTTTTTTATAAGGTACGGTCTATTCGTATTTCAAACTTATTTCTTCAAGCCCAATTTTTCCATCAAAGCTTCCGGTTTCGGATCGTGTCCGCGGAAGTTGCGGTAGATTAAGGAAGCATCTTGAGCACCACCAGCTGACAAGATGTTTTTACGGAATGATTGAGCAACCTCTTGGTTGAAAATGCCTTTTTCTTGGAAGAGAGAGAATGCATCTGCTTCCAAAACTTCAGCCCATTTGTAAGAATAGTAACCAGCTGCGTAGCCTCCTTGGAAAATGTGGGCAAAGGACGGTGAGCTGGCAGTTCCGGCAACGCTCGGCATAACAGCCGTCGGAGCCAATGCTTGTTTTTCAAATTCCAGGGTGCTTACAGACGGCAGGCTGGTGAGTGTGTGCCAAGCCATATCCATAATGCCATAGTGCAATTGGCGAACTTGGCCATAAGCTGCCAGGTAGTTTTTAGCGGCAACGATTTTTTCAATCAATTCAGCCGGAATGGTTTCTCCAGTTTGGTAGTGTTTAGCGAATGAATTCAAGAATTCCGGTTCGAACGCCCAGTTTTCCATGATTTGAGACGGGAGCTCAACAAAGTCGCGGGGAACATTGGTGCCGGTGAGGGAACCGTAACGGCCTTCTGCAAACACGCCATGAAGTACGTGGCCGAATTCGTGCAGGAAGGTTACCAATTCGTCGTGTGTAATCAATGAGGGAGCATCTGCTGTCGGCTTGGTGAAGTTGCAGACCATGTTGATGAAGGGACGGTATTCAACGCCATCTTTTTGGTATTCTTCGCGGAAAGAAGTCATCCATGCACCACCACGTTTGCTTGCACGCGGGAAGAAGTCTGCATAAAGCAGCGCCAAGTGGCGTCCGTCAGTGTCGGTAACATCGTACACTTTTACTTCAGGATGATATACCGGTACGTTGTTTACTTCGGCAAATTGGATACCGTACAAACGGGTAGCCAGACCGAATACAGCGTCAATGCAACTTTCCAGTTGGAAGTACGGTTTCAATTCTTCGGCATTCAATGAGTATTCAGCTTCTTGGTAACGTTCAGACCAGTAGTTGAAATCCCAAGGCATCAGTTGTTTGTCTTCAAAACCATTTTTCTTGGCATAGTTGTAAACAGCTTGGACATCCTTTTTGGCATAAGCCAAGGTTTGATCCATGAGGTTGTTCAAAAAGTCAATCACCAAGTCTTTGTCGTTAGCCATACGTTCTTCCAATGCGTAGTCCGCGTAGGTTTGGTAGCCGAGGATGTTTGCGATTTTGATACGCAAATCCGCAATTTTGCGAACGACTTCGGTGTTGTCAAACTCGCCTCCGACAGCACGGGTGTTGTAGGCCATGTACATTTGTTTGCGCAAGTCGCGAACTTGGCTGTTTTTCATAAACGGTGCATAGCTCGGGATGTCCAAGGTATATACCCAGCCGGTTTTGGTACGTTCTGCAGCAGTTGCAGCACCCATTTCTTTGACATACTCCGGAAGGCCGGCCAAGTCTTCTTCTTGGGTAATGTGTAATTCATACGCATTGTTGGCAGCCAATACATTCTTGCCGAATTGCAAGGTCAACAAGGAAAGTTCTTCGGAATATTGGCGATACAGTGCTTGGTCTGCTTCGTTGAGGTTGGCGCCATTGCGAACGAAACTTTTGTAAGAGTCTTCCAAAAGTTTGATTTGATCAATATCCAGGTTCAAGTTTTCCTTTTGCTCATAAACCACTTTTACGCGCTCAAACAAAGGTGCATTCAAGGATACATACATTGAGTAGTCGGTCAGCATCGGGGCAATTTGTTCCGCTACAGCTTGCATTTGCTCGTTGGTATTGGCTTCCATCAAGTTGTAGAAGATGCCAGCTACTCGGTTCAAGGTGCCACCCGCATATTCCATCGCTTCGATGGTGTTTTCAAAGGTGGGTGCTTCGGGTTTGGCTACAATGGCATCAATTTCGGCTTTTCCATCAGCGATGGCCTGCTCGAATGCCGGGAGATAATGTTCGGTTTTGATCTTGTCGAACATCGGAGCTCCGTAGGGAGCAGTTGATTCAACCAGCAAGGGATTTTTCATAGTGCAACTACAAACTACGGCAAGCAGGGCGCCTGCCAGTACTGATTTTTTAATCATAAGTTTTACGGGTTTGTATAAATAATTAGTGTTGTTATTTCATTTGGGCGCCAAAAATAGAAAATACTCTTTCAAGTCCCAATTTTATATGTTGTTTGTGTGGGAAAAGAGTATCTTTGTGAATATGAAAAGAATCACTTTCTTGACAGGAGCTGGTATCAGTGCAGAGAGCGGCATTCGCACTTTTCGGGATTCCGATGGTTTGTGGGAGCAATATCCGGTAGAGGAGGTTGCCTCCATTGATGGTTATCGTAAGAATCCTGCCTTGGTGTTGGATTTTTACAATGCGCGTCGGCGTCAATTGTTGACTGTGGAGCCCAATCAGGCCCATCGTTTGGTAGCAGCACTGGAGCAGAAATACGAAGTGGTAGTGGTGACGCAAAATGTGGATGACCTGCACGAACGGGCAGGGTCGTCCAATATCATCCACTTGCACGGGGAACTGTTAAAGGTTTGTTCCAGTCGGAACCCGAATGACGACCGTTACATTGAACGGGTATCTGCAGATCATCAAATACACCTGGGAGACAAGGCTGGAGATGGTAGCCAGTTGCGGCCGCACATTGTTTGGTTTGGAGAGGCGGTTCCCCAGATCGAGCCGGCGGCTGCGGTGATTGCACAGACGGATATATTAGTCATTGTCGGAACTTCTTTGAATGTCTATCCAGCAGCCGGATTGTTGTATTATGCTCCACGGAATGCGGAAATATATTTGATCGATCCTCATCCGGATCAAATTCGCACATCGCGGCCCATTCAGATCATCGGCAAGGGGGCCGAGGCGGGTATGCAGGAATTATGCGATTTGTTGTAGGCGTCGTTCGATTCGGTGGTTAAGGATGACGATGCAGGCTGCTAACATGATGATGAGCAGTCCGATTGCAGTCTTGAAGGTGAAAGGTTCGGCAAAGAGCCAGATGCCGATGAGCACTGCGGTAATGGGTTCAAGAATTCCCAAAATGGAACTCATCGTCGGCCCAACCAGTTTAACGGATTTAATGAGGGTGAAATTGGAAATGGCCGTTGCTGGAATTGCGATACCGAGGATGTGCCACCATAGATAATGTTCTCGGAATGGAATCCATTCGATGCCACCGGTAAATTGTCCGGTAATGATGAAACTAATGGAAGCAAACCCCATTACGTAACAGGTTAATGGAGTGGATTCGACTTCTTCCAGACGTTTGTGGCGAAGTCCTAAAATATAGATGGCATAAGTAATTACGGAAAGCACGGAATAGATCATACCCCGCATCAAGTTCCCGCCTTCCAGACGGATGCCACCGGAAGAAAGAAGGATGGCACCGAGGATCGAAAATAAGATGGCTCCAATCTTGATCCAGGATTTTTTTTCGTGAAAGAACAGCATCATAATGGCGGCAACAATCAACGGATACATAAAATGAATGGTAGAAGAGGCGCCACTCGTAATGTTCTGAAACGACAAGAGCAGGGTGATGGAGGTTAGAGCCCGGAAAATGGAAACAAAAAGGATGGGAAGGATGGCTTTGCGGGGAAGAAAAAAGGAGTTTCCAGCCAACAGGCCAAATACAACCAGCACGGATGTTCCCACACCCCACCGATAAGCCAGTACTTCAATGGCCGGTAGCCCTTCGTTCATCAGGATGATCGAAAAGTAGGGGGCCAATCCAAAGGTCAACGAGGATATGGCCGCCAATGATATGCCAAGAAGGAATTTTTTATCGGTCGGAACACTCATAATGAGCAAATTTACAGATAATTTTCCAAAGGAAGAAATGTTGCCCGAAGCATGTGTCGTTTTCGGCCATATCCGGGTAAGCGCTTAACGGTAAAACCGGCATCCCGAAGTGCTTGTTTGACGGATCCTCGGGCAGAATAAGTGACCAATACGCACCCCGTTGTACTGGCTTTTGCAAGTGTTTGAAAGATGGGGAATTCCCATAATTCGGGTTGGCTTCCGGGTGAGAATGCGTCAAAATAGATCAGATCAAGCGGTTGGCAGAATCCTTGGATGGCCGGATGGGATGTTGAACTTGGGCTGGTTGTCAGATCGGTTGCCGTTGCCTGAGTGAAATCCAGTCGTTGTTTCAGTAGGAAAAATCCCGGTACGATTTCGACCGGCTGCTCCCAGGGGGCTTGGTGTAGCTTTAAGAGCATTTCTGGATCGGTCAGTAGCGCTGACTGAGGAAAACGCAGGCAGTTGTATTCGTCGGCCGTAAGGGGAAATTTTTCAAGCGTTCTAAAATAAATGTCCGGAGAAGCTACACCTTGTTGGCGCCATTGTTGGTGCTGTTCCAGTGTTAACAGTACATTGAGCCCCGTTCCAAATCCGTATTCGACCAAGTGAAGGGAACGCTTGTTTGTTGTATCCGGCTTTATTAGGGTGGACAATCGGTGTTCCAGTCCTGCCCGCAGAAAAACATGTAGGGACTCTTCGACCGCTCCGGCATCCGAATGGTAAGTTTCGCCGAAGGTTTCACAGTATAAAGTAGGGGAGCCATCGTCGCTCCAGGTCAATGTTCTCTTCATATTCTGTCGGTTGTTTGGTCTAATAAAATGCCAAAATTTCTTATATTTGCGGATTATTTTTATGCAAAGGAATGAAATAATTAACAAAACAAATAATCAAACAAGCAAATGGCTGGTATAACAGGTATTTTAAAAAAGTTATTCGGTTCAAAGGCGGATCGTGATATGAAGGCGATTGCTCCGATTTTGGAGAAGACGTTGGCCGCATATAATCGGATTGACAAACTGAGTGATAATGAATTGCGTCAGGCTTCTCAAGATATTCGGACGAAAATCCGTCAGCGGACACAAGCCGATGAGGACCAAGTGGCTGCTTTGCGTCTGCAATTGGAAGACGTGAACATTCCGGTGGATAAGAAGGAAGCACTTGGAAATGAGGTGGACAAGTTGCTGAAACGAATTGATGAAACCATTGAAGAGGTGCTCAATGAGGTGTTGCCGGATGCTTTTGCAATTATGAAATCTACTGCGCGCCGCTTCAAGGAAAATGCAGAAATCCGTGTGGCGGCTACGGAAATGGATGGTGAATTTAGTGCCAAACACGATTATGTAAGCATCGAAGGAAACGAAGCGGTGTGGAAGAACACTTGGTTGGCAGGAGGAAACCCGATCGTTTGGGACATGGTGCACTACGATGTGCAGTTGATCGGGGGGATTGTTTTGCACCAAGGTAAAATCTCAGAAATGGCCACCGGGGAAGGTAAAACCTTGGTTGCAACCTTGCCGGTTTTCTTGAATGCCTTGGCTGGTAAGGGCGTTCACGTGGTGACGGTCAACGATTACCTCTCCAAACGGGACTCCGAATGGATGGGCCCCTTGTATGAGTTCCACGGATTGCGTGTTGATTGTATTGACAAACACCAACCGAACTCAGAAGCCCGTAGAAAAGCTTACCGTGCAGACATTACCTTCGGTACCAACAACGAATTCGGTTTTGACTACTTGCGGGACAACATGGCCATCGATATGCGGGACTTGGTTCAGCGCAAACATCATTATGCCATTGTCGATGAGGTGGACTCCGTGTTGATTGACGATGCTCGGACTCCTTTGATCATTTCTGGTCCCGTTCCGAAAGGTGATGACCAACAGTTTGCGGAATACAAACCGTTTGTGGAACGGATTTACAGTGCTCAAAAACAACTGGTAACCAAATTGTTGGCGGATGCTAAGAAACTCATCAGCGAAAACAACGCCGAAGAAGGTGGAAAACTCTTGCTCCGCGCGCACAAAGGGCTTCCGAAATACAATCCGTTGATCAAGTACTTGTCTGAGCCGGGCATCAAGCCGATTCTGATGAAGACGGAGAACTTCTTCATGCAGGAGAACAACAAGCACATGCACTTGATTACCGATGATCTTTTCTTCATCATTGATGAAAAGAGCAAGACGGTGGAAATGACGGATAAAGGTCATGATTTGATCGCATCCTTGGTGTCTGATGCCAAATTCTTTGTGTTGCCGGACATCGGAAGTGACATTTCAGAACTGGAGAAACAGGAACTTACCCAAGAAGAAAAACAAGCGCAAAAAGATGCTTTGTTGGCCGACTATGCCTTGAAATCAGAACGTGTACACACCGTCAACCAGTTGCTGAAAGCTTATGCAATGTTTGAGCGGGATGTCGAATACGTGGTGATGGACAATAAGATCAAGATCGTGGATGAGCAGACTGGCCGTATTCTGGAAGGCCGCCGTTATTCCGATGGTTTGCACCAGGCGATTGAGGCGAAAGAAAATGTGAAAGTAGAGGCTGCTACACAAACATTCGCGACCATTACCTTGCAAAACTACTTCCGGATGTACCACAAGTTGGCGGGTATGACCGGTACGGCAGAAACCGAAGCCGGTGAATTCTGGTCTATTTACAAGTTGGATGTGGTGACCATCCCGACCAACAAGCCGATTCAACGGATCGATATGAATGACCGGGTCTATAAGACCAAGAAAGAAAAATACAATGCTGTGATTCAGGAAATTGTGGATCTGACAAGCGCAGGACGTCCGGTTTTGGTGGGTACGACTTCGGTGGAAATCTCCGAACTCTTGAGCCGGATGTTGAAGATGCGCGGTATCAAACACAATGTATTGAATGCGAAACAACACGCCCGTGAGGCTGAGATTGTGGCGGATGCGGGTCAAGCGGGAGCTGTTACCATCGCAACCAACATGGCCGGTCGTGGTACTGACATCAAGTTGGGCGCGGGAGTTCGTGAGGCGGGCGGTTTGGCCATCATCGGTACCGAACGTCACGATAGCCGTCGTGTGGACCGTCAGTTGCGGGGTCGTGCCGGACGTCAGGGTGATCCGGGATCTTCTGTTTTCTATGTTTCCTTTGAAGACGACTTGATGCGTTTGTTTGGCACCGAACGGATGGCTGCCTTGGTGGATCGAATGGGGATGACCGAAGGAGAGATGTTGGAACACAAAATGCTCAACGGAACCATCGAACGTGCGCAACGCAAGGTGGAAGAAAATAACTTCGGAATCCGTAAGCGTTTGTTGGAATACGACGATGTGATGAACTCCCAACGGGAAGTTATTTATACCCGTCGTCGGAATGCATTGTATGGAGAACGGATCGATATCGATGTGATGAACATGATCGGAGACTACTGTGAAGTAATGAGTGAGTTGACAGAAAGTCTTGATTATGAAAGTTTCTCATTGGAGGTAATGAAGGGACTTTCCATTGATCCGGGCTTTGATGAAACGTTCTACAAAGATGCAAAACCGGGCCAAATTTCCGATCGCCTGCAAGAACGCGTCAAAGAAGAGTATGGCCGCCGTATGGAAGTGATGGTGCGTCAGGCTTGGCCGGTTATCAAGAACATTTACGAAAAACAAGCTGCCATCTATGAGAATGTGGCCGTTCCGATTGGAGATGGACACAAGATGATGCAAGTACTGGTGAACTTGAAAAAAGCCTATGAAACTGAAGGCCGTGAATTGGTGCGTGCCGTTGCCAAGACCATTACCTTGATCATGATCGATGAGCAGTGGAAAGAACACTTGCGCGAAATGGACGATTTGAAACAATCGGTTCAAAATGCCACCTACGAACAAAAAGACCCGCTGTTGATTTATAAGTTTGAAAGTTTCAACCTCTTCAAATCGGTGATCGAAAAGATCAGCCGCGAAGTTTTGGCCTTCTTGATGCGTGCGCACATTCCGCTCCGCAACCCGAATCAACCGGGAGGACCGCAGGATAACACCTCCGTATCTTCGACGTTGACTGACAAACCTCGCCAACGTACAGATATGAGTCGGATACAAACGTCTCGTACAGACTTGGTAACCAATGGCGGAGAGCCGAAGAGCAATGCTCCGGTTCATGTGGAAAAACGGGTTGGACGAAATGATCCTTGTCCTTGTGGATCCGGTAAGAAATACAAACATTGCCACGGAAAAGAAGAATAGCGATAAACTCAAATCCAAGATTTATGAAGAAAAATTTATTGGCACTTGTTGCTTGGGTGGCTACGGCTTTTACCCTGTCGGCAGAATCCGCACCTTTGTGGCTGCGCTACAACACGATTTCTCCCGATGGAACACAGATTGCATTCGCTTACCAAGGAGATATCTATGTTGTTCCGGTACAAGGAGGAACTGCCCGTCAGTTGACAACCTCTGCATCTTATGAAAGTCAGCCGGTGTGGTCACATGATGGAAAGACCTTGGCATTTGCTTCGGACCGTAATGGCGGTTTTGATATTTATACGATTCCTGTCAGTGGCGGTCGTCTCAATCGGGTTACTTATCACTCGACCTCTGAAGCACCCCTGGCATTCTCGGCCGATGACACGCAATTGTACTTCTCGGCAGCGATTCAAGACCCGGCTTCCAGCATTCTGTTTCCGACCTCTTGGATGACGGAACTCTATGCGATTCCGGTTGATGGCGGTCGTCCGACCCAAGTGGCAGCGACTCCTGTTCGGAATATGAGCCTTGCAGCAGATGGAAAATCTTACTTGTATGAGAACTGTACAGGTAGTGAGAATACTTGGAGAAAGCACCATACCTCTTCGGTTGCCCGTAACATCTGGTACTACGATGCTGCAACGAATATGCATCGTCAATTGACAACCAACGTGGGAGAGGATCGCAACCCGATTTTTGTTGCACCCGGACAAATGGTGTTCTTGAGTGAGCGTGACGGTGGCACCTTTAATATTTACCAAGCTTCTTTGAGTGATCCCGAAAATGTGACCGCTTTGACCAAGTTCAAAAAGCACCCCATCCGCTTCTTGAGTGCTGCTGAAAATGGTACCCTGTGTTTCGGTTATCATGGTGAGATCTATACCCTGGATCCGGGTAAGAAAGCTCAAAAGGTAAAGATCCAGATTGTCAAGGAAGAAGAAGATAACCGCACCAGCAATTTCGCGGTACGTGGGGCCAGTGAGTTTGCGGTTTCCAAAGACGGCAAGGATATGGCAATCATCAGCCGTGGTGAAGTCTTTGCTTTTACGGACAAGCACGGAACCACTCGCCAGATTACCTTTACTCCGGCTGCTGAGGCCGGTTTGACCATTTCGCCGGACGGAAAAACCTTGATCTATGCAAGTGAGCGAACCGGTATCTGGAACTTGTACAAGGCGACTATGCCTCGTGAGGAAGACCTGCATTTTGCGTATGCAACGTCCATTCAGGAAGAACCCTTGTTCAAGGACAATAAAGTAGAACGGACCAACCCTTCATTCTCTCCGGATGGTAAGGAAGTGGCGTTCATTGAAGATCGTACCTTCTTGAAAGTGTTGAACTTGGAATCTGGCAAGGTGCGTCAGATTACGGATGGTAGCCAACACTATACCCGTCAAGAATATGGATTTACCTATCAATGGTCTCCGGATGGCAACTGGTTTGCTTTGGAAATCATTACCAATCAACGGGATCCCTATGCAGACATTGCCATTGTGTCGGCCAAAGACGGTGGTACTTGCTACAACGTGACCAACAGTGGCTACATTGATCAGGCTCCGAGATGGGTGATGGATGGGAATGCTTTGATTTATATCTCCAACCGTCACGGTATGCGTTCACACGCCTCTTGGGGTAGCCAAAACGATGTGTACATCGCCTTTATGAATCAAGAAACGATGGACAAATTCTTGATGAGCAAGGAAGAATACGATCGTTACCAGGAAGTGAAGAAGTTCCGCGAGAAGAAAGCTAAAGAAGCGGAAGAAAAAGACAAGAAAGAAGACAAGAAGGGTGATAAGAAGGCAGATACAAAAGCTGAAAAGAAAGAGGACAAGAAGCCGGTGCAAATGGACTTGGCTAAATTGGACCAACGCATCGTCCGCTTGACTCCGATGTCTTCAGATCTGACCGATGCGGTATTGAGCAACGACGGAGAAGCCTTGTATTTCTTGACCAAGTTTGAAGGCGGTCGTGACTTGTGGAAGATGGACGTTCGTGAACGCCGTGTTTCTACTTTGAAAAAAGGTTCCGGTGGTTCTGGTCTGATGATGATGCCGGATGGCAAGAGTCTCCTCTTGTTGGGCTCCCGACTGAGCAAGGTGGAACTTCCCAGTGGTAAGTCAACTCCGATTGAATATTCAGCAGTGATGGAATTGGATGCGGCAGGAGAACGTGAATACATGTTCCATCACGTATTCAAACAACAAAAAGAAAAATTCTACAAGAAGAATTACCACGGTGTTGATTTGGCCGCGTTGGAAAAAGACTATCAGCCGTTCTTGCCCTATATCAAGAACAACTATGATTTCTCTGAAATGTTGAGCGAGATCTTGGGTGAGTTGAATGTGTCACACACAGGTAGCGGTTACGGTGGAAGAGGCGCTCAAAAATCAACTCCTGAATTTGGTTTGTTGTTTGACTGGAACTACAAAGGTAATGGCTTGAAGGTGGATGAAGTCCTGGATTTTGGTCCTTTTGACAACTTCCAAACCAAAGTGAAAGAAGGTACCATCATTGAAACCTTCAATGGTGAGAAAATTCTTGCAGGAGAAGATTACTTTGAATTGATCAACGGCAAGATGGGCGAAAACAACTTGATCGGTTGTTACAATCCGAGCACTGGAGAACGTTGGGAAGAAGTTACTCAATTGACATCCCGATCGCATCAGAACGAACTCCTCTATCAACGTTGGATCCGTACAATGGAACACTTGGTGGATAGTCTTTCAGGAGGACGTCTGGGCTATGTGCACATTCGTTCAATGGGCGATGGTAGCTACCGCGATGTTTATGCAGACATCTTGGGCAAATACAACCTGCGTGAGGGTATTGTAATTGATACCCGCAACAATGGTGGTGGACGTTTGCACGAAGATATTGAAATTCTCTTCTCTGGTACCAAATACTTGGAACAAGTAATCCAAGGCCGTGTAGCTTGTGAAATGCCGTCACGCCGTTACAACAAACCTTCAGTCATGGTGGTTTGTGAGGCCAACTATTCGAATGCGCACGGAACACCGTGGGTATATCAAACCATGGGCTTGGGTAAAGTGGTCGGTATGCCGGTTCCGGGAACCATGACTTCGGTTAACTGGGAAACCCTGCAAGATCCTTCCATGTACTTCGGTATTCCGGTAGTCGGTTACCGTACCAAAGAAGGCAAATACTTGGAAAACTTGCAATTGGAACCTGATTACAAAGTTCGTAACGAATACGAAAAAGCTATGAAAGGCCAAGATCAACAAATTGAGAAGGCCGTTCAAGTCTTGCTTGAAGAAGTGAAGAACGACAAAACCCGCTGGTAGGGACTCCTGTTCTCGCTGATCGAGATACGCAAATAGAGGTGGCTAGAAAAAACTTAGCTGCCTCTTTTTGTTATGTGCTATGTTATAACGAGCCTTGACCAGTCTTCTCTGAGATTGCTGATGAAGCCGGTATCATAGCCTCAGCACATCGGCAATGATGCAAAGTGTCAAAATTTGATAGTTAAGAATTGCTACTGTTTCTTGATGCCTTTGGGGAAAATTTCTTACATTTGTTCATTTGATATAAATTTTAACATTACAATCTATGCGAGTCAACAAAATTTTCTGGGGGGGGTAGTGTTAACTATCTTGTTATCAGCTTGTTCCCCTAAAGTGGTCTATCATCAAAATTCAACTCCGGAGGAGAGTGGTCTCAGTTTGATGAAAATTACCGATGAGAGTGTTAATATAGTAGCGGGAGCCCGAAGTTCAACACTTTATGGTTCCATTAGCGGAGTTACCGCTGCAGGTCTTTGTGCCAATGCCGGTTTTACTTGGTCTGCTAATCGTTTGTTGGACATTTCTCCGGATGGCTCGGAATTGGCATATTTGTCATTCCAAGACAATGTCTGGAACATTATGGTTCGCCGTTCTGGACCTCAGGGAGCTGCCACTCAACGTACTTTCCGTCAAGTCCTGGATTTTAGCTGGGGAATTGACAACAAATTGTATTTTGGTGATGCTACCCAAGAAAATCGCATTCAAATTTCTTCTACTGATGCGCATGTTGGAAGTCTGATGCGTCAACATACCAACAACAATTTCGATATGCATCCTGTTTTGTCGAAGGATGGCAAGCGATTGTATTTTACACGCGTGGATAAATCTGGTGCTTTTGTCTGGTCTTATGATTTGGAAACAGGAGCATTGACTGCCTGCTGCCGTGGTTACAATCCTTGTCCGATTGGTGATGGATCAAGTGAGTTTATTTGCGTTCGTAATTCCAGCCATGGTACCAGTGAGTTGTGGCATATCAATTATGAGAAAGCACAAGAGACGCTGATTTTAGCCGATAAGAACAGGGGCTTTACCAATCCGCAAGTGTCCCCTGACGGCCAATGGATTTTGTGCCAAGGAAATAGCAAGTCTTCTATCAGCAAGAAAAATAACTTGGACATCTTTGTCGTTAAATTTGATGGCACCAGTTTCTTGCAGTTGACTTATCACCCTGCTGATGACTGTTGTCCGGTGTGGTCAGAAGATGGAAAATTCATTTATTTCATTTCTTCTCGGGCAACTTCAAACGACTCCTTCAACATCTGGAAGATGCGTTTTGATTTGTAGGAGGTGCTGATATGAAAAGAATAGCCTTAGTCTTCTTGTTTGTGTTGGGGTTGTGTGTGTCTGCCAATGCCCAAATATATGGACCTTCGTCCACTGGTAATAATTTCGGAGGAAACAGACATGGAGATTCGTTTGAGGATATGCGCGGCTTTCGGGGTATGATTGAAGCCAGTCCACTGGGGATGGATCTTTTTAATGTTTATTATACCCCCAATCTCATGGGAGTGTATGGTTATCAGTTCAATCCTTACCTGTTCTTGGGAGTAGCTGTTGGAGTGGGAGTATATAGTTATTATGATCATGATTATTATCTTGGTTTTGATAACTACGAATTTGCTATCCCCATTGCTGCAGATTTTCGCTATTATGTGAATGGTTCTATTAATACCCTTTTCTTTGGGGCTCGTACGGGTTTTCTCGTGCCTTTTGAGGAACCCTTTTTTGGATCAGTGAAAATCGGTTATCGGTTTGCTTGGCCAAATGGGAAGGCCTCAAATATATCATTGTCACTTTTGCCAAAATCTGACTTCGAGGTTCTTCAATTGCAACTCAATTTCGGTTTTGAGTTCTAAATGAATCATGTATGATAATCCAAAGCACACTCTTCCATTGCGGATTGAGTGTGCTTTTTTCTTATTTAGTTTGGGGTTGGCAATGACGCAACAGATAGCCGCGAAAGCCGTAAAAGAAAAACGCCATGTCGTAACCGACCCTGACAGGTCAGTTTGGGACAAGCGAGCATTCAGTCTATAAAAAAGTGACAAACCGATTGCATTTCGATTTGTCACTGTTAAAAGTTGATTGCCAAGACTGGCGGGTTGTAGATTGCTTCAGCCGGATTAGGCTTCTTGTTGGCGGCTGAGGAGTTCGCGAGCTTTGTCAAGGATGGTGCAGTCATCCAAGCGAACAATACCTCCGTCAGGACCCGGTTCCAAGTGGAAGCCAGGGCATTGGCCACCTTCATAGTGATCACCTCCGAAATAGTTGCGAACCATATCGGGAGCAATGTTTAATTCGTCAGCAATTTGTTGAACGCTACCGTGAGACAATTGATCTTTGATCTTGCGCAATTCGTTAAAAGTAATGGTTGTAGGCATATTGTTAATACAATTGTGGCTCAAAACGCCTGATTAATAACTTCTTTTTCTACGCTCCGAAGTTACAAAGAAATCTTGAGCACGCCAAGAATTTTTATAAAATAACAGCAGATTCCGGAAAATAATTCGTACTTTTGGGAAAATGTAAAATGGATAATTATTCTTTAGATTTATGAAATATGATGTAATTGTAATCGGATCCGGCCCGGGTGGTTATGTCTCGGCGATCCGAGCTTCGCAACTGGGTTTTCAAACCGCCATTGTTGAACGTTCCGAATTGGGTGGTATCTGTTTGAACTGGGGATGTATTCCTACCAAGGCTTTGCTGAAGAGTGCGCAAGCACGTCATTATGCAGAACATTTTACCGAATATGGATTTGATGCGTTGGAATTGCCGGAAACAGACATTAAAAAGGTGGTGGAGCGCAGCCGTGGTGTTTCAGCCCAAATGTCCAAAGGGGTTGAGTTCTTGATGAAGAAAAATAAAATCACCGTCATTGCCGGTCATGGTTCGTTGAAACCGGGCAAGATTGTTTCTGTGAAGAATGAGGCTGGTGAAGTGGTGGATTACGAAGCAGACCACATCATTTTGGCTACTGGAGCCCGTCCGAATTCCTTGCCGTTTGCGCCGATTGATGGCGAGAAGATCATTTCCTATCGTCAGGCTTTGGTGCCCGAAACCTTGCCCAAAAGCTTGGCTGTAATCGGTAGCGGTGCTATTGGTAGTGAGTTTGCATACTTCTACAAATCCATGGGCGTAGAGGATGTGTATTTGATTGAATACGTTGAACGCATTGTTCCGCTGGAAGACGACGATGTGGCTGCTCAATTGAGCCGTTCATTCCGCAAAGCTGGTATTAAAGTAATGGTGTCAGCCCAAGTGAAATCGGTGGATACCACAGGAGAAAATTGTGTGTTGACCGTACAAACCAAGAAAGGGGAAGAAATCATCGAAGTGGAACGCGTGCTTTCGGCGGTTGGAGTTGTTCCTAATACCGAAAACTTGGGTCTGGAAGAACTGGGCGTGGAAATGGTACGTGGTAAGGTGAAAGTGGACGAATTCTATCGTACCAACGTTCCGGGTATTTATGCCATTGGTGATATTATTCCGACACCGGCTTTGGCACACGTGGCTTCAGCAGAAGGTTTGTGCTGTGTAGAAAATATTGCCGGATTGAATCCCAAACCGGTAAACTACAATTACATTCCGGGCTGTACCTATACCGCACCCGAAGTGGCTTCTGTGGGTAAAACTGAGCGTGCATTAAAAGCAGAAGGCGTTGCCTACAAAGTGGGTAAATTCCCCTTCACTGCCTCTGGTAAGGCGGTTTCAGCCGGTGACCGTGATGGTTTTGTGAAATTGCTGGTAGATCCTGAAACTGACTTGATTTTGGGCGCACACATGATTGGTGGCAATGTTACTGAAATGTTGTCCGGTGTTGTGGTGGCTATGAACAATGGCTTGACCGCTCGTCAAATCATCCACACCATCCATCCGCACCCGACCATGAGTGAGGCGATTATGGAAGCGGCTGCTGCAGCTCACAATGAGGCAGTTCATATTTAGGAATCTTTAAAAATTGAAATAGCTATGGCAAAAGTTGATAGTAGCAACCAAATCAATGAGATTTGTCGTATTTCCAAGGGAACCGTGGTTGATGGGATTATCCGTACTTCCTCAGATATCCGGGTAGATGGCTCGGTCATCGGTACGGTGTATACAACCGGTCGTCTGGTCATTGGAGAGTCCGGTCACGTTTCCGGCCTGACAATGTGCTCCAACTTGGATATGTGGGGAAAACTCGAGGGCCAGGCTTATGTGGCAGAAATCGCATCCTTGAAGGCAGAAAGTATTTTCAATGGTGAATTGCACGTGGGTCGTCTGTCCGTTGAGTTGGGCGCTTCCTATGATGGAACCTGCAACATGATGCAGCAAGCTGAATTTGAAAAAGTCACCGCTCCTTTTCAGTCCGAGGCAAAACCTTCTGTTAAGCAGGTTGACTAGGTGTGGGTGTCTGTGGAATTGTTCCTACAGGATACAAAAAAAACGACCTCAAAGGTCGTTTTTTTTGTTTTGGGTATGATTGGTTACAATTCTTCAAACTTTACATCAGAGAAGGGGGTTGCTTCTTCTGTGCGTTCTACAACGGGGCATCTTTCTTTGATGTAGGCAACTACTTCAGCCAATCCGTCAGCGAATTTTTCAAAATCTTCTTTGTACAAGAAAATTTTGTGTTTGTCATATACGAAACGTCCGTCACGTTCTACGCGGCGTTTGCTTTCAGTAATGGTTACATAGTAGTCGTTCCCCTTGGTGGCCTTCACGTCGAAGAAATACGTTCTTTTACCTGCTCTCACCGGTTTTGAATATACATCATCCCCGTTTCTTTCTTGCATTCCTGCATTCTCAAATTCTTCAAGATACATATCGTTCGTTTTTAAAATTCTTGACAAAGATAAAATAAATTTCTCGGGATATTCTATATTTGCAAAATATTTACTCATTCATCGTATGCTTAACCGAAGATTAATAAGGATTAAGGCCTTCAAAGTTCTTTACAGTTCTGTTTGTGCCTCAACAACGTCCCTCAAAAGCATTGAGGAGGAACTGTTTTATTCTTGCGAGGAAACTCGTCGTCTGTATTATTTTATCCTGCAACTTCCCATCGCTTTGAGTCAAGTGGCTCAGGAGAAGATTGAGTTGGGACTGAAGAAATATCAGCCCACTGAGGAAGAACGCAATCCTAACCGTAAATTTGCGGACAATGCTTTTTCAGCGTTGTTGCGTCGCAACGACCTCTTTATGACGTTTTGCCAAAGTCAGGGTCTTTTGTGGGATGAAGAATGGTTGGCGTATGTCAAAAAACTCTACCAACGTTTGTTGCAACAAGATTATTTCCAAAACTATATGGCATCTGAAACGCATTCTTTGCGGGAAGATTGTCAGCTGTTTGCGAAAATTTTCCAACAAGAGTTGGAAGATGATCAGGAACTTGAACAAATGTTGGAAGATGCCTCTTTGTATTGGGTGGATGATTTGGGCTATGTGCTGAACGTACTTCTTCGCTCCCTGTCCATTGTCAAGACCAAAGGACGCCTGGAACTACCTCCTTTGTTTATGAAGGATGATGACCGTGATTTTGCCAAAGAATTGCTGGCTTACTCGTACGCTCACTACAACGAGTATTTGGATTTGGTGAAACAAAATATTTCCAACTGGGATTTGGATCGTTTAGTGGTAACGGACATTACCTTGATTGTGATGGGGATTGCTGAAGCGGTTCGTTTTGAAACCATCCCGGTGAAGGTGACCATTAACGAGTATGTGGAAGTTTCCAAGTATTACAGTACCCAAAACAGCAAGATTTTTGTGAATGGACTCTTGGATCGTCTGATTCGCGATATGCAAGCCAAAGGGGTAGTTGTGAAACGGGGACCTGGCCTCATTGAAAATTAGTAGGATTTGATATCCACGCAGTTTTTATTATCTTTGCACGATATTGTTTTAAAATTTGTGAACATAACAATTGAATAATATGATTTTGAATTTTGCTTTGTTGCAACAAGCTTCACAACAAGGAGGCGGTATGCGAATGTTGATTATGATGGCATTGATCATTGCCGTAATGTACTTCTTTATGATTCGTCCTCAACAAAAGAAACAAAAGGAAATGCAAAATTTCCGCAATTCTTTGAAGAAAGGGGATAAGATTGTGACGATCGGAGGTATCTATGGTACCGTAGCAGAGGTGAAAGAACAATATTTGTTGGTAGAAGTTGATAATAATGTGAAGATCAGAGTGGATAAGTCTTCTGTAGTGAAGGATGCTTCTGATATTCAAGCAAAATAACCAATGAAAGCTCGTCCTTTCTTTTTGAAGGGAAAGGTCATGAATAAGGCCATAGAGGGGAGAGACTGGGTGATAATCCTGTTTTCTCTCCTTTTGGCGTTTTTTATTTGGATCGTCCATTACCTTTCGCTGAACTATACCGTCCATTTTGAGTATCGGTTGCGTGTCGCTACGACTTTGTCCGGCTATTCGTCGGTGTCGGAGACCGAACAGCCGTTGATCATTCGTGGCCGGGCGAATGGCTTTTACATCATCAAGCAGCGGGTAGGCATTGGTAGTCGCCTTACATTGGAGCTTCCGGAGCGTTACTTGCACAAGGATGTTGAGTCGGGCAATGCTGCGTTGTTTCACGTGTCTGGTTCGGAGATCCGCAATTTGATAGGAGAGGCCTTGACGCCGGATGTTCGTGTGGAATATGTGGTGACCGAAGAAATGGACTTTTTAATTCCCTTGGTTCGGCATAAGAAGGTTCCGGTGATTCCGCGTGAAGATATCTCTTTCAAGAACCAGTACATGGCACGGGGAGCCGTGGTCCTGCAGCCGGATTCCGTGGTGATTTATGGTAAGGACCGCTACCTGGATCGGGTCGATTCGGTCTATACAAATCCGATCGTGGCTCGGCAACTGGATGGAAATCTGCGCCGGATTGTGCCTTTGATGGATATCTGGGGGATTTCCTATCATCAGGATGAGGTGTATGTCTCGTTGGAAGTGGATCGTTATGTGGAACAGACGATTGAACTTCCGGTAGAGATTGTCAATGTGCCGGCTGAGCGTCGGGTGGTCTGCATTCCGGGACGCGTCAAGTTGCAGGTTCGTCAATTCTATCCGATTCAGACCGTCGATTTGACGGATCATTTCCGGTTAACGATTGACTATGCTGCGGTGATGCGCTCGTTGGATATGAAGTTGGTGCCCGAGGTGAGTTCTGAATTGCCGAATCTCGCTCCGGCTTATGAGTTGGATCCGCCCTATGTGGAAGTTATGATTGTACGATGATGGGAATGGTATTGGGCTTGACCGGTGGAATTGGCAGTGGAAAAAGTAGCATTGCCAAAATGTTCTCAAAGTTGGGAATCGCGGTGTATTATTCTGATGACCGAACCAAGGCTCTGTACGACCAGGTACCTGAGTTGTTGGAAGCGTTGGTGGATTTGTTGGGACCGACTGTCTGCAAGGACCATCGTGTCGATCGTCAGGAGATGGCCCGGATTGTGTTTGCAAATCCTGGCTTGTTGCAGCAGGTAGAAGCCTTGGTCTATCCCTTGTTGTTGGCGGATTTTCAGCGTTGGTGTGAGCAGCAGTCCAGCTCGTTTGTAATTTTTGAGTCGGCTTTGCTGTTGGAAAAACCGATGTTTGCTCAGGTTTGTGATCGGATTTTGACTGTATCATCGCCGTTAGAGGTGCGCATTCAGCGGGTGATTGACCGCGATAGAGTGACTCGTGAGCAGGTGTGGAGTCGGATGAATCACCAATGGAGTGATGAGCAACGGGAGGCCCTGGCCGATGAGGTATTGGTTTCAGATAATGAACGGCCGGTATTGCCCCAGGTGATGGCCGTTTTTGAACGGATGATGTTGTTAGAAAAGAACTAAGGAACGATGGGAAAAAATACAGGAAAGTGGATTGGTGGAATTTTGGGTTGGGCCATTGGCGGTCCGATTGGCGCCTTGTTTGGGGTGGGCATCGGATCAATGTTTGATGGCAGTAAATCCTTGTTTCAGACCAATACTGCCTCTAGCGGGGCTCGTAATAGCTTTATGATGTCCTTGCTGGTCTTGTCTGCTGCGGTGATGAAAGCCGATCAGCGGGTGATGCGCTCTGAGTTGGAGTTCGTCAAAGAATTCCTGCGTCGGAACTTTGGGCCAGCAGCTGTGCCTGAAGGACTGGCTTTGCTCAAGGATTTGCTTGGAAAAGAGATTCGGGTGGAGGAAGTGTCCACGCAGATTGCACTTCATATGCCGGTCAGCCAGCGTTTGCAACTGTTTCACTATCTTTGTGGGATCGCTTGGAGTGATGGCGTGATGGACTCGGCGGAGTTGGCGCTGCTACGCCAGATTGCCTTGTTGATGCGCTTACCGGCCGCCGATGTGGAGTCCATTTTGGCAATGTTTCAGGGCGGTGCTCGGGAAACGACCTCGCAGCAGGACTTGGATCAAGCGTATCGTATTTTGGAAATCGAGCCCACGGCCAGTGATGAGGAGCTGAAGAAGGCTTACCGACGAATGGCTATGAAGTACCATCCGGACAAGGTTGCTACTTTGGGAGAGGATGTGCGCAAAGGGGCTGAAGAGAAATTTAAAGCGCTGTCAAAAGCGTATGAATTGGTAAAGAAATCCCGTGGTATTCAATGACGCGGGAATGAATGATAACGACTAATAGAAGAGTAAAAAATCATGAAAACAGATTTACGGAAAATTCTTTCAGTATCCGGAGAACCGGGACTGTTCGCGTATTTGTCACAAGGAAAAGCAGGTATTATTGCTGAGTCATTGCTTACAGGCAAGCGGACTTCATTCGGTATGAAGGCAAGAGTTACCTCTTTGTCGGATATTTCCATCTATACTACCGAAGAGGAGTTGCCTTTGCAAGAGGTGTTCCTCAAACTGAAAGCTTACCTCAATGATGTAGCAGCTCCGGATGGAAAAGATCAAAAAGCATTGGTAGCTTTCTTTGATGCCGCTTTTCCGGATTACGATCGCGACCGTTTTTATCCTTCCCATATGAAGAAGGTGGTTGCTTGGTATAACTTGTTGCGCGAAAAGGCTTCATTGGACTTTTTGGATCCTGAAGCAGAAGAGGAAGAAGTAGCTGAAGTACAAGAATAATGTCTCGGATTCAGTGTGTAACTCTTGGATGCTCCAAGAATCGGGTTGATTCTGAACATCTGTTGCGTCAATTGCAGGCCGGCGGGATGGAGATTGCTCCAGAAAGCGAAAACCTGTATGATGGCAAGGTGGATGTGGTGATTTTGAATACCTGTGGGTTTATTCAAGATGCCAAGGAAGAATCCATCGAAGCGATTTTGGATGCCGTGCAAGCCAAACAGGAAGGACAGGTAAAAAAAGTCTATGTATTTGGCTGTCTTTCGCAACGTTATCGCCAGGATCTGCCGGAGATCATCCCCGAAGTGGATGGTTTCTTTGGAGCATACGATATCCAGCCTTTGTTGGAGGTTATGCAGGTGCCTTATCGTCCTGAGCTGGCGGCTCGTCGTCTGTTGACAACTCCTTCGCACTATGGCTATCTGAAGATATCTGAAGGCTGTGACCGCACTTGTTCGTATTGCGCCATCCCTAAAATACGGGGAAAGCATTGCTCGGTACCGATGGAGGCCTTGGTCGAGGAAGCACATTCTTTGGCAGAACAAGGCGTAAAGGAACTCATTGTTGTTGCACAGGACACTACTTATTACGGACTGGATTTGTACCGCAAGCGCAGTTTGGCAAACTTGCTGGAACGCTTGTCTCAAATCTCAGGTATTGACTGGTTGCGGGTGCACTATTCTTATCCGGATGCCTTTCCGGAAGATGTTCTGGACCTGATGGCCAGTGAACCGAAATTGGCTCCTTACATTGATATTCCTT
Organism: Bacteroidales bacterium; assembly: GCA_017546605.1. Taxonomy (GTDB): domain Bacteria; phylum Bacteroidota; class Bacteroidia; order Bacteroidales; family UBA932; genus JAGCJX01. The sequence continues at coordinate 77,158 of JAFYSH010000024.1, read as the reverse complement.
TGCAGCACATTTCAGACAAAGTCTTGTCGGCGATGCGTCGGTCGGTCAATGGGGCTGAAACAAGAGCGCTGGTGGAAAAGATTCGCAGTCGGGTGCCGGGAGCTGTGCTTCGTACGACCTTGATTGTGGGTCACCCGGGTGAAGGTAAGCGTGAATTCCAGGAACTGCTCAATTTTGTGTCCGATTACCGTTTTGAACGCCTGGGAGCTTTTCCGTATTCCGAAGAAGAAGGTACTTGGGGTGCGGCCAATCTTAAGGATACGCTTTCGCGTCGGATTAAACAAGAACGCTACGAGGAGTTGATGGAATTGCAATCGGGCATTTCTTACGAATACAACTTGTCACGCGTAGGTTCGCAAGAACGTGTGTTGATTGATGCCGTATCGGAAGATGGTGTCTATGTGGCACGCACGCAAAAAGAATCTCCAGAAGTGGATGGCGAAGTGTTGATCAAACCGGCCACGGGAATTGCAGATCGTTCGCGGATCGGTCAGTTCGCAACCGTACGGATTACCCATGCGGATGAATATGACTTATTGGCGGATTTTATTGAATAGATTATTTAGAAACAAATTAAACATTGATTATGAAATTATTGGAAGGTAAAGTTGCTCTGGTGACTGGAGCAGCTCGCGGAATTGGCAAAGCGGTGGCTTTGCGTCTGGCTAGTGAAGGTGCAAACATTGCATTTACAGATTTGGTGATTGACGAAAATGGTGAACAAACCAAACAAGAATTGGAAGCATACGGAGTGGAAGTATTGGCCATTCCCTCAAATGCTGCTTCTTTTGATGATGCGCACCAAGTGGTTGCTCAAATCGTGGAAAAATGGGGTCGTTTGGACGTGTTGGTAAACAATGCTGGTATTACCAAAGATACGTTGATGATGCGTATGAGTGAGCAACAATGGGACGCAGTGATCAATGTGAACTTGAAGTCAGCGTTCAACCACATCCACGCAGTAACACCTGTGATGGTTCGTCAACGCAGCGGTTCTATCATCAACATGAGCTCCGTAGTGGGTGTATCGGGTAATGCTGGTCAAGCAAACTACTCAGCTTCCAAAGCCGGTATGATCGGTTTGACAAAATCCATGGCTCAAGAATTGGGTTCACGTGGTATTCGTTCGAATGCAGTGGCTCCCGGTTTTGTGGTGACTGCGATGACCGACCAATTGCCGGAAGATGTACGCAAACAATGGGAAGCAAAGATTCCTTTGCGTCGTGGTGCCAATGTGGATGAGATTGCAAAAGTATGTCTCTTCTTGGCTTCTGACTTGGCTTCTTATGTGACGGGTCAAGTTATCCACGTTTGTGGTGGTATGAACATGTAATCCTTCTCAAGTATAGAAGCATGAAACGGTTTCCTCGCTTTTTGTTGCTGTTTGGGTTGCTGGGTTTGCTGGAGGCTTGTTCTCCGGTGCCTTTCTACTTCAACTTGCAGCAGCATCCCAGCCAGCAGGGAGGGATGGATCTCTCGGGGCACGATGTGGCTTTGATGGCGATGTTCCAGCCGGAGCATCGGGACAGCAGCTACGTGGAGTCCATTGCGGTTGGCTTTGCGAAAAAGATGGAAACCGAACAATATAGACCTGAAGGTTCGCTTCCGGTCTATGTATTTCCTTCGGATACAACGCTTCCGGGAGAAACGGGATACATCCCTTATTTACTCCCGGAAGATGTTTCCGAATATTTGGTGGTAATCGATGACTTGCAGTTGGGTACTTACGAATTGACTCCAGGTGCGTACTGCAAAGTGAGTCTTCCGTTTACCTGCCGTTTTTTATTGTTTGATCAGCCCAGACGCAATCGCTTGATGGAACAAGCCCTTTCGGATACCTTGATCTGGACCATTCGGGTGGAGGGACAGGTTTCGGATGTGCGCATGATTGCCCGGGCTCATCAATCACTCCCGCAAGTTCTGGAAAAGCTGGGAGCAGAAATGACCTCGCTGGTCCTACCGCAACGCACCAACCAACGCTGCTGGTTGTATCGGCTGGAGGATGATCATCAATGGACGCGGGCATTGGAGCAAGCTTTGAACCAGGAATGGGACAAAGCTGCCATTTTTTGGATGGAGCGCGCACAAAATGCTTCCCATTGGCAGGAGCGTGCGGCAGCAGCCTGCAATTTGTCCATCGCAGCTAGGATTGCGCAAGATTATGCGTTGGCAGAGGCTTGGTTAGACTGGGCAGCAGGACAGGGGGCCTTGCCGGAAATGTCCATCCTGCGCTCGCAACTCAAGTCTTTGCAAGAAACCTCGATTACAGCACGTTAAGGCTTTGCTCCTTGATTTTTTCCAGCTCGTCTTTCATCATAACGACGAGTTTCTGAATGGAGGCGTGGTTGGCTTTGGATCCCAGTGTGTTGATTTCTCGTCCCATTTCCTGTGCGATGAAACCTAATTTCTTGCCAGGACAATCTTCTTTCTCCATGGTTTCCAAGAAGTAGGCACAGTGTTGGGTCAGTCGGACCTTCTCTTCGTTGATGTCCAATTTTTCCAGGTAATAGATCAATTCTTGTTCAAGCCGGTTGGGGTCGGAACTGATTTTGATTTCGTTCATCCGGTTGAGAATGCGTTCTCGGATTTGTGGAACACGTTCAGCTTCAAACGGTTGTACTTCTGAAAGAAATTGTAGGATGTTGTTTACCCGACTACGGAGATCTTGTTCCAGAATTTTTCCTTCTCGCATTCGGAATTCGGTCAAGTCTTGAAGGGCTTGTGCAAATGCAGTGTAGAGGTTTTGCCAGTCTTCTTCGGTGAGTTCGCTTTTGTGGCTATCCCAGACATCGGGGAGTCGGAGAACAGTTTGTAGGAGGATCGCCGGATCGGCCATCGGTTCTTCCAACTCTTGTTGCCATTGGGTAAGCTGTTGCAGGTAGTGGGTGGCAATGGCCTTGTCGAAGCATTTGGTTGCCTGTTCCGTTGCCTTTTCTACCGAAAGAAAGACATCGATGTTGCCGCGAACCAGGGTTTGGGCAATCTGTTGGCGAAGAAGCGGTTCCTTGTCTCGTGGCAGGAGGCTTGTTTTTAGGGTTACATCACAATTCTTGCCGTTTAGCGAGCGGATTTCGATGTTGTATTTTTCGCCTTGACAGGTGGCTTCTGCTTTTCCGAAGCCGGTCATTGATAAAATCATAGTCGGAAGTATTTTCTACGTCTGTTTTTAGGGAGGCAAAAGTAACAAATATTGTGGGGATTTTTATACAAAAGACCTATCTTTGTACTTTAATCAATCTAGTTATGGAAGATCTGAAAACTGTAGGAGAAGAAAAGAGAACCTTGAACTTCTTGGAAGAAATTATTGAAGGCGATCTGGCATCGGGTAAGCATTCGTCAATATTAACGCGCTTCCCTCCCGAGCCGAATGGGTATTTGCACATTGGTCATGCCAAGAGCATTTGCTTGAACTTCGGTCTTGCCCGACAGTATGGCGGAAAAACCAACTTGCGATTTGATGATACCAATCCGGTGAAGGAGGATGTGGAATACGTGGACTCCATCAAAGCGGACATCCGTTGGTTGGGCTTTGATTGGGCCGGAGAACATTATGCATCGGATTATTTTGAGCAACTTTATGATTGGGCAGTTGAGTTGATCCGCAAAGGCTTGGCTTATGTAGATGATCAAACTCAGGAAGAAATCCGATTGAACCGTGGTACGGTCAACAGCCCGGGCAAGAACAGTCCTTGGCGGGATCGTAGTGTGGAAGAAAACTTGGATTTGTTTGCCCGGATGCGTGCTGGCGAATTTGCGGAAGGCGAGAAAGTCTTGCGGGCAAAGATCGATATGGCACATCCGAATATGTTGATGCGTGACCCCTTGATGTACCGTATCATTCACGCACACCACCATCGTACTGGAGACAAATGGTGCATTTATCCGATGTATGACTATGCCCACGGGCAAAGTGACTCGCTGGAAGGAATTACCCACTCCATCTGTACATTGGAATTTGATGTACACCGTCCGTTGTACGACTGGTTCATTGAACAACTCGGAATTTATCCCTCGCATCAACACGAGTTTGCTCGTCTGAATGTGACTTATACTGTGATGAGTAAACGTAAATTGCTCGAACTGGTGAAGAATAACTTTGTGAGCGGATGGGACGATCCCCGGATGCCTACGATCTGTGGATTGCGCCGTCGTGGTTACACTCCGGAAAGTATTCGAGCATTTGCTGAAAAAGTAGGAGTGGCAAAACGGGACAACATCATTGATTTGTCTTTGATGGAATGGTGCTTGCGTGATGACTTGAACAAACGCGCCAACCGCTACATGGTGGTGACCAATCCGGTGAAATTGGTAATTACCGACTGGGAAGAGGGTCGTGTGGAATACTTCAATCCGGCATTGAATCCAGAAGATCCCGAGGCAGGAACACGCCGTGTGCCTTTCACTCGTGAATTGTACATCGAACGGGATGACTTTATGGAAGAACCGCCCAAGAAATTCTTCCGCCTCAAACCGGGTGGAGAAGTGCGTCTCAAATATGGTTACATCATCAAGTGTGAAGAGGTGATCAAGAATGAACAAGGCGAGATTGTAGAAATCCGTTGTACCCACGATCCGGATTCCAAACCGGGTGTTGGTCCTTGGCGTTCCGTAAAAGGAACCATCCACTGGGTACCGGTTGATTATGCAAAACCCATTGAGGTGCGTCTGTATGACCGTTTGTTTACGGAAGCCGATATGGGCGGAATTCCGGAAGGACAGGATTATAAGTCCTATTTGAATCCGGAATCCTTGGTGGTTGTTCCTTGTGCGTATGCTGAGCCGGCCTTGTTGGAAGACCGTTCCGGTATTGCAGTACAATTTGAACGCAATGGTTATTACGCAGTGGATCCGGACAGCACTCCGGACCATCCGGTATTCAACCGTGCAACCGGCTTGAAGAGCAGCTTCTAAGATTTAGATTTAGCGCCTTTGTCCTTTTTCCAAAGTTGGTACCCGTTGAAGATATTCTGCCAGAGAACGTACGTTCCGGGCGCCAATGAGGAAAGAGGGGTAAGGTAGGAATAGGCCATCCAAATAGCCAATATGGTATTTTTCTGGCCCAAAGCTTGTCCGGCAGTCATTCGATCATCGAATTGGCTGCCGGTTTTTTTGCCGATCAGGAACTGGAGGGCGCAGCAGCCCAGGGCGACCAGGGCAATGCACCACATGACGCTGCTCGGAGCGCTGCTTTGGTGCAGGGATCGGACTGTCTGGCCACAGACCAGCGTCAGTGCGATGGCCCAGAGGTAAAAAGCGGAAGGGGTGTATTTCAATAATTGCTTGTGCAGACCAGGCAGGTAGCGACGTACCAAAACGGCCAGTAGAAATGGAAATAGCAATAAGGGAAGTACTTTGCTAAGGATGAGCCAACAGGCAGCCAGAAAGTTCGTTCCGGCTTGGGGTTGTACCAGAGGAAAGAGAATCGGGACAAGCAAGGCTGCCATTAAGTTGGATAGCAGGGTGTAGCTGGTGACGCGGCTGGCACTGCCCCCCAGACGATCGGTGATGACTGCTGCCGCAGTGGCGGTCGGGCAAATCAGACATACCAGGGCTCCTTCAAAGATCGTGTGGTATGTGGGATTCATTGGCAGGAGAAGCAGCGCAGCTGTTATAGCCAACGATGCAAGGATTTGGAAAGCCAGTAACCGAAAATGCCATTTTTGAGGTTTTAATTCCGGTATTTCCACTTTGCAGAAGGTTAGAAACAGTTGCAGGAAAATCAGCAGTGGCGTAACGTGATCCACGAAATACCAGACGGCCGGTTTAATGGGATTGAGTATGGATAGATAATGAAATGCGAAATAGGCGAGCGTGCCGCTGATCATCGCAATGGGCAGGGTCCATTCTTTAAGCAGGCGGATGAGAAAATGCATAATGGCTTAACTGATGCGGGAGTAGTCAATCGGTTCTTCACAGTGGGTTCGTAAGTAGGTAAGCTGATGGGTCAGCAGCTTGTTTTCAGGACGTTCCAAAAGCGGGTCTTGTTGGAGGATGTCTTGCGCAAGTTCCCGAGCATAGTTGAGCAGCGGTCCGTCCTTAGAGAGGTTTGAAATGCGCAGGTCCATGGCCAGTCCACTTTGTTGTGTTCCTTCGATGTCGCCCGGTCCTCGCATCCGGAGGTCTGCTTCCGCCAGTTCAAAACCGTCGTTGGTACTGCACATCAGGTTGATGCGTTGACGGGATTCTTGGGACAACTTGTACCCGGTCATAAGCAGGCAGTACGATTGCTCAGCACCTCGGCCTACCCGGCCGCGGAGCTGGTGAAGCTGGGAGAGTCCAAATCGTTCTGCACTTTCAATGACCATCACCGATGCGTTGGGTACATTCACGCCTACTTCGATGACCGAAGTCGCTACCAGAATATGGGCTTTCCCGTCAGCGAACAGTTGCATGTCGTGCGCCTTGTCTTCATTTTTCTGTTGGCCGTGAACCACGGCAGTGATGTATTCGGGTGCAGGAAATTCCTGTACGATTTCTTCATAACCGTTTTGTAGATTTTGGTAGTCCATCTTTTCGGATTCTTTGATCATCGGATAGACAATGAACACTTGCCGGCCCTTTTTGATTTCTTCTTTTAGGAAACGGTAGAGGGCTGACCGGTGTTTCTCCGAAAGATGACGGGTGGTAATGGGCTTGCGTCCAGGCGGCAATTCGTCCAATACGGAAACATCCAGGTCGCCATATAGGGTCATAGCCAGGGTGCGCGGAATGGGGGTGGCCGTCATCACCAGAATGTGAGGCGGGAGCTCCGCTTTGTAGCGCAGGCGGGCCCGTTGTTCTACGCCAAACCGGTGTTGTTCATCGATGATGGCAAAGCCCAATCGCTGGAATTGTACGGGGTCTTCGATGACGGCATGTGTGCCAACGAGCAGGTGGATTTGTCCGTCTGCCAGTTCCTCAAGTATGCGGCGGCGTTCTTTGGTTTTGGTGCTTCCTGTCAGTAGAGCCACTTTGAGTCCCGAATTGCCTGCGAATTGCAGGGCCCCTTGGTAGTGTTGCTGGGCAAGGACTTCGGTGGGTGCCATCAGACAGGTCTGAAAACCGTTGTCTGCAGCAATAGCCGCACACAGGAAGGCAACCATGGTTTTTCCACTACCGACATCCCCTTGCAGTAAGCGGTTCATCTGTAGGCCGCTCCGCATGTCGGTGCGGATTTGTTTGATGACTCTTTTCTGTGCGTTGGTCAGTTCAAAGGGCAGGCGGCAATAACAATCGTTGAAGTATTCTCCGATACGCCCAAATACCGGGGCTGAACCATGTCGCATACGGACATTCTTTTGCTTGAGCAGGGAAAGTTGCAAGTAGAACAATTCCTCAAATTTCAATCGTGCACGGGCTTGTTCCAGTGCCTGTAAATTTTCAGGAAAATGGATGTTGCGCAAGGCTTGCCGGATGGAAATCAATCCACACCGTTGTCGAATGTGTTCCGGAAGGCTTTCCGGAATTTGATCCAGGCATTGTTGCAACAGGTTGTGAATCAGTTTTGAAAATACTTTGATGCCGATCCCGTTGTTTCGGAGTTTCTCCGTGCTGGAATATACTCCGGTCATGGTTTGTCCTTGGGAAAGGGCTGTTTCGGGGTCTTCCAGTTCCGGGTGGACAAAGTTCAAACTTCCGTTGAACGAAGAAGGTCGGCCAAATACAATGAATTCTTTACCGATGCTGATTTTTTGTTCTATGTACCGGATGCCTTGAAAGAAGATCAGGTCAATGCGTCCTGTGCGGTCTGAAAGGGTTGCAACCAATCGCTTGCCCCGGTTTTCGCCGGCGTAGGAAATGCCGACTACGGTGCCTCGAATCTGTACCCAAGCCATCGTGGCTTCGATTTCCCGAATGGCATAGATGCGTGTCCGGTCCAGGTAGCGGAAGGGGAAGGTGTACAACAGGTCTCGGAAGGAATGAATATCCAATTCTTTCCGAAGGAGCTCGGCTCTTTTGGGACCGATGCCGGCAAGGTATTGTATGTCCCGATCCAATATATTTGCCATCACGCAAAGGTACATAAAAAATAATTTTTTTGTAAATTGCACCGTTTTATGAATTTGATTTTTAAATAGCATCGTCTATGGGACAAAAAATAATCATAGGAATAACACTCGGAGATACGAATGGAATTGGTCCGGAGGTAGTTATCAAGTCGTTGCAGGATTCTAGAATTACAGATCTCTGCATTCCGATTATTTACGGATCTTCCCGGATCATCGGATTTTACCGGAAAGCTGTGGCAGATGCCGAAAATTTGAATACAAATATCATCAATTCAGCCAAGGATTTTCATCCCAAACGCATCAATATCATCAATTGTATTCCGGATAGTCTTCAAATTGATCCCGGTCAACCGACGCCGGAATCAGCGAATGCGGCATTGTTGTCGTTGGAACGGGCAACGGATGATTTGAAAGAAGGGCTCCTGGATGCGGTTGTTACAGCACCGTTCAACAAATCGAACATGGCGGATGCTTCCTTCCAATTCAAAGGACATACCGAATACCTGGCTAACAAGTTTGAGGCAGAACATTCGTTGATGTTCCTTTGTTCAGAAAAAATGCGGGTGGGTTTGGTGACAACGCATACCTCCATTGCCGATGTTTCCAAAGAAATTACCATTGATAAAATTGTTGAGAAATTGCGTGTGATGAATGAGTCGCTCAAGCGGGATTTTGGGGTAGTACGTCCCCAAATTGCGGTGCTGGGCTTGAATCCGCACTGTGGCGACAACGGTTTGTTGGGTGACGAAGAGCAAACGATCATCAAACCGGCCATTGAACGCGTATTGGCTGAGAATATCCTGGCCTTTGGTCCTTATTCGCCGGATGGTTTCTATGGCAATAACAGTTATACGAAGTTTGATGGAGTTTTGGCCATGTACCACGATCAAGGTTTGATTCCCTTCAAACTCATGTCTTTCGATACCGGTGTGAACTTTACCGCGGGTTTGCCGGTAGTACGCACCAGTCCGGATCACGGTACTGCCTTTGAATTGGTGACCAAGAACGAAGCCAATGCATTGCCGATGCTCTCTTCGATTTATATGGCCATCGATGTGGTGAAAAATCGTAGAAGTTATGACGAAATGCGTTCGAACGTGTTGAAAGTACGCACATTCATGCACGGAAAAGGAACTGATAATGTGGAGGATTTGATTGGAAAGTCCTCTGAGGAATCTGCCAACTAAGCTTATGCCGCTTCCGATTGAATTGTTTACGGATGGATCTTCGCGAGGCAATCCCGGGCCGGGTGGCTACGGGGTGGTGTTGCGTTGCGGAAAGCATTACAAAGAACTTTCCGGTGGGGAGCCGATGACCACCAACAACCGTATGGAATTGTTGGCTGTCATCATTGGATTGGAGGCATTGTTGCGTCCCAATGCGGAGGTGACCGTGTACAGCGATTCTTCTTACGTAGTGAATGCCGTCTCCAAAGGATGGTTGTTCGACTGGGAACGTAAGCAGTTTGATAAAAAGGCGAATCCGGATTTGTGGCAGCGATTCTTACAGGTATATCGCCGCCATCGTGTCCGTTTTGTTTGGATTAAAGGGCATGCCGGTCATCCCGAGAATGAACGTTGTGATCAGTTGGCTGTGGAAGCAGCCATGCGTTACGTAAAGAACACCTGACCGGTTAACAAAAAGAAATGATGATGCAGCAGAAATATTTGAGTCTGGCTCAGATCCCTACGGGAGCTAAGTGTGTGGTGGTAAAGGTCCACGGCCACGGTAACTTTCGCAACCGGTTGGTTGAGATGGGCTTTGTGCGAGGTGTTGGGGTACAGGTGATTAAGAATGCCCCCTTGCAGGACCCCATTGAATATAGTCTGCTCGGTGGTCACTTGTCATTGCGTAGAAGTGAGGCGGCCATGGTGGAGGTGTTGCGTGAGTCGGCTGCTTTTGAGGATCCCCAAGTAGAAACCTTTGCCGAGGAGGAGATTCGGGAAGAAGCAGACCGGCGTTCAAAGATCATAGACATCGCATTGGTCGGTAACCCGAACTGTGGAAAAACCTCCCTGTTTAACCGGGCAACCGGCTTGCAGGAACGGGTAGGTAATTATAGTGGGGTGACCGTAGAAGCCAAGACCGGTGTTTTCCATCATCGGGGTTATACCATACAACTGATTGATTTGCCGGGTACCTATTCGTTGACCGAGTACACTCCCGAAGAACGTTATGTCCGGGAATACATCGTACAGGAACACCCCGACCTGGTAGTCAATGTGGTGGACGCAACAGCTCTTGAGCGAAATTTGTTCTTGACTACCCAGTTGCTGGATATGAACATCCGGGTGGTGATGGCCTTGAATATGTACGATGAATTGGACAAGAGTGGGGCTAGCCTGGATTGTGAGGCGTTGGGGCATTTGTTGGGTTTCCCGATTGTTCCCACAGTGGCTTCCCGGGGCAATGGAATTGATGCGCTGCTGGATCGGATCATCGAGGTTTATGAGGACCGTTCGGAAACAGTCCGCCACATCCACATCAACTACGGAGAAGAAATGGAGGAGGCTATCCATCAGGTAAAACAATGGGTCTACCAGGATCGTGAGGTGACGGCCGCCTATACGCCCCGGTATGTGGCATTGAAACTCTTGGAAGGCGATGCGGAAATGATGGAGCAATTCAAGGAAACACCTTTCCGGAATGAGTTGTTTGAGTTGACAACCCGCTGGCGTGAGAAAGTGGAAAAAGAATATGGGGAGGATGTCCGGACCTGCATCACCAATCAGAAATATGGATTTGTACGGGGAGCTTTGCGGGAAACCTTTCAAGCATCTCCTCAGGAGTCGCGGATACGAAGTACCCACATTGATCGCCTGTTGACCCACCGGTGGCTGGGTATTCCGATTCTGATCTTTTTCTTGTGGCTCATGTTCCAAACGACTTTTACCTTAGGCAGTTATCCGATGGAGTGGATTGAACAAGGGGTAGAAGTCCTGAGAGCTTGGTTGTCTGCAAGTATGCAACCGGGACCTTTGACCGATTTGTTGGTGAACGGGATTGTTGCTGGGGTTGGTGGTGTACTGGTCTTTCTGCCGAATATTTTGATTCTTTTCTTTTTCATATCCTTGATGGAGGATACGGGCTATATGGCTCGTGCGGCCTTCATTATGGATCGCCTGATGCATAAGATCGGATTACACGGGAAGTCGTTCATCCCGCTGCTGATGGGTTTTGGCTGCAACGTGCCGGCGGTGATGGCGACCCGAACTTTGGAGAGTCGTCGGGATCGCCTGATGACCATGCTGATTGTTCCATTTATGTCTTGCAGTGCCCGTTTGCCGGTCTATATTTTGTTGGTGAGTGCGTTTTTCCCGAAGCACCGAGGGTTGGTATTGATTACAATTTATGCCATTGGCGTGCTGTTTGCGATTTTGACAGGTATCTTTCTTAATAAGACATTTTTTCGGAAAGTATCGGATCCTTTTGTGATGGAGCTTCCTCCGTATCGGATTCCGACCTTGCGCAATACGGTGATCCACATGTGGAACAAAGCTGTCCAGTATTTGAAGAAAATGGGAACGGTGATTTTGGCGGCTTCCATTTTGATTTGGGCCTTGGATTATTTCCCGTTGGATCGGGCTTCGGGTCGCGAGGATGCCTCGTACATCGTTCAAATTGGACAAAGTATGGAACCGCTGATAGAGCCTTTGGGCTTTGACTGGAAAATGGGAGTTAGTTTGTTGACCGGTGTGGCTGCCAAAGAAGTGGTGGTCAGTACCATGGAGGTTTTATATGCAGATGAGGGGTTGGAACATGCTGCTGGTTTTACACCTTGGGTGGCCTTTGGATTTATGCTGTTCATTCTCTTGTATTTTCCCTGTGTTGCTGTGATTGCTGCCATTCGAAAAGAAGCCGGCTGGAAGTGGGCACTTTGGTCCATCTTTTATACGACGACCTTGGCTTGGGTGGTTGCTTACTTGGTACGGTTGATGTCTTATTGGTGGGGAGCATAGGGGAATGGGAGAACGTTGGCAATTATTTTTTACGATTTTGATTATTTCATTAGTTATATGTTGGGTGATTTACCGGGTGTTTCGTCGCTTTAGAAAAGTGACAAAATCAAGTTCTGCGTGCTCTTGTGCTGAAAAGGGGTGTTCCGGTTGCCCATTAAGAAAAAATGACGTAACTTCGCCCTATGGATGCCAATATTTTCGATCGGGAGAATCTACGGATTGCCGTAATCGGCGGGGGTAGTTGGGCAACAGCCTTGGTCAAGTTGATGCAGTACAAAGGAAATCATGTTTCTTGGTACCTGCGTAATCCGGATGTAATTGCTCATATCCAGAAGTACAGACATCATTGTTCCTATTTGAGTTCCGTGTATTTGGATCCGAATCAGTTGACAATGAGTTCTTCTATGGACGAGGTGGTCGCCTCATCGGATATTCTGATTTTTGCCATACCGTCTGCCTATTTTGAGGCGGAGATTTCCCAATTGACGCATTCTTTGAAAGATAAGTTTCTGATCTCTGCAATCAAAGGCTTTGTGACACCGGATTATCTGACGATCGCTGAGTATTTCAACCGCGTTTGTCAGATTCCGTATGATCAAATTGGAATCATCAGCGGTCCGTCCCATGCCGAGGAAATGGGGATGCAACGCCTTTCCTACTTGACTTTGACCTCCAAATACCAGTCGGTTGCAGAACGCTTGTGCGACATGTTCCGATGTGACTATGTGAATACCATTCCGGGTACGGATATTTATGGGGTTGAATATGCGGCGGCGTTGAAGAATGTATATGCAGTAGCGACCGGTATCGCCCATGGCTTGGGTTATGGGGACAATTTTACGGCGGTGCTGATTACTTCGGCTTTCAATGAATTGATTTCGTTCTTGGATGCGACTTATCCGGATAGCAGTCGGGTGACTTCCCGTTCGGCTTATTTGGGAGACTTGCTGGTTACGTGTTATTCGCAATTCAGTCGGAATCGGACTTTCGGAAGTATGATTGGAAAGGGCTATTCGGTTGTGGCGGCCCAGTCTGAAATGAACATGGTGGCCGAAGGGCATTATGCTGTCAAGGCCATCTATAAAATCAAACAACGCTATTCGGTATCCATGCCCATTGTGGATGCTGTTTATGCGATTCTGTACGAGCACCGTTATGCGGTTCGTGTCTTCGGCAATTTGTGCCGTGAGTTGCAGTAATTTTAAAACAAGATAATATGTTGAAAGTAGATTTGAGTGCGGTTCAGTCAGTTGTATCCGTGGATGCATTGTGGAATGATGCCGTGAAAGCGCTGGAAGTCCTAGATCAACGTACCGGTGCGGGAAATGATTTTTTGGGATGGTTGGATTTGCCGGAGCAAACACCGGAAGACTTGCTGGCTGCTTGCGAAGAAGTGGTCCGTGCGTGGAAAGAGGCGGGTGTAAACCTGGTCGTAGCGGTCGGTATTGGCGGCTCCTACCTGGGAGCGAAAGCAACCTTGGAAGCACTTTCACATACCTTCTCAGCTCAGTTGGGAGGACCGCAAGTTGTCTTTGCTGGACAAAATTTGTCCGAAGATTATCATAGTGAATTGCTGGATTTGATGCAGCAACGGGAAGTAGCTGTGGTGGTGATTTCCAAATCGGGTACCACGACCGAGCCGGCTGTGGCTTTCCGGATCTTGAAAGAATGGATGGAGAAACGTTATGGACAAGCCGTTGCCCGGCAACGCATTGTGGCGGTGACAGATGCCGCTCGAGGTGCTTTGAAAGGCTTGGCTGATCAGGAAGGTTATCGAACATTTGTGATTCCCGATGATGTGGGCGGTCGTTTTTCGGTCCTGACACCGGTGGGCCTTTTGCCGATTGCAGCGGCTGGCTTTGACATTCGGGCCTTGCTGCAAGGTGCCCGGGACATGGCCGCTTTGTGCCGCAAATCAACCTCGGAGAACCCGGCGTTGTTGTATGCTGCAGCCAGAAACGCTTTGTATCGTGCCGGTAAGAAGATTGAGATTTTAGTGAATTTTGTGCCGAAGTTGCAATACATCGGGGAGTGGTGGAAACAATTGTACGGAGAGTCAGAAGGCAAGCAAGGCTTGGGTATTTTTCCGGCTTCTGTCAATTTCACAACCGACCTGCACTCGATGGGCCAATACATTCAAGATGGTGAACGTACCATCTTTGAAACGGTACTTTCGGTGGTGGAACCCAAACGTAGCCTGGAGATCCCGATCGATCCTCAAAATACCGATGGCTTGAATTTCCTGGCCGGTCGTAGGATGGAGGCCTGCAACCGGATGGCAGAATTGGGAACACGGTTGGCTCACATCGATGGTGGAGTGCCGAACATCCGCTTGGAAATACCCCGTATCGATGAGTACCATTTGGGCGCGTTGTACTTTTTCTTTGAGAAAGCTTGTGGTATTAGTGCTTACCTTTTGGGGGTGAATCCGTTCGACCAACCGGGTGTGGAGGACTATAAAAAGAATATGTTTGCCTTGCTGGGAAAACCGGGCTATGAGGCACAAACTGAAGCGATCAAAAAAAGAATCTGATACGATGGAATTCCTGCGTCAAGTTGCTGATATCTACTTGACTCGAGAGCGGGATACATGGATGAATGCCTGTTTCGTATTCCCGAACCGGCGTTCATCCTTGTTTTTTCGCAAATACTTGGGTCACCAAGCGGGTGGAGCTATCTTTTCACCGCCTGTAACAACTATCAATGCTTTGTTTTATGAGCTGTCGGACCGCCTTCCGGTCGATCGGATTGGTGCGCTGTTGCGTCTGCATGGTTTATACCGAGACTTGACGGGTGATCAGACAGAAACCCTGGAGCATTTTTTGGTCTGGGGCGATCTCCTGTTGAATGATTTCAGTGATTTGGACAAATATTTGGTCGATGCACAGCAATTATTTGCCAATATTCACGACCTGCGGGAGTTGGATGCCGGCTACGATTTTTTGGAAGAAGATCAATTGTTGGCAATCCGGCAGTTCTGGTCCAGTTTCCGGAAACAGAGCCCTTCATCCAATGAGCAGTCCTTTAAGAAGACGTGGGAGATTCTGTATCCTTTGTATCAGGCGTTTAATCAAGAACTCGCAGCGGAAGGCATGGGATACGATGGCGCCTTGTATCGTCGGGTGGTGGAGCAATTGTCGCACCCGGATAGTGTAGTCCGTCAACGTTTGGATGCGCATCCCCGTTATGTTTTTGTGGGATTGAATGCGCTGACGGCTTGTGAACGGAAGTTATTGGCCTTTTTACGGGATGAACAGCGGGCTGATTTTTACTGGGATTATGCAGGCTCGCTCATCCGAGATCCCTATAACAAGGCCTCTTGGTTTGTGCAAGAGAACCTGCGGGACTTTCCGAGTTTACACGAGTTGTCTGCTGCAGATGCTCCGGAATCCATGCCTGAAGTTACTGTGATTGGGGTTCCCTCTCTGGTGGGGCAAGCCAAGTATGTAGGACGTTTGTTGGAGGAAACCATCTTGCCGAATCTGCCTGAAACCGATGTGGACCGTCTTTTTAAAACAGCCATCGTCCTGCCGCAGGAACAGCTCTTGGACCCGCTCTTAGAATCCTTGCCGCAAACTGTAAATCGGGTCAATGTGACCATGGGCTATCCCTTGCACAACAGCAAGATTCAGTCTTTCTTCCGTTGTCTTGCGCAGTTGGTGGACAAGTGCCGTTGTGACGGAGAGAGTCGCATGTTTTACCACGCATCTTTGCTGAATCTGTTGAATCATCCTTGTCTTTGCTCGCAGTATCAGGCGGCAATTCATCAAATACGCAGTCGGGTTACCCAAAATAATCTGATTTATGTACCGGAATCGGAACTGACACAGCTGGGAATCCCCGAGTTTGATCAGCTGTTCGGCCAGGTGCCTCTTCCGAGAACCCAGCAGCAGCCGGACGAAAAAATAGCCTATGTAAGGGAAGTGGCAGATTATTTTATCGAGACCTTTCACCAGTTGGGTAAGAACTTCTCCCCGGTGGATAAGGAATTTTTGTACCATCTTTACGCGGTTTTGGTTCGCTTGCGGGATTTGAATTTGCCGTTGGAACTTAAGTCTTGGCTGCGTATTCTGGATCAGTTGACAGCAGGTGTATCCATTCCTTATCGGGGAGAGCCTTTGTCGGGCTTGCAGATCATGGGCCCCTTGGAAACACGGGCATTGGATTTTGAGAACCTGGTAGTGTTGTCGGTCAATGAAGGAATTTTCCCGCGTCAGGCAGTCAGTAACTCCTTTATACCCTACCAGCTCCGTAAGGGATTTGGTCTACCGACCTACGAGCAACAGGATGCCATTCAGGCCTACTATTTTTATCGGATGATTAGTCGGGCCAAACGGGTTTGGCTTTTGTATGACCAACGTACCGAAGGAATGAAGACGGGGGAAGAGAGTCGCTTTATTAAACAATTGCGCTACCAGTATCGTTTGCCGTTGCAGGAAACTACTTTGGAGAGTGAGATTTGTCTAGCGCAGCCGGAAGAGGTCGTCGTTCATAAGACGCCTGCGATTTTGGAACGTCTTCGAACCAGTTCGTTTTCGGCCAGTTCTTTGAACAATTACCTAAAATGTCCCTTGATGTTTTTCTTCGGAATGTGGATACAGCAGCAAGACGAAGTGGTGGAGGACGTAGAGGCAAGCACCTTCGGTACCCTCTTTCACAAGGTGATTCAATTGTTGTACGAGCCGATGGTAGGCAATGAGTTTGATGATGAGTTAGTGGAGGAGATCTTGAATGGGCATTCCTTACTTTTGGAAAAGAAAATTGCGCAAGCCTTTCGTTCGGAGATGAATGTCTCTGAAATTACCGGAAAGAACCGGATTATAGCAGCCTTGTTAAAGCGCATCGCACTGCGTGTTCTGGAGCAGGATCTGGAAGTAATTCCGGTATTGGAAGCCTTGGAACAGAAAAGGATCACTCCTTTTGCGTTGTCCGATGGATCAACGGTGCTTTTGAAAGGGTTTATCGACCGGATCGACCGTAAATTTGGAAACTGGCGCATCGTGGATTACAAAACCGGAGGATCGTCCATGGAGTATAAGCAAGTGGAAGAAATGTTTGATGTTTCCTCCGAAAAGCGGCCTTATACGGCATTCCAACTTTATTTCTACGATCTGCTTTGTCGTCGGGGTACCTTGAATGAGCCCGATAAGCCGGTGTACAATCCCAAACTGGAGGTGGATCTTGCCGTTTATTCGGCCAAAGACCTGTTCAAGGATGTGGTGCCCACCATTCGGGTGACTCCGCAGGATGCCGAAAAGTATGCCCAATTGTTGAAAGGTTTGTTGGATGAAATCATGGATCCGACCAAACCCTTTGTCAGGACTTCGCGTAGGGATGGTTTCCATTCACCTTGTGAATATTGTTCATTTGTCAACTATTGTAATACGCACTATGTTAAAAATCTATAAAGCTTCTGCCGGTTCTGGGAAAACTCACCGTCTGACCCAGGAGTACTTGAACCTGTTGTTCCAATCGGAACAATCGTTTCGTCACATCCTGGCGGTTACCTTTACCAACAAGGCGACGGAGGAAATGAAGCACCGTATTATTCAGGAGCTGGACAACTTGGCGCAAGACCCGAAGCATCCCCGACAAGAACAGGCACGCCGCTTGTTGGTTGAGATTCTGAATGATTATACGGCCTTTCAAGTCAGTACCATTGACCGTTTCTTTCAGCGGGTGATGCGCTCTTTTGCCCGGGAATTGGGACAGGCTGCGAATTACAACATTGAATTGGATCAGCAACGGGTCTTGTCCGAGGCTGTGGATGAGATGATGAATAACTTGGAAGGTGAGGAGGAGCTGTTGGATTGGCTGATTACCCTTTCAGTGGAAAACATAGAACGAGGCGCGTCGTGGGATGCTACGGCGAAAATCAAAGAAATGGGTAACCGTCTTTTCTCGGAAGAATACAAACTCAAGAGTCGCGAAATGGAAGCGTGTTTGCGGGATAAGCCTTCAATTCGCAAGTATCGGGAAGCCCTTGAACAACTCCACGATCAATTGTCTGAACTGGAGCAACAAGATCCGAACTCATTGACTGAGGATCAGCGGAAGGACATGATAACAGCCTCGGTGATTTTGATGAACATCAATGTCATTGCCTTATTTGCAGATATTCGGGAACACCTTTACCGCTATTGTCGCGAAAATAACCTGGTTTTGCTGTCCGAGACCAATTATTTTCTGAATCGTCTGATTGGACAAGATGATACCCCGTTTGTCTATGAAAAAATAGGGACACGCATCCGTCATTATATGTTGGATGAGTTTCAAGATACCTCCACCTTGCAGTGGAAAAATTTCAGTCCCTTGTTGAAGGACAGTCTTGACAATCATCAAGATAACTTGGTGGTAGGGGATGTCAAGCAATGTATTTACCGATGGCGAAATTCGGATTGGCAACTGCTGAACCATAAAATTCAGGCCAGTCTCGATTCCTCAATGTACCAGGAGTATCCGATTCGGGAAAATTGGCGTAGTGCTGAAGTTATTGTTCATTTTAACAATGCCTTCTTTTCCAAAGCCGCAGAAGCTGTGCAACAAGTCTACAACAAAGAGCGCGGCTATGACTTGTTGGATACGTCTCCGAAAGCCAGTTTGATTCGTCAGATTTTTGCGGATGTCAAACAGGAAGTCGTGTCCAAGAATGCCGGTTTTGGTCGCGTGTCCCTGCAGTTTGTGGATCGGGAGCGAGTGGCTGATAAGGATTGGAAAGCGGCGGTATTGCAGCGTCTTCCTGAAATTATTGAAGAAATATTGGGCCGAGGTTTTCACCTGCGGGATATTACGCTGCTGGTGCGCAAGAACAAAGAGGGAAGCCTGCTGGCCGCTCATTTGTTGGGTCAAGGTTATCGGGTCGTGACGGAGGAGTCCTTGACGCTTTCGAGCTCGGAGGCGGTGTTGGGCTTGGTCGGACGATTGAAGCAACTATCGGATCAAGGTTCTTTGCCTGAGGATGTTTCTTTGTACGCCTTGTGTGAACGTCTGGTTCGGGAACTGTCTCCCGATGAACATCGGGAATCCATCTTCATCCGCACTTTCCTGGATGCCGTATTGGAGTTTACCATGGGGTACCACGGAGGAAACATCAAAGAACTGTTGACTTGGTGGGATGAAACGGGCTGCAATCGTTGTGTGCAGGCTCCGGAGGGAGAAGATGCGTTGCGAATCTTGACGGTACATAAGTCGAAAGGGTTGGATGCCAAAATTCTTATCTTGCCATTTTTGGATGAGCTTTTTAGTCCTCGTGGCAATATGGGAACCTATCTGTGGGTGACTCCCCAGAAAGCACCTTTCAATATGTTGCCGATTTTGCCCTTGCCGTACAATGCGGATTTGAAAAATTCTTGGTTTTCAGAGGACTACTGGAAAGAGCGCCAGTATTATCTGGTGGACCTTTTGAATGTTGCGTATGTGGCTTTTACGCGGGCCAAAGAGGAGATGATCATTTTAAGTGCCCAACCGAAAATCAAGAAAAAAGGAGATTATTCCATTAATTCGTTGTCCAATCTCTTGTACAGCCATTACGATCGAGCATTCTTGCCGTTGGAGGCCGATGATCGCTGGAAAGTCCTGGAGATTGGTCAGGGTCGCATTGTGCAGCCGCAGCAGGCGTCTGAGGAGAATCAGAGACTCAAAGAAGAAGCTGTTTTCCGGTCCATCCCCATTGGAAACCGCTTGCAGTTGTCCCTGCAGGGGGCTGATTTCTTTTCGGGCGATTCGGATCGGACTCGCGGGGTGGTGATGCACAAGATCCTTTCGCGCGTTGAAAAAGCAACGGAACTCTCCAAGAGCATTCACATCGCCGTGATGGATGGGGAATTGGCGCAAGCAGATGTGGAGGCGGTTACGCATGAATTGAGGCAAGCTTTGGAGCGGGTTCGTGATCAGCATTGGTTTGACGGAACCTATCAGACCTATAACGAGATGACGATTCTGGACCAGCAAGGGCAATTGGTCTGCCCAGACCGTGTTATGGTCAAAGACAAGCAGGCTATCGTCCTGGATTATAAGTTCGGTCATGTAGAAAGCGGAGAATATGTCAAACAGGTGCGGCGTTATCTGGAGAAGGTATCGCAGATGGGCTGGAACGTCAAAGGTTATTTGTGGTATGTTTCTTTGAATAAAGTAATATTGATTGAAAAATAAAGTTAACTTTGTGGATATCAATTGATTAATTTTATAAAATATGAAACATAAATTTGTGATTGTTGCCTTATTGTTGCTTGTTGGTGCAATCTTGGTAAATTCATGTGTCGATCAATCCTATGATTTGGGAAATGTGGACGACACCATTTCCTTTGGCGGAGAAGCTTTTGTTTTTCCGTTGGGAAGTACTGACACCCTTCGTTTGAGTGATTTTCTTTCGGAAGAGGATGTTGAATTCTTAAAAGTAGCCGAAGATGGCTCATATCGTATTGAGTTGGCTGATGCCATTGATTTGAGTGATCAAATTCCGGATTTGTCCGGTGCTTTGCATTTTGAGGACTTGACCGTGGAGGAAGCCATGTCCATTGATTGGACCGACTTTGTCGAATCAAGTCCGGCACCCGTGCGAATGACTGACGGAGAATTTATGGATTTTCACTTGCGTCTCGGACCGGTTAACATTCCGCGAGAAATCGAGCAGTTGGCTTGTATTTATATGAACGATGCCACCTTTAATCTCAAGGTGGAACTTCCCGAGATTCCGGGTATTACTGCAGATTATCGTTTGGAGTTGGATGTGGAGGTTCCGGAAGAATTCCTTTCCGAGGATGCCCGTTTGAGCGAAGATCACATTCTGTCCATCAATGCCTATCTGGAAAACAATACCTTAACAGTGGACCCTTTGAAGATTACAGGTTTCGATTTGTCTGAGATAGAATTGGTGAGTCCGTTTGTTTTGGATAAAACGATCCGTGTTCGTACTCGCTTGTATGCGGAGAATGTGGTGGTTGATCATAGCCAGTATGCGGCGCGTCCGATGGCATCCACACCGATAGAGGTAAAGGTGATTATGGATATGAAGGATCTTGCGGTAAGTAAAGTGGTGGGTAAACTGGATTATGCCTTTGGATACAACATGGAGGTGAATTTTCTCGAAGTGCCGGCCTTCATGATGGATGAAAATTTTGTCATGGATTTGTCCAATCCTCATTTCTTGTTGGATATGACTTCCAACCTGGGGATTGCTATGGATGCTTCGGTGGATTTGGTGGCGATCCGCAATGGTCAGGAAGATGAGACTTCTAAAATAAGCTTGAATTTGGGTCTTCCTTACACACCGGATCCGGATCAACCTTCGACAACTCATTACTGGATTGGTGGCAATGAGCAAGATGTTCCGGAAGGCTACCAGTTTGTTCAACAAGATTTTTCTTCTCTGTTCAAGAAGTTGCCCGAATCCTTCCGTATGCACGTGAAGGGAGAAACGGATACCAGTAAGGATCACATCCTGGTTCCGGATGCGGACTACCAATTGGAAGTGGGCTATCAATTTGTATTGCCCTTGTCGTTTGGCCCGGACTTGCACATTGCGATGGCCGATACTTTGACTGGGATGCCGTCTATTTTGGGTAAAATCTTGGAAATGGGTACCTTGAAATTTGTGGGAGAAGTAGCCAATACGCTGCCCTTGCAAGTGGATATGCACCTGGAATTGTTGGATGAACAGGGGCGGATCATCGCTACGGATGGAGCGGTGATGCAGCAGGTAGCAGCCTGTCATCCGGATGGATCGCCGGGCATGACGCAGTTGGATCTGCAAGTGAAACTGGCTCCGGGTGCTTCTGCAGAAGCCTTGTCCAGCCTGCGCGTGAGTTTCCAAGTGACTTCGCCTGATTTGAGTGCTGTAGTCTTGGAAGAAAAAGACTTTATTCGAGCCAGTTTGGCGATTGCGGTGCCGGGCGGGCTTACTGGAACAATTGATCAATGGGGGAATTTGTTATGAGAAATAGAATTTGCCGCTGGACACTTTGTGTACTGATTTTAGTACTGTTCAATGCAGCCTTGTCGGCACAAGCACTTCGTGGAAGTTATTTTGCCGAAAATGCGACCTTGCGAAACCGTTTGAATCCGGCGATGGTGCCTGCGAACAATTACTTGGGCCTGCCAGGAGTGGGCAACCTGGGTGTCGCGGTGAACAGCAACCTGGGTGTCGTCAATTTCCTGTTTCCTAGTAATGGCCAATTGCTGACTTTTATGCATCCCGAGGTATCGGCTCAGCAATTTCTTTCGCAACTCCCGTCCAATCCTTATTTGAACTTGGAAGCAGACACCGATCTCTTGAATTTAGGGTTCCGAACCGGAGAACGCTCTTATTGGACCCTGGACTTTTCCGTTCGGGTGGCTGCGGATACGCAACTTCCCTATGATTTGTTTGCTTTTGCCAAGCAAGGGATGAATCAAGTGCCCCAATCCTATACCTTGAAAGACTTTACCTTGCAACAAGATGTCTATGCACAAGCCTCATTGGGTTATGCCCGAGATTTGGGAAATTGGATCGAGGGGCTTCGTGTCGGTGTAAAAGCCAAGTTCTTGGTGGCCCTGGAACGAATTGATCTTCGCATCAATCAAGCGGATATTCAATTGTCCTCGGATGCATGGCTGGTGAATACAGATGCTGTGGGTTGGTTGATGGGTAAGGGTTTACGAATGCCGGAAAACGAAAATGAACCCTTCGAATTGCCCCAATTGAAAGATCTGGGCATTGGTGGTTTTGGCGTTGGTTTTGATTTGGGGGCAGAATATGAGTTCAACCTCGGTATTCCGTACTTGGACGGTTTACGGATCTCTGCGTCAGTGACCGATTTGGGTAAGCTTTCTTTCAAAGAAGAAAATGTACAGCAGTTGGTGTCAACGGGCCAGTTCTCATACCTGGGCTTCCCGGATCTGACTTTGGAAGACTATGATTTTGAATCGGCTTTGAACCAAATTGCGGATGAACTCATGGCCTTGGCTAATTTTCATGAAACCCCGCTTACGGAGTCTGCCTCCTACAGCACAGATCCTCGTCTGTACTTGGGCGCGGAATATCCTTTCTTGAACAACAGTATGAGTGTGGGTGTGTTGTATTATGCCCGTTTCCGGCCGATGCGCACCGAAACAGAATTGACCTTCTCATACAACCTCCGTCCGACCAACTGGATGGCATTGGGTGTCAATTATTCGGTCTTGAATTATGCGAAGTCCATTGGCTGGTTGTTGGAATTCACACCGAAGTATGGGGTGAACCTCTTCCTGGGTAGCGACTATACCTACTTAAACATGACGCCCCAATTCTTGCCCATTGATACGTTCAGTGTCAACTTCCGTTTCGGGCTAACCTTCGCAATTGGTTAAAATTGAATGCACAACCCGTCGTAGGCGGGTTGTACGTTTGTAGGGAGCAGCGCTTTCAATGCCTGATGCGCATCGATCTGGTGGGAGAGATGGGTGAGGAAATTCTCGCGGGCTCCTACTTGACGGATGACCTCCAGGGCTTGGGGTAAGGAGAAATGAGACAAGTGTGGCGTATGCCGAATGGTGTTGATGATGAAAATCTCAACACCTTTTATTTTTTCGATGTCTTCCGGCTCGATACGGTTGGCATCGGTTAGATAAGCCAATTTGCCAAAGCGGAATCCCAGGATGGGCAGACGGTGATGCCAAGCTCGGATGGGAATGATCGCCCGTCCTTGAATCTGGAAAGGTGATTCATCAATGGTGTGCAATTCAAATTGTGGAATACCCGGGTAGGGACAAGCTGCAAATGCATAGGCATATTCTTGTTTGAGCGAGGCTTGGACCCGTTCTTCCGCATAAATGGGGAAATTCTTATCGTATAGATAATTGAAAGCCCGAATGTCATCCAAACCACCGGTGTGGTCTTTGTGCTGGTGTGTGAGTAGCACGGCATCCAGGTTGGTGATATTTTCGCGCAGAATTTGTTGGCGGAAATCCGGGCCGGCATCAACGACCAATTGCAATCCTTCGTATTCAAGGTAGATGGAACAGCGCAACCGTTTGTCGTGCGGATCCGTTGATTTGCAGACGGGGCAGGAACACCCGATCATGGGGATTCCTTGGGATGTGCCGGTACCTAAGAAGATGAGCTTGTTTTGCATTCGTCAAAGGTAGAAAATTTGTTTAACTTTGCGATATGAAAGGAAAATTATATTTGATTCCGTCTCCCCTGGGTGAGAATGATCCTCAAGAGGTAATTCCGGCTTCTGTGCTGGAACGAATCCATCATCTTCGGCATTTTGTGGCAGAAGAAATTCGGACCGTCCGCCGTTATCTTTCCAAAGCAGGATTGAAGGGGCAGATCGAGGGATTGATTTTCTACGAGTTGAATGAACATACGCCCGCGGCGGAAGTGGAGGGTTTGCTGGCACCCCTGTTGGCGGGAGAAGACGTGGCCATTATCTCTGAGGCAGGTCTTCCGGCTGTGGCAGATCCGGGTGCAGACCTGGTTTGGTTGGCGCAAAAACAGGGCATTGAGGTGATTCCAATGGTGGGGCCTTCCTCGCTGATGTTGGCCTTGATGGGTTCCGGTTTGAATGGACAGCGTTTTGCTTTTCAAGGATACTTGCCGGCCAAGAAGGAAGAGCGCCGCAAGGCCTTGGCAGAGTTGGAACGCGAATCCATGAAATTGAACCAAACCCAATTGTTCATTGAAACTCCTTATCGGAACGAGGCCTTGTTGGACGATTTGTTGGCGGGCCTACATCCTAGGACGCGTTTGTGCCTGGCAGCAGATTTGACCTTGCCGACAGCCTTCTTACAGACCCGTACTGTCGCAGACTGGAAGAAAAATCGGCCGAATCTGGGGAAACGGCCCTGCGTCTTTTTGTTTTTAGCGTAATCGACTATGATTGGAAAATTAGAACTGAACGATTTGATATTTTGGGCACATCACGGTTGTTTTTCTGAAGAACGCATCATTGGAAACCGTTTTGTTGTCCAATTTTCAGCAACCTATGATATGCGCAAGGCAGCGAGCTCTGATGATTTGGAGGATGCTGTCAATTACCAGGTGATTTATGACCTGATTGCCGAACAGATGGCAATTCCGTCCAACCTACTGGAATGTGTGGCCAAACGGATTTTGGACCAAGTGACCGACCGTTTTCCTTTGTTGCGTCAGGTGACTGTCTCCATTGCAAAAATCAATCCTCCTTTGGGGGGCGAAGTGGGAGCCTCCCGAGTAACCTTAACCTTGCCGTAAGCCCAATCCGATGAATACCCAACAATCCCAACGAGTTGCCTTTGCAACCCTCGGCTGTAAGTTGAATTATGCAGAAAGTTCAACCTTGTCCCGTCAGTTTGAAGCGGCAGGTTATGTGGTCGTTCCGCCCACTCAGGTGGCGGATGTTTATGTGATCAATACCTGTTCGGTGACGGAACACAGTGATAAGAAATGCAGGAACATCATCCGTCGTTTGTCCAAACGGAATCTGGATGCCATTGTTGCAGTGACCGGTTGTTATGCACAGCTGAAGGCAGAAGAGATTGCAGCCATCCCGGGGGTGGACCTGGTGGTCGGAGCGGATCAAAAGGGGAACCTCTTTGCCCGCCTGGCAGACCTTTCTTCCCAAAAAGTAAAAGGACCGGGTCGGGTACATGCCTGTGCAATACACGAAGTAACTAGCATTTTTCCGGCCTACTCAACGGGTGAGCGGACCCGCTCTTTCTTAAAAGTACAAGATGGTTGCAACTACCGCTGCTCGTATTGTACCATTCCGTTGGCGCGTGGCGAAAGCCGGAACATTCCCATCGCAACGGCTGTGGAGGAAGCTGAACGCATTGCTGCTTCGGGCGTGCGGGAAATTGTGCTGACGGGAGTCAATACCGGAGACTTTGGTCGGACCACAGGTGAATCGTTCTTGGATTTGCTGAAAGCCTTGAATCAGGTTCAGGGAATTGAGCGGTATCGCATCTCGTCCATTGAGCCGAACCTGCTGACGGAAGAAATCCTGCAGTGGATTGCATCCGGTACCAAATTTGCCCCGCACTTTCACGTACCCTTGCAATCCGGATCCGATGCCGTATTGGCGGCCATGCGTCGTCGCTACAACACTACTCGTTTCCGGGAAAAGATTGCCTTGATTCGCCAATACCTGGATCATGTTTTCATCGGAATAGATGTGATTGTCGGTTTCCCGGGAGAAACACAGGAGCATTTTGAAGAAACATACCGCCTTTTAGAAGAGTTGCAACCCTCCTTCTTGCACGTATTCCCGTATTCCCGCAGACCGGGTACAGATGCGGCCCTGATGTCGGGACAAGTGGATGAACGCATCAAGGAAGAACGGGTAGCCCGTTTGACGGCATTGAGTGACCGTCTGCATGAGGCATTCTGTCAAGCCAATGAGGGGCGGGAAGAGTCGGTGTTATTTGAGAGTACCATCAAGGGAGGCATGATGTACGGTTATACCTCCAATTACATACGGGTAGAACGTCCATACGACCGGACATCCATCGGTAAAATGATAAAAGTAACGTTATGATCACAAGTCGCATCAGTGAAGATTTGAAACAAGGTCGCCGTTCGTTGGCGGTCGTTGGATTGGGATACGTCGGTTTGCCGGCAGCCTTGGCATTTGCCGAACATTTTTCGGTCATTGGCTACGATTGCAGCCAGACGAAGATTGAAGCGTTGTGTCAAGGGGCTGACCCGAATGGAGAGTTGTCATCCGACCATTTCCAACAGAGTAACATCGTCTTTTCTTCGGATCCGGATTGTCTTCAAAAGGCTTCCTTTTATGTGGTGGCCGTGCCGACTCCGATTGACCGGTACAATAAGCCGGATTTGACTCCTTTGTTGGCGGCCACCCAGACAGTTGCCCGTTTTCTCAAGCCGGGGGATTATGTCGTCTATGAATCAACGGTTTATCCGGGATGCACGCGGGAGGACTGTGTGCCGGTCTTGGAGTCCGTTTCAGGTTTAAAAGCCGGTGTGGATTTTTGGGTGGGCTATTCACCCGAGCGCATCAATCCGGGCGATAAGAACCATACATTGAGCAATACCATCAAGATTGTTTCTGGTTGGGATGAGACCAGTTTGTCGGAGATTGCGTCCGTGTATGAGACCATCATTCATGCCGGAGTGTATCGAGCTACGACCCTGGAGGTGGCTGAAGCTGCTAAAATCATTGAGAATACGCAACGGGATGTGAACATCGCCTTGATGAATGAACTGTCTATCATCTTTGGACGGAT
The DNA here is from genome assembly GCA_017546605.1 of Bacteroidales bacterium. Lineage (GTDB taxonomy): Bacteria > Bacteroidota > Bacteroidia > Bacteroidales > UBA932 > JAGCJX01. Next base: position 50,025 of record JAFYSH010000024.1, on the reverse strand, counting down.
GGGAATCAATACCTATGAAGTCCTCGAAGCGGCGGGTACCAAATGGAATTTCTTACCCTTTTATCCGGGCTTGGTGGGAGGACATTGCATTGGGGTGGACCCGTATTATTTGGATCACAAAGCCAGCCAATTGAAGTATCATACCCAAATCATCAGCTCTGGCCGTTTTGTCAATGACTCGATGGGTGGCTATATCGGTAAGAAAGCTGTGAAGCAACTTATTGCCATGGGAAAATCTCCGGTAGGGGCCAAGGCATTGGTTTTAGGCTTTACCTTCAAAGAAGATGTATCGGATATTCGTAATACCAAGGTGGCTGATATCGTTCGAGAACTGCAAGATTATGGTCTGAAGGTGGATTTGGTGGATCCGATGGCCGATGCGCAGCAGGTGCAACGGGAATACGGTTTTATCCTGCAGCCGCAGCCCCAATCCGACTATGACATCATTGTGTTGGCGGTTGCGCACGAAGCATACCGAAATCTTTCCACAGCTACTATGCAAGCGTGGGGGCGACCCGATACCCTTTTGGTGGATGTGAAAGGTCTCTTCCGTCACCAACGTGCGGAATTGGGTTGGGCCTATTGGAGTTTGTAAACCTTAGAAGCCCAAGAACTGGTAGGGTGATTCTTTGGGCGCAATGATTTGTTGGCGCTTCTTGATTTCTTCTTGCTCTTGGATGAGTTCTTGCTCAGCCTTGATCAATTGTTGGAGTTCGTATTCCTCCCTGCGTTTTTTTGTCCAGAATAAGTTGCGCCAGAATTCTTTGGCGCTGTTGAACTCATCTTGCAAACTGAAACCGAAACCTGAACGTTGGGTGTTGTCCAAGTAGTTCGAATAATCGTCGGCCGCGTGTGTAAACAACGTGAAACGGATCCGTCCATCCTTACTCAATTTGATTTCGGCATCCACATTGCCCATCCAGCTGGACGTACTGCTGGTTTGATTGGTGTTATTGCCCACATTACCATTCAAGATAACCCGGTTATTAAAGAACTGTGTGGATAGGCTTACGTCAAAGATGTCGCCTCCCTTTTGGTCCTGCTGATAATTCAAGCCCAAGTCCAATGGAATGTTGAGCTGTCGGAAGATGTTGTTCAACTGGTTGGATACCATTTCACTGGTGTAGGAATATAGCAGGGTGGAGGTGTTGACGATACCCGATTGCTCATCCGGCAAGAATGATCCGGAAAGCAGCAAGGAGATGGCTTGTCGCAATACTTTATCCTCGGTACTCAGGGCACTTTCAACCCGTCCTTTGGTAATCGGGTCCAAGTCGGGAACATCAATGCTGAAGGAAATTTCCGGGTTGAGTAGAGAGCCAGTCATTGCAATACCGCAAATGACGTCTCGTCGGGTACCCACAGAGGTGGTATCGGAGATCAAGGTTGAAATGGATGCTTTGGTGTTGTAGTTGGCTTTTAAGTTGATCCGTGTATCCGAGATGCCTCCACCAAAGGAAACAGTACCCCCTTCTTCAACCACAAAGTCTTTGGCGACTCCCAGGAGGTTGAAACGATAGCTACCTTCTTGGATTTGGTAGTCGCCTCGCAAATCCAGGACGTCTCGGGCCGGATTGATGTCAATATCAATGGTTCCTGCACCCTGGCTACGGATGATATCACCGGTTTCTTTGTTGATTTCGATGAGAATCTCGGCATCCGGATTCACCGTTGCCCGTCCTTTGATGTCGATGTGGGATTCGTTGTTGGTTTTTTCCACGTGTTTCATCAGCTGGTTTTCAAGCACTTCTTCCAATATCTCGTTGGAGGATCGGAAGGTAAGCAGGTCGGTCTGGCTTGCCGATAAGGAGGATGATAGCGGAACCTGAATGCTAGTGTGATCCGCCGTGGATACGTTGAAATCAATATACAGGTTTGAGAAACTGCCACGCAGGTTGATCGTACCATTGGCATTGGCTGTTCCATAGAACGTGTCGTTGTCTCGGGCCGTGGTATTGAGACATTGGAAGTTTTGGAAACTTAACTTCGTGTCCAGGTAGAAGTTGCTCAAAAACTGATGGCTCAGACTTCCTTCCAAGCGGGCGCGGCTGTTGTTGCTGTCGTAGATAGTGATGTTGTCAAACGTTACCTCGCCATCTTTGACTCCGAATTCTCCATCCAGGATGTAGGGCACGCCGGTATAGTTGGGAATGAACGAAAATCGGTTGAACCGGCAGTCCGATCCCGTCAGGCTCAATCGGTCCAATCGTCCGGATAACTGTAGATTGCCGTTCAAGGAGCCAGACGTGGTAGTGAGTACATCCTTTAGGAAAGGATTCAAGTAAATCAACGGTAGCCCCTGCAGATCTGCGTACAGGTTGAGCATTTTGTGTTCTGGCTGATAGTGTCCGAAGACGTTGAGGGGATGTTGTCCATTCAAGGATTGATCAAACAACATGTTCATCCGGTTGTTGGTTTGGTCCCACTTGCTCTTGATGTTTAAGGTGCCCATCAGGTTGGGGCCTAAGGCAACTTCTTTGGCTTGTAAATCTACCAGTACGTTCGGGTTATTGAACAGGGCCGATACGTTTGCACTTCCGTTCAGGGTGCCTTGTAGCATCAATGGCTCTTTGAAGAAGGAGTTGATGGCACTCAGATCGAAGTTTTGAATTTCCAGATTCATCAGGTCTTCATCTTGCGATCCGATACGTCCATACGCTTGGATGGATTGTTGGTCTGATACGAGGTTCAAGTGATCCAGCGCATAGGTTCCATGATCGATGTTGAGGGAGAACGGTTGAATATCCCACAAGTTGTCTTGGATGAAGAAATAGGAGTCGTTGATGTAAATCCAAACACCCGGTTGGTCGGTATGCTTTTGATCCAAGAAAACGTCCGCGGACAAAAAGAGTTCATTGCGTCGGGCCGTCGAATTGGCAAAGCCTATTTCGGTATGAACCAACCCTTGATCCGCAGTCAGACCAATTTGGGCATTTTGGATATCCAGCGGGTTAATCTTCAGGGACTCCATCTGGATGTTGCTGAAGATCAATGAGTCTTTATTTTGCAATACACCCGTCATATTTCGGATCTGTTTGTCGCCCAAAGCAATGGCAGGTAGTTTGAAGTTGCACTGTAAAGCTCCGGTCTGGTTCAAGGATAGCTGAACCTTGGATCCTTTGGCCAGGAAGAGTTCCGGTAGCACGATTTGGCAAAGTGAACGGGTATCGGCTGTTTCCAACGAGAAGTTCAGGTTAGGAATCTTGGCAGCAGCCTGTGTGGGATGAGGCAGGAATTGTTCTTCAATGAGAATGCGCTTGATTTCGCTGAGGGCCAGCAATGGCGAACTGTCGGAGGATAGCGAAGCATTCAACATCGGTGAAATGAATTCCATCTGGAATGTACTGTCTTGCTGGGTGGAGTTCACCACGATATCGCCAATGGCGTGCTTGCCATTCGAATTGGTGTAATTGAGTTGTTTGAGTTCAATGCTGCCCAACCAATCGTGATTGGGGGTCTTTGTAAGGTCCGCCAAGGTCATGAGGCTGGCTTGGGAAACTTGGCCGCGTCCATCCAGGTTCAGTGCAGACAAATCAACAATCGGTACTTCCATGAACAATTTCAAGGATTGGCTGCGGTCGGGGTTGTTGGTCATATAGGCCTGTCCCAGGAATTCCAAGTTGGGGTCGTGGCAAATTGCACGAACGTTGATGGCATCGTTTATCCATGCCCCTTGTGCGCGGATGTTGGAATAATTGTAGCCCAGTAGTTTGATGTGGTCCACCTGCAGGTTGCGTAGGGTTACCTGCGGGTCTTCCCCCGGGGGAAGCACCATTCGGACATCTACGTGGGATGTGAGGGCGCCCATTTGCGGTGTCGCCAGAATTCGCCCCAAATTCAAGTTGCGGGTTTGTAGGTAGCCATCCAAGTAAATTGGTTTTCTGTTCAAGAGGTTTCCAAGCTGCAATTGTGCTTGCAGACCTCCAATGGAGGCTTCCAGGGTGGTTTGTATCGATAGGGCATTCAAGGTTCCTCGGGTGGACGCTTGCCATTGGAAAGGAATTTGGACGGCAAAATCAGCGAGGGTCCCTTGCCGGAACGTTGGACTGAAGCAGGTAACCAATTGTTCAATGGAGCGGGTATCCACACGTGCGGGTTGCACATCGAGGTTAAAATGGGTATTTTGAATGTTCGGCAAGCCGGTGATGTGACCATTGATGAGCAGGTCCAGTCCCTCATAATCTACGTGCAGTTGGTCTGCCATCAAGTTTCGGATGGGACCTTTGACTTTACCTTCGATGTTCAAGTAAAAAGGGTTGTTTTTTAACTCTGGACTGATTTTTCCCAATGTGCCAAAATTTAGGTAACTGTCATAAAAATCAGCACTTAGCTGTATGCGGTCCAGAAAGTCACCCCAGTCGGACCCGCGTTGGAAACCAAAGGACAGGTGGTGGCCGTGAACTTCGGAGATTCCATCATTGATGTACAAATTATCAATTCGGGCTTCCTGACCGGGAATGAACGAAAACATCCCCTTGACCAACACGGCTTCAAAGCCACTTTTATCCAGTGCTTTGACCGATTTTGCCTGGACAAACAGACCTTCCTTGCCCATTTCGATGCGATTGGCTTGGATGTCGATATGACTGAGATCCAGGTCGCTAAAGTCGATGCATTCCGGGTCACCCGTTTTGGGAACAAAGGGATCATAGAGGGTGAAGCGGAAGTCGCGAATCCGTAGCTCTCCTACTCCAATGCGGGGAAATACAATGGGTTCCGTACTTTCAGACGGAGTATTGGGAATGCGGAAAATACGTAGCAGGTTGGACATTCCTTCGGCGTCTTCCACCCAGTAGTTGAAAACGCCTCCGCGAATGTGGACCCGATTCAAGTGCAGGTCGCCACGGATCAATTTGACCGGGGAGAAGGAAACCGACAGCTTATTGAGTCGGACCAAGGTGTCACCGGGCTCATGTCCCATGATGACAGCATCCTTGACGATGATCTTGTTGAAGAATACGATCATGACGCGATCAATTTGCGCCTTGCCATCAATGTGCTGATTCAGTAATGCCGTTGCTTTCCTTCCGGCCCAGGTCTGGAAAGAGGGCATCTGCATAGCCCAGGACCCGAATAACGGAAGAAAACCGAGCACAATCAGCAGTCCGATGAGTATTTTTTTGATCGCTTTGATAATATTGGCTTTTAATGAGCAAAGTTAATATTTTATGAGTAGAGTTTTCCTATTTTATGAGTAGATTTGCACAAAATATTTGAAGATTATGTCACATCTGATTTTAGGGATTGAATCCTCTTGTGATGACACCTCTGCTGCAGTTTTGCGGGACGAATATTTGCTGTCCAATGTAATGGCCTCTCAAGAGGTGCATCGGCAGTATGGGGGCGTTATTCCGGAGTTAGCTTCCCGGGCTCATCAGCAAAACATCGTACCGGTGGTCCATCAGGCGTTGGTTCAAGCGGGCGTGACGATGGATGAGATTGATGCCATCGCCTTTACCCGAGGTCCTGGCTTGTTGGGTTCCCTGCTGGTTGGAACCTCGTTTACAAAAGGTTTGTCGGTAGCCACGGGCAAGCCGATGGTGGAAGTGAATCATTTGCAAGGTCATATCCTATCACATTTTATACAGCAGCCGGGTCTGGAAAAAGAACCGCCACATTTTCCGTTCTTAGCCCTGTTGGTTTCCGGAGGACACTCGCAGATTGTCCGAGTGGATGACTACTTGACGTACGAAGTTATCGGACATACCATCGATGATGCTGTGGGTGAGGCTTTTGACAAGTGTGCCAAGATTATGGGACTTGGTTATCCCGGAGGTCCTGTGATCGACCGCCTGGCCAAGGAAGGGGATTCCAAACGCTTTACCTTTGCCAAACCACGGATTGCCGACTTGAATTACAGCTTTAGTGGCATCAAAACCTCCTTGTTGTATTTCTTGCGGGATCAAGTTGCTCTGGATCCGGATTTTATCCAGAAAAACCAGGCCGATATCTGTGCCTCCTACCAGCGGACTTTGATTGACATCTTGATGGACAAGCTTCTGAAGGCAGTCAAATTAACCGGTATTCGGGAAGTGGCCATCGCTGGGGGAGTTTCTGCCAATTCCGGTTTGCGGAATCGGATTGTGGAAGAGGGACAAAAGCGAGGATGGCGTACTCATATACCTGAATTCAAATTTACGACCGACAATGCGGCCATGATTGCCATTACCGGTCTGTATAAATTCCGCGCAGGAGCCCGTGCTGAGTTAGACCTGGCACCGATCTCCCGTGCTTTGGATTACCATTAATACCCTTGATCTATGAAGGAATTTGAAGCTTCATTCTCTGCGGCTCACGAGCCTACAATGGAAGAATTACGCAGCGTGGCGGCCCGTGCTATGGGGTTGCCTGTGGCCCGTGTTGCCACCGTTGTTCCATTGAAACGTTCTTTGGATGCCCGGGGAAAAGAAATCCAGTACCGCTATCGCTTAATGGGTTATGAGGTTGGCGAGCAGGGCCCTCAACCTCGTCGTCAGTTCGTTTACCAACAAGTACAGGCGGCTGAGCCTGTGTTGGTCATCGGGGCTGGTCCGGCGGGCCTTTTTTGTGCTTTGAAATTGTTGCAACAGGGTTTCCGCCCGATTTTGATTGAACGGGGAAAGGATGTACATGCCCGGAAATACGACATGGCCAAACTTTCTCGTGAAGGTTTGGTCAATCCGGATTCCAACTACTGTTTTGGAGAAGGCGGTGCGGGTACCTTTTCAGATGGGAAACTTTACACCCGTTCATCCAAGCGAGGTGATATCTACGAGGTGCTGGAGCAGCTCGTGCTTTTTGGGGCCGATGAAAAGATTTTGCTGGAAGCCCATCCTCACGTAGGTAGTGATAAATTGTCAGCCATCATCGAGAACATCCGTCTTTGTATTGAAGCACATGGTGGAGCGTATCATTTCAACCGTCGTGTGGAACGTTTGCGGAAAACCGATACCGGTTGGGTGGTGACGGCTGCTTGTGTGGACCCGTTGGAAGCGGGAGGGGCCGCCGGAACCGAAGATTTTGAAGCCCGCTATGTGGTTTTGGCTACGGGGCATTCCGGCAAAGAAATTTACGAGTTTTTTGATCAACAGGGCTGGTCGTTGGAAGCCAAGGGATTTGCACTCGGCGTTCGGGCAGAACATCCTCAAGCCTTGATCAACAATGCTCGTTACCATGGGATGTATCGTCCTTATCTGCCTCCCGCAGAATATGCCCTGGTTACGCAGGTGGAGGGAAGGGGTGTCTTTTCATTCTGCATGTGTCCCGGTGGACTGCTCATTCCTTCGGCAACGGCTCCGGGGGAACAAGTTTTGAATGGAATGTCCAACTCCAATCGCTCTTCCAAGTGGGCCAATGCAGGTATCGTCGTCGCTGTGGAGCCTGAAGATCTTTCGGATTATCAAAAATATGGGGCTTTGGCCTCGCTTCGTTTCCAACAAGATGTGGAACGGGCCATGTACAATGTGACAGGATCGATGCGAGCACCGGCTCAACGGATGACGGATTTTGTACGTCGGAAGGTATCGGTGGATTTGCCCAAGTCCTCGTATCACCCCGGCACTTCGTCGCAACCTTTGCACGAATTACTTCCGTCTTTTGTTGCCGATCGCTTGCGCAAGGCATTTCCGGAATTTGACAGGAAGATTCGCGGTTACTACACATCCGAAGCCTTGTTGTTGGCGGTTGAATCCCGGACATCCTCGCCCGTTCGTATTCCACGCGATCCTGAAACGCTGGAATCACTGTCTTGTCCGGGCGTCTATCCTTGTGGGGAAGGAGCGGGTTATGCAGGCGGAATTGTCTCCTCGGCCCTGGATGGAATTCGGGTAGCACAATCCATTGCGGAAGCCGCTGGATTGTTGAAAAATAACTAAAACAAACCTTGCAATTGTAAAAAAATAAGAGTATCTTTGTTGCAGTTGTAGTTTGAAACATGCCGAAGCTATTCATCATTTCAGGTTGTAATGGAGCTGGCAAAACAACGGCTTCGTATACAATTTTACCGGAAATGTTGAGTTGTACGGAGTTTGTAAATGCAGACGAGATCGCCAAGGGAATCTCGCCATTTTCTCCCGAGAGTGCAGCTATCCAGGCCGGGCGCATTATGCTGGAACGGGTAGCGGATTTGCTGGCAGCTGGTAGGGATTTTGCAATGGAAACCACGTTGGCGACCCGTACGCACCTGAACATTGTTCGGGAGGCACAAAGGCGGGGCTATGTTGTAACACTGTTGTTTTTTTGGCTAAATGTTCCGGAATTGGCCATTGAACGGGTCCGGTTGCGGGTGAAGTCAGGAGGACACAACGTCAATGAGAAAACCATCCGGCGCCGTTACAATTTAGGAATACGCCATTTGTTTGAATTGTACTTGCCGGTTTGTGAATATTGGATGCTGATTGACAATTCAAACTCACCGGAGGTGATTATCGAAGGCGGCAAAGAGATTACAACGAAAGTACACAACAAAACCTTATTTAACCAATTATTCAACTGTTATGAGCGAATTAGAAACACGTGAAATAAGAGACAACATCCTGAATGGGTTGAATGTTGCGTTTCAAAAACTCGTTCAGGAGAAGAAAAAAGATGATTCAGAGCTGGCCTTTTCGGAAAAAGGACAAGTTGTGAAAGTTAAAGCGACTGAAATCTGATTTTTGTTTACTCTGCTACACAAACAAAATGAAAGAAAACAAAGTGATGATAGAAGGTGCTTCCGCCAGGCGGGCATCTTCTTTTTCTTTGTCTGAGGCCTATTCCTTTTTTGGAGTAGATCCAGATGAATTGAAACAATTGACAGCCATTGCCTTGGAAAAAGGCGGCGATTATGCTGATTTTTATTTTGAGTACAGCACCTCGGACGATCTGATGCTTCGGGATGGGGAAGTCAGCTCGGTGGGCTCCCACATCGACTATGGTGTTGGTGTGCGTGTTTTATCAGGAGAAATGACGGGCTATGCTTATGCCGAGAAAACCGACCGGGAGAGCATTGCTTCAGCGGCCCGTATGGCTGCCTCTATTGCGGATCAACCTGGAAACCACTATATTGCACAGGAAGTGGTGCTGTTGGAAGCAGCCAGCAATCGTTATCCGATTTTGCAAGACTGGGAGGCTTATCCGGTCCTGATGCAGAAAGAGTTTTTGAAAGCCTTGGATGAAACGGTTCGAAGCCGGGATGAACGCATCATCAAAGTCATTGCCCGATTGTCCCATTCCTATGCCAAAATCTTCTTCTTCAATTCAGAAGGGGTACAGCATACGGATGTTCGTCCGATGGCCTCTTTGTCACTTTCTTGCATTATGAAAAGCGGAACCAGGGTAGAGAACTTTTCGGCATCCCGCAGTTTCCGCTGTGGCTCCGAATTTCTCACCGACGCACTCTGCTTGGAGTTGAGCGACGAAGTGGTACGCGGATGTTCGCGGATGATGGAAGCCGAACAGCCGGCAGGGGGTGCCATGCCCGTAGTGATGGGAGCAGGCGGCAGTGGTATTCTGTTGCACGAGGCCATGGGACATGCTTTTGAGGCTGACTTCAATCGGAAAGGGACCTCCATTTTTGCAGACAAGATGGGACAACGAATTTGTCCGTCCGGGATTACCATTGTGGATGATGGAACCCTACTTGCGAATCGGGGATCTGTGAATTTTGACGACGAAGGTGTCCCTGGCCAACGAACCGTGATGGTGGAAGATGGTATCCTGACATCCTACCTGCATGACCGGATCAGTGCCCGCTCTTATGGCGTAGCACCCACTGGAAATGGACGCCGCGAATCCTTCCGCTATATGCCACTTCCTCGGATGCGGGCTACCTACATGGAAAGTGGCACAGCTTCGGAAGAAGATTTGATCCGGGATATCAAAAAAGGCATCTACGTGGATCATTTTTCCAATGGTCAGGTGCAAATTGGCGTAGGAGATTTTACGTTTTATGTAAAGACCGGCTACTTGATCGAAAATGGGCGTTTGACGCGTCCCATCAAGGATACCAACATCATCGGAAATGGCCCCAGGGCTTTGGCTGATATGGTGGCAGTAGCTGACAATTTGAAGATTGACAACGGAACTTGGACTTGTGGCAAAGAACAGTATTGTGCCGTTTCCTGCGGGATGCCGAGTGTATTGATCCGTCAATTAAATGTAGGAGGAATATCGTGAAAACAAACATAGCAACCATCGCGTTGGAGGCGGCCCTCTCCTGCGGAATGGATGGAGCTCGGATTACCCAATCAGAAGGGCTTCAACGGGCCTGGTCGTTGCTTTCAGGCAAGCCGGATCGCTTGCAATATGCAGCGGGAGCTTCTTTGTCCATTCAATTGTATCAAGATGGGCGGTATGGCAGTTTTTCCACCAATCGCCTGGAGCGAGAGGATGTGGAGGCTTTTGTTCGTCGGGCAGCAGAATCGGTCCGTTTGTTGACTCCCGATCCTGCCTACAAGATGCCGGATCCGGCTTTGTTGTATCGAGGAGATTGTCCGGATCTGGGACAATCTGATCCCAACTTCGACGCCATACCGGAAGTGGCTAAGAAGCAACTCCTGTACACGGCAGCGCAGGAACTCCTGTCCCGTCCTAAATCTACCCTCATTGCTTCGGAAGTGGAGTTTGGAGAGAGCCAGGAGTCTTGCTACATCCTGGACTCCTGTGGCTTTGAAGGCCGGTCGGCACAGACCTACTACACCCTTAGCGCAGAATGTTCGATTCGTGGAAAAGACGATGAAAAACCGCAAGGCTGGTGGTACGAGGCAGCCCAATTCTTTGACCAACTTCGACCGGAAGGATGTGGAAACCAGGCGTGGGAACGGGCTGTTCGGATGCTGGATCCCCGCCCGCTACCCGGTGGCAATTACTCCGTAATTTTAGAGAATACTGTATCCTCCCGTTTGCTCTCGCCGGTATTGGCTGCCTTGTCCGGAGCATCGATATACCAGCAGAATTCCTTCCTGATGGATTCCTTGGACAAACAGCTTTTCTCCCAGCATTTGACGCTTTTGGATGAACCCTTGACATACGGAGCCATGGGCAGTCGTTATTTTGACAGTGAAGGTTTGGCCACCAAGCCGCGTCAGATCATTGATCAAGGCGTGGTCCGAACTTGGTTCTTGAATACCTATACTGCTACCAAGTTGGGTATGCAGCCGACGATCGAAGGCATTTCAGTGCCCGTTTTGCAGCCATTTGGTCCGGAAACAGCGGCCGAAATGATGCAAGAACTGGATCGAGGGGTGCTGATTACCTCTTTCAATGGCGGAAACAGCAACGGAGCTACGGGTGACTTTTCCTTTGGAATCGAAGGAATTTATTTTGAAAATGGACAACCGCAATATCCGATTCGGGAGATGAATATCTCCGGGAACTTATTATCTTTGTGGTCCCGAATCTGCGCAGTAGGTAAAGACAGCCGTCAGGCAGCACGTTGGCGGATACCATCTTTGGCCTTTGAAGGTGTGTCATTGCAATAACTGCTTTCGGGAACGATGTTTGAATTGTAAAACACATAACAATTATTGAAATGAAAATTGAACAAAACAAAGTTGTAGAATTGATCTACACCTTGCACGTAGAAGGTCAAGTTGCTGACCAAACTACCAAAGAAAATCCCCTTGGTTTCATTTTCGGAGCCGGCTACTTGCTTCCGAAATTTGAAGAAAATATTTTGGGCTTGGAAGTGGGAAATACCTTTGATTTCCACTTGACCGCTGAAGAAGGTTACGGTCCTGTAAATCCGGAAGCCTTGGTAGAATTGCCCAAGAACGTATTCGAAATCGATGGCGTATTGCGCGAAGATTTGTTGGTAGTTGGCAACATCATTCCGATGATGAACTCAATGGGCGGTATGGTACAAGGTAAAGTGGCTGAAATCCGTCCTGAAACTGTATTGATGGACTTCAACCATCCGATGGCTGGCAAAGAATTGCACTTCACAGGAGAAATTGTAACCGTACGTGAAGCTACTGAAGCTGAATTGAAAAACGGTTTGCACGGTGAACGCGCTCACCACGATTGCGATGGTGAATGCTGCTCAGGTTGCTCAGGCTGCCACTAATCGTTCTTCTACGAATTACAAGGCATAAAAAAAGGGGATGACCACTTGGGTCATCTCCTTTTTTCATTCAATCTGTTTCGATTACGGCAACGCCAAGAAAGCTGCAGCGAAGGCCAAAATTGCGTACAACTCAGGGAATACAGCCAAAATCATAGTTTTAGCAAATACGTCTTGACCATTACCCATTTCGTTTACACCGTTAGCAACCAAACCTGATTGGCGGAGGCAAGAGTAAAAACCTACGATACCGCAAGCCAAACCAGAAACACACATTGCCAATCCTTGGTTCAAGGTGATGGCAGCATTTGCTTGAAGGCTGCTGAGCATCAAGAAGAAACCAGCAAAACCATACAAACCTTGAGTTGAGGGAAGTACGCAAAGAATCATTGCTTTACCGAACATATCGGGGTTCTTTTTCAATGCAGAGATTGTTGCGTTACCGCTGACGGTTACACCGATAGCACTACCGATACCGGCTACTGCAAGCATCACAGCCATTCCTGTGTATGCCAGAAACAAAGGTAAATTTTCCATAATGAATTAGTTTTTAGTAGTTTTTATTATTGTTTGTTTTGTTCTTTCTTCAAGGGACGATAGGCGCGTCCACCGCCTTCAAATCCCACGTTTTTATAAAATTCCACGAAGGTCAACCGCAAGGGGTGGACAAATGCACCCAAGCAGGAGAGTCCCAATACAGCAATATGGCCGATGATCAAGACGATGATCGTCAGTCCCCAACCAATGTACGGGATACCGGTCATTTGCAGGGCGATTGAGTTGACCACCAATCCCAGGATTCCCCCAGCTGTTCCCAAACCGAACAGACGGATATAAGACAATACATCACCGAATACCCCTGTAATGTCATACAAGGCAGTAACACCGCCAAACAGACGGGAAATGATGTTACCTTCCGTTTTGGAGAAGAAAAGGATGAGTGCCAAACCAATCAATGCCATCGGAGTACCGATTGTTGCCGGAAGCAGGGTTTGTCCCATTTGGGAGCCAGCGTAGGCAAACGTACACCAGATGATGACCAGAATCCAACCCAGGTTGGCCAGACCGTATTTGAGGCCTTTGGTTTTGGTCAGGTAGATTACGTTGATCAGGCGGGCTGCAATGATGTGGAAAATACCGAAGATGATGGCAAACCAGAACATCTTCAAGTCAGAGAAGAAGAATTCACGGATGTTTTGCGGGAATTCAATGATGTCGTAAATCTTGGCACCGAAGAAAGTTCCACTCAGTACGGGCATCAATATGGCTCCCAAGCCCAATAAGATGACCAGATTTGCATAACCTCGGAAAGAGGGTACTTTCCAGGAGATCAAACCTCCGGCCAACATCATGACCAATCCATATCCCATATCTCCAAGACAGAGCCCGAAGAAGAGCATATAGAACGGGGCAAAGTAGGGAGTCACATCCAACTCTCCGTAGTTGGGAAGCATGTACAAATCACCGATGGGTTCAAACAAGCGGGAGAAGAAGTTGTTCTTCAGCTTCACCGGAGGATTGTCCTCTGCGCAAGCCGCTTCTTGTTCGTAATAGGCATCGGTGCCGTCAAAGAAGGCTTTCAAGGCCGCATCGTTTTCAGTCGGAGCAAATCCTTCCAGAACGCAGATTGCATCTTCTCCTTCGCGTAATACGGCTGCTTGTGCCAAATAACGGTCCAATTCTTCTTGATGGATAGCAGCTTCTGCCTCCAGATCGGGAATCCGTTGTGTCAGACCCGCAATCAAGGAGGACAACTCGCCCATACGGGCTTCGGTCGCTTGTAAACGGGCAGCTAAAACGGAAGCCGGTGTATCCGGGAAATGAGCTTCACTCAAGGGGAGTGCAGCTTCATCCATTTGATCTGAGGGAACAGCTACCGCAAAACGCACTTGAGAATCGCTCTTGGCCAAAATTTGAATCGGCCAAGTTTCTTCCCATGCAGGGTTGTAGCGTTTTGCAGCAACGCAATAGAATTTCAAGCCAAAACCCAGACGTTGCAACCGTTCCAAGTCTTCCGGATTGAATTCACCCCATGCCGCAGAATCGGCATATTCGCGTTGCAGGTTCTTGTAGATCTCTTTTTGCTCCAATTGTTCTTGGAACAAGCCTTCTACGTAAGATAGCAATTCGTGGTTAGGGGTAGTCGGAGTGACCGGTGTTACAGTTGACTTTTCCGCATTTTCCGGCGCTTTTTGGATATTACGTACGGCTTCACGGAAACGTCGTGCAGTGTTGAACTGTTCGCGGGAGGCATCGTCAATGGCCCGGTCTGACCGGGTAATGTCCACCATACCCAATTCTTGAACCTTGTTCAAAAATGAATCCAGTTCCTGACTGAGTACGATGAAGGAGTATTTGGTCATTCGGGTTATCATAATGCTTCCTCCTGTTCTTCAAGTTCGTGTTTGGTTTTGACGATTTTTTGGGCGGCTTTGTTGAGGTTTTCCTCATCCTCCATAAATCTCTTAATCTTACGAATGGCTTCCTGATAGCCGGGAATTTGAACCTTTTCGTACAAGTTTACCTTTTGGGTAGTCTTCTTCCGGGAGAAGTCCAACAAACGGCTCTTGTATTCGCAAATTTCAGATTCAATGCCCAGTCGGGCCAATTCTTTCAGAATGGCAACACCGTCGGTGTACCACATGGGTTTGCGGAACAGATCGAATTCTTGTACATCGTATTCCACACTGACCAGTTCCGGTGTCCGAACACCGGCAAACTTGATCGTTTCAATGGTTACATCGCGGACGGAAATCAAGCCGGGTTCAAATTCATTCCACAATCCGGCCAGGTATTCGTAACGTTTCAGAGATCGGGTGAGTTCTTCCAAAAGCTCCTCAGAACGCTGCTTTGCCTTTTTGGACTCCAAACGGAGAGCAGACTCCTTGTTTTTGAGAGTCGGCAGCGCACGTGTACGGATCTTCAATTGCTTGTTGATCTCGTTCAGCGAGGTTTTGTTAAATTGGAATTTGATAGCCATATCTCTGTATTATGCTTTCCAGTATTTCTCAATCAATTCGGCCTTGATACCGGTTTCTGCTTTCGTGAAGTATTTGCCGAAGAGGTTCCATGCGGTATCCAACATCTCATCGATGGAGATGTTAACGTCGATGGCCAACAAGTTGTTGGAATAATCTTTGGCGAAATCCAGACAGCGGTTGTCATAGTCGCTCAAGTCGAAACCGTTTTCGAGTTTGGTCTTGGCATTGGAAGCATCTGCATAGAGACGAACTGCCGTGTTCATCACTTGGTTGTGGTCTTCACGGGTTTGTTTTCCAATCACCAATTGTTTCAGACGGGACAGCGAGCGGAACGGGTCAACGATTACCTTACCGGTATCGGTGTCCGTACGCAAGAACAACTGACCTTCTGTGATATAACCGGTGTTATCCGGGATTGCGTGGGTAATGTCACCGTCGTTCAAGGTAGTTACCGCAATGATGGTAATGGAACCACCGTCCGGCAATTGTACCGCCTTTTCGTAAATTTTAGCCAAGTCCGAATACAAGGAACCCGGCATGGAGTCTTTGGACGGAATTTGGTCCATCCGGTTACTTACGATTGACAAAGCATCGGCGTACAAGGTCATGTCGGTCAGGAGCACCAATACTTTTTCATTCTTGTCCACTGCGAAATATTCAGCAGCCGTCAAGGCCATATCGGGAATCAACAGTCGTTCTACCGGAGGTTGTTCGGTGGTATTTACAAAGCTGATGATCTTGTCCAATGCACCTGCACTCTCGAACATTTGTTTGAAGTACAAGTAGTCGTCATTGGAAAGACCCATACCGCCGAGGATGATCTTGTCAACATCCGCGCGAAGGGCCACCATCGCCATTACTTGGTTATAGGGTTGGTCCGGGTTCGCAAAGAACGGAATCTTTTGACCGGATACCAAGGTGTTGTTCAAGTCAATACCTGCAATCCCGGTAGGGATCAGTTGAGAAGGTTGTTTCCGTTTGTAAGGGTTCACAGAAGGACCTCCAATAAAACGGCGTTCGCCTTCCACCTCCGGACCACCATCAATAGGTTTTCCATAAGCATTGAAGAAACGACCGGCCAGGTCTTCGCTCACATTCAAGGTAGGAGCTTCACCGAAGAATACGACTTCAGCATTGGTCGGAATACCTTCTGTTCCGGAGAATACCTGGAGGGTAACAAGGTCCCCTTTCATTTTTACCACCTGTGCCAAGCGACCGTCAACAGTTGCCAACTCATCGTTGGAAACTCCTTGTGCTTTCAAGGAAACGGTTGCCTTGGTGATGGCTTCCAATTGGGTATAGGTACGTTGAAATGCTTTACTGCTCATGACTCATAAATTTATTAAGTTGCTCCAGGTAATTGTTGAAGTTGTCACTCTTGTATTCGGAGTAGTTCATCTGACGCAAGGTGTTGATCAGCTCCTTATAGAATTTTGAGCAAGCTTCAAAGTCTTCAAAATTGCGTTCTACGTGGCAGAGTTCCAGTACTTTGGACAACATAAACTCTTGACGTTCCATCGGGCAGAGGGAGTCAATCTTATCGAATGCATCTTGTTGCAGGATGATAAAGTCGATCAACTCAGACTTCCAATAGATTTCGTGGTAAGAAATCGGAACACCGTCGTCACCCAAGATGTTGATTTGCTCAGAAACTTCTTTACCGCGGAGGATCAAGTTTTTGGCTTCGGTTACTTTCTCTACCCAGTCCACAGATACAGTTTCTTTCAAATAGTTGATGATTTCCGGGTATTCCAAGTATTTCGAGTATGAATCAATCGGGTCAACGGCCGGATAACGTTTCTTATCGGCACGGTTTTGGTTCAAGGCGTAGAAGCAGCGAGCTGCCTTCTTCGTAGATTCAGTAACCGGCTCTTTCAAGTTACCACCGGCCGGAGATACGGTACCAATGAAGGTTACTGCACCAGTTTGGCCATTGTTCAAAACAACAACCCCTGCACGGGAGTAGAAGTTGGAAATAATCGAAGACAAGTCCACCGGGAAAGCGTCAGCACCCGGCAATTCTTCCATCCGGTTACTCATTTCACGCAATGCTTGTGCCCAACGAGAGGTGGAGTCGGCCAACAGCAATACCTTCAAGCCCATTGCACGGTAGTATTCGCAAATGGTCATTGCGGTATAAACGGATGCTTCACGAGCCGCTACCGGCATGTTGGATGTATTACAGATGATGGTTGTACGTTCCATCAAGGAGCGTCCTGTGTGCGGGTCGATCAATTCCGGGAATTCGGTAAAGATTTCCACCACCTCATTTGCCCGTTCACCACAAGCTGCCATAACGATCACGTCGGCTTCCCCTTGTTTTGCGATTGCGTGTTGCAACACGGTTTTACCGCAACCGAAAGGACCCGGGATAAAGCCGGTACCACCTTCAGCAATCGGGTTCAAGGTATCGATGCAACGAACACCGGTTTCCATAATTTTATAAGGACGCGGTTTTTCACGATAGCCACCGACGGCCACTTTTACCGGCCATTTTTGCGTCATGGTAACGGTATGGTCTTCACCGGAAGCGTCAGTCAGCACAGCGATGGTTTCTTGAATGCGGTAAGCACCCGCTGCAGCAATTGATTTGACTACATATTCGCCTTCAAATGCGAAAGGCACCATAATTTTATGAGGCAACCATCCTTCTTTTACTTCACCCAACCAGTCGGCAGCAACGACGCGGTCTCCGACTTTGGCAATCGGGGTAAAGTCCCATTGTTTTTCCAAATCCAACGGCAAGGTGTACTCTCCTCGTTTGAGGAAGACGCCTTCCATGGTAGCAAGGTTGTTTTGCAGACCGTCGTAGTTGCTGGAGAGCAGGCCAGGGCCCAAAGTGACCTCCAGCATGTGTCCTTCAAATTCAACGGTATTGCCATTTTTCAAAGCGCGGGTACTTTCGTAAACCTGCACGAATGCGCTTTTTCCAGTCACCTTAATGACTTCTGCCATCAACTTGTCTTCTCCAACGTTGATAAAGCAAATCTCATTTTGGGAGACCGGTCCGTTGATCTCAACGGTAACCAAGTTTGCGATGATACCCGTTACTATTCCTGTGGTTTTCATCCTGAATATTTTGATTATTGATTAAATTTCGATTCCTTTAAATGTGCCCCGTACTTCTTGTACCAGGGTTTCAAAGAGTTTGGCTCCAGTAGCTTTGTCAAGTTTGTTCCAACGATCGGCGATCTTACACTTGGTCAAGAAACCAAGGATGGTGTTGATTGTGAAATACTCGTACAAGTTGATGTCCGAGATCTTGGCCCAACGCAACTTGTCCAAAGCGATTTCCCGCTCAATCAAGTTGGAGATGTCAAAAATCTGTTGGAGTCGTGCATAGTCCTCAAATTCTTCCGGATTCCATTCGCCCAATGTGGCGCTGGTACCCTTCTTGCCAGCTTTCTTTTCCAGATAGACAACCTTGGCATTTCTGAGTTGCAAGTCAAAGTTGTACCAGGATGACAAGAAACTGTTTTTTTGTCGGGCTACGGAGTGGTAGAAGTGATCCGTCAAGTGTGCTTCATCGAAGCCATATTCCAACCAATCCACCAATCGGAGGTCCCGTTCAGACAATTGCTCTTTGATGGAAGCAACGATCGACTCATACGTCGGAGCGTTGCCGTTCATGTCGGGAGCAATATCCGGAAGGCCGGCGATGATATAATGGTAATTATGGTCCATCATTAGCCGAAAATGAGTTTGCGGGTAGCGGGTCTGAGATAGTCAGCAAAAAGTTGCTCAAAATCGTCTCCAGTGAAGCTGATCAGGTAACCACCGTTTTTGGGACCAATCTTGAAGCCGTTGGCAATTTGTTTGGAGAAACGAACTTCCAAACCACCATTCAGGGTAGCGGCGGTTTGTGCCTTGGCAAATTCTTCCAAATCTTTTTGGAGGGCTGCAGGCAGAATCAAATTCAAATCGATGGCTTGGCTGTCTGCTTGGAAAGCAGCAACAATGGTTTTTACCAATTCTTGGATGAATGCGGGAGCTGCGAGCGCTGCATTGGCAGGTTCTGCAATGGTCCGCATTGTAATCATGTTTTCCACACTTTGTTTGATGGCTGCAATCGTTTGTGCAGAGGCCATACGAATATCGGTTTCTGCTTTTTTGCGAAGTTCTTCCGCATCTTTTCGGGCTTGAGCCAGGAGAGCATCCGCTTCTTCACGGGCTTTTTCTACAATAGCAGTTGCATCTTTTCGGGCTTTCGCTTTGAGGTCTTCTGCTTCTTGTTTCCCTTTGGACAGCCCTTCGTTGTAGAGCTTGTCGGTGAGTTCTTGCAATTTGTTCTGCATAGTGTATCGTATTTGATTAATAATATTTTTAATCTAAATTGATTGGTAAATCGTATCAAAATTAAATAAAAAAAAAGACGTGACCAAAACAAATTTTGATCACGTCTTTCAATGGGATATTCTTCAAATTATGAGAGGAATCCGAGCAGAATACCGGCAGCAACCGCGCTACCAATTACACCTGCTACGTTCGGACCCATAGCGTGCATCAACAAGTAGTTGGTGCGGTCGTATTCCAAACCTACGTTGTTGGAAATACGAGCAGAGTCGGGAACGGCAGATACCCCAGCATTACCGATAAGCGGGTTGATCTTGTTGCCTTCTTTCAAGAACAAGTTGAAGAATTTAACGAACAAGACACCAGTAGTAGTCGCAATGATGAATGACAAGAAACCGAGGATGAAGATCTTGATTGAGCTCCATTGCAGGAATTTGTCAGCTTGGGTAGAGCAACCTACAGTAATACCGATCAGAATAGTAATCACGTCAATCAGTGGTCCGCGAGCGGTTTCAGCCAAACGACGGGTTACACCACTTTCTTTGATCAAGTTACCGAAGAACAACATACCCAAGAGGGGAATACCAGAGGGTACGATGAACGCGGTCAACAAGAAACCAACGATCGGGAAAATTTTCTTTTCAGTGGGAGAAACAGCGCGAGGAGGTTTCATGCGGATGAGACGTTCTTTATTGGTGGTCAACAAACGCATGATCGGAGGTTGGATCACCGGAACCAAGGCCATGTAGGAGTAAGCGGATACAGCAATTGCACCCATCAAGTCCGGAGCCAAACGTGATGACAAGAAGATCGCAGTAGGACCGTCAGCACCACCGATGATACCAATAGCACCTGCTTCAGCGGGGGTAAAGCCCAATGCCAAAGAGATTGCATACGCACCGAAAATACCGAACTGAGCAGCAGCACCGATCAACAACAATTTCGGGTTGGAGATCAATGCAGAGAAGTCAGTCATAGCACCGATACCCAAGAAGATGAGCGGAGGATACCATCCTTGACGCACCCCTTGGTACAGGATATTCAAAACGGAACCTTCTTCGTAAACACCGACATTCAAGCCAGGCATCAACGGAATGTTACCGATAATGATACCGAATCCGATCGGAACCAACAACATGGGCTCCCAATCCTTCTTAATGGCCAGGTAGATAAAGACCAAGCCAATGCAGATCATCAGAAGATACTGGATGTTGCAGTTCGCAAATCCGGTATATTCCCAGAACTGTGCAAGGTTATTCAAAAAACCTGATTGAGTTTGTTCCATATTAGCCGATAATTACGAGCGGAGCACCTTCCAAAACAGAGTCTCCTTTGTTAACTTTGATACTTGCAACGGTACCGTCAGCGGTAGATTCGATGACGTTTTCCATCTTCATTGCTTCCAGTACGATCAATTTTTGACCTTTCTTCACAGCATCACCTTCTTTCACAGCGATGTCCAAGATGATACCCGGAAGGGGTGAGGTTACGGTTGCACCAGCACCACCGGCAACGGGAGCTGCAACAGGTTGTGCAGCGGGAGTAGCAACGGGAGCCCCAGCAGCAGGTCTTGCAACCGGAGTTACGCTCTTAACAACTTTCTTCGCTTGTTTGGTGATGGGTTTTTCGTATTCTACGCGGTAAGCAGTACCGTTTACTTCAACATCTGCGGTGCTGTCCTCTACCTCTTTGATAACAACGTTGTAGTCGTTACCATTGATTTTCAATTGATATTCTTTCATATTCGTATTCAGGTTATCCGTTAATTCTTTTTAACTTGGGGATTTTGTCTCAAGGTATAGATCTTTGAACTCCAAGGTGAGTAACTGCGGTCAGTGTGTTTCATGGTGATTTGGAAGCTTTCTTCATCGTGAGCTTCGTTATCCACCGCATACAAATACAACGCAGTAGAGATGGCAGCAATCGCTTCACCTGTGTTTTCTTCAGCTTTTACCGTAGTGATCTTACCTTCGGTAGCCACATCAGACTTGTGTTGTTGATTGCGGGTAGCCAATTTTCCGATGGTCTTGAAGACAAAGAACAGGATGATCAAGGCCAGGAATACTACAGACATCGCAGTAAGAGCCATCAAGCCTCCGTTCGGGTCAAGTTCTGCCATCACAGCACTTTTACTCTTTGCTTCCAACACAGCATTGTTGGTGCTCGGAGAAGTTCTGCTCATAAATTGCCAACCTTCGCCATTACCGTCAACGGAACCGATACCATCTTGTGTACGACCGTAAGACAAGTTGGGTTCAATGTCTTTTTGGATCGCGATACGGTCAATGATGGTGCGTCCATCGCTGCTGACAAAATAGATGGTATCTGATTCTGCCAAGGTGAAGTTTGTGTGGAAGGTACCACGGTAAGGTTGGTTGTCTGCCCAGAAAAGCACGTGCTGACGCGGTTTGATGGACGTCAGTACGTCCCCCTTGGGGATGATGTATTTTTGCAGGTTGTTGATATCGTTGGACAAATAGCATCCGCCGATGTTCACGGTACCGTAGGATACATTGAACAACTCAAACCAAGCATTTTGTTGACCGAAATCGTCTTGGAAGTCATCGGTGTTGTACACCAAGTACTCATTCAGACGCATATCGGATTGGTTTTGAGCGCTCAAGTTGATGCCCATCAAGACTAACCCTGCAATCAATAATGATTTAATTTGTTTCATTTTCAATTTCTTAAAGGGTTTAGACTACAACGGGAGGTTGTCGTGTTTCTTAGCCGGGTTGGCCAATTTCTTAGTTGAAAGTTGTTCCAATGCACGGATAACGCGGAAACGGGTATTTCTCGGTTCGATCACGTCATCAATGTAGCCGTATTTAGCTGCGTTGTACGGGTTAGCAAATGCATCTCTGTATTCTTTTTCTTTTTCAGCTGCAAATGCAACGGGATCTTCAGCAGCAGCCACTTCTTTGCCATAGAGGATACCGATAGCGCCAGAGGGACCCATAACAGCGATTTCAGCAGTCGGCCAAGCGTAGTTGATGTCACCACGCAAGTGTTTACTACTCATCACGCAGTAAGCTCCACCGTATGATTTACGCAAGGTAACGGTAACTTTCGGAACGGTTGCTTCACCGTATGCATACAACAATTTAGCACCGTGGAGGATAATTCCACCGTATTCTTGTTGGGTACCAGGCAAGAAGCCGGGAACGTCAACGAGGGTAACCAACGGAATGTTGAACGCGTCGCAGAAGCGGATGAAACGAGCTGCTTTACGAGAAGAGTTGTTGTCCAATACACCTGCCAATACTTTGGGTTGGTTGGCAACGATACCGACAGCTGTACCACCGAAGCGGGCAAAACCTACGATGATGTTTTTAGCGTAGTCGCGGTGAACTTCCAAGAAACGGCCATCGTCCACAATAGCGCCGATTACTTCGTACATATCGTACGGTTTGTTCGGGCTGTCCGGAATGATTTCGTTCAATGAATCTTCCAAACGGTCGATTGCATCTTCAGTCGGCAAGTAGGGCGGTTCTTCCATGTTGTTTTGGGGCAAGAAGCTCAAGAGTTCGCGAATGGTTGTAATCGCTTCTTCTTCAGTGTCCACTGCAAAGTGGGCAACACCACTCTTAGTAGCGTGTACGCTTGCACCACCCAATTGTTCTTGGGTAACATCTTCACCAGTTACAGATTTAACAACGGTAGGACCAGTCAAGAACATGTAGCTGGTACCTTTGGTCATGATGTTGAAGTCGGTCAATGCGGGTGAGTATACTGCACCACCTGCACAAGGTCCCAAAATTGCAGAAATTTGGGGAACAACACCAGATGCCAAAATGTTGCGTTGGAAGATTTCAGCGTAACCAGCCAATGCATTCACACCTTCTTGGATACGAGCTCCACCAGAGTCATTCAAACCGATAACGGGAGCACCCATTTTCATAGCTTGGTCCATGATTTTGCAGATCTTCATTGCCAAAGTTTCAGACAATGAACCACCGAATACGGTGAAGTCTTGTGCAAATACATAAACCAGACGGCCGGCAACTGTACCATAACCAGTTACAACACCGTCACCGAGGAAGGTGGTTGCTTGCATTCCGAAGTTCGTACAACGGTGTGTAACGAACATATCAAATTCTTCGAAGCTACCTTCATCAAGCAGCATGTTGATTCTTTCACGAGCTGTGAATTTTCCTTTTTGGTGTTGGGAGTCAATTCTCTTTTGACCACCACCCAAACGCGCTTTTTCACGCAGGCTGATCAGCGCCTTTACTTGTTCAAGCTGTTGGCTCATAATGTGTATTTTGTTAATGATTATTTGTTGTTAGGATCTTCGCACAATTCGGTCAAAACACCGATGGTTGATTTCGGGTGAAGGAATGCAATGTTCAAACCTTCAGCTCCTTTACGGGGAGCTTTGTCAATCAGACGTACGCCTTTACCTTCTGCATCAGCCAAGGCAGCAGCAACGTCGTTGGTTGCAAATGCAATATGGTGAATACCTTCTCCGCGTTTTTCAATGAAACCAGCGATGGTTCCTTCCGGAGAAGTACTTTCCAACAATTCGATTTTGGTTTGTCCGATCTTGAAGAAAGCAGTTTTTACTTTTTGGTCAGCTACTTCTTCGATGGCATAGCATTTCAGACCGAGAACGTTTTCATAATAAGGGATTGCTTCATCCAATGATTTTACAGCAATACCAATGTGCTCAATGTGTGTTAACTCCATAACTCTATTGATTAAGTAGGTTTTTGTTTCAGTGTATTATTCTGCCAGAGACATGGTGTGATAAACGTTTTGAACGTCTTCATCATTCTCCAACTTTTCGATCAGTTTTTCCAGTGTAGCGCGTTCTTCGGCTCCCAGTTTTTTAAGTTCGACAGTCGGGATGCGTTCAAAACCTCCGGATACCAACGTGTAACCGTTGTCTTCAATGTATTTTTGGATTTGGCCGAACGATTCGAACGGAGCATAGATCACGATGTTGTCTTCGTCTTGGAAAACTTCTTCTCCACCGTAATCGATGAGTTCGAGTTCAAGTTCTTCCAGATCTACCGGATTTTCGCTTTTCATCTTGAACACGCACTTGTGCTCGAACATGAAATCAACGCTACCTGAGGTACCCAATGAACCACCCGCTTTGTTCAAATAGCTGCGGATGTTTGCAACGGTACGGGTAGGGTTGTCAGTAGCAGTTTCTACCAAGAAAGCGATGCCGTGAGGACCATATCCTTCGTAAACGACTTCTTTATAGTCGCTTTGGTCCTTTTCGACAGCGCGTTTGATTGCACGTTCAATATTTTCTTTCGGCATATTCTCGCTGCGTGCAGTTTGGATCAATGTACGCAAACGAGGGTTGTTGTCCGGATCCGGACCACCTGATTTTGCAGCGATGGTAATTTCTTTACCCAAACGGGTAAAAACGCGGGCCATGTTGCCCCAACGTTTGAATTTACGTTCCTTGCGGAATTCAAAAGCTCTTCCCATGATTATTCAGCTACTTTAACGCGAGTAATGTATTTGTTGATTTCGCGACCTTCATACGTGTTACCGTATTGTTCTTTGATGGTTTCGTATTGTTTCAACGCTTCCATCGGTTGATTCATTTCTTCGTAAATGAGACCAGCTTTGAGCAAGTAACCTGCTGCAAAGTCATTGTCACTCACTTTAACGGCAGCCAAGTAGTTGCTAACTGCTTTTTCATAATTTTCCAAGCCTACATACGCATCACCGATGCAGCAAAGTGCGCGGGCTTTCAAAATCGGGTCATTTCCGTTGTAGTCAGTCAGGTAGTCAATGGCTGCTTGGTAGTTGCCCAAACGCAACTCGCAGATACCAGCATACAAGTAAACTGCAGCACCGGCTTTGTTGCCATATTCACTGATGACTTGTTCAAATCCGAAAGCATTGCCATCCCCTTTCAAAGCAGCTTCAAAATTGTCAGCGCGGAAATACTGTTCAGCAACAAAAGTTTGAGCTTCGGCTTCCGCTTTCAACGGTTTGGTATAAAACTGGTTGAACAGCAGACCGATTGCTACGATCGCTACAATAACTACCGTAATGATAGTGATTCTTTTTTTGTTTGCTTCCAGGAAAAGTTCCGCTTTGGAAACTACCTGTCCTACGGCTTCATTAGCCTCATTCGGTTGAATTTTCGTGTTCTGTGCCATCTCTATTTATGGTTTTTACATATTTGCGCAAAATTAAAACAAAAAGTCAAAACCCCAATTAATATTTTGCTATTTATTCATATCTTTGCTTACAGATCCAATCGATATTTGCTGTATGTACTTGAATCGGATTATTCTAAGCAATTTTAAAAATATAGCGCAAGCAGAAGTTCATTTTTCCCCCAAGATAAACTGCATTACCGGGGCCAATGGAGCCGGCAAGACCAACTTGTTGGAGGCCATTCACTACCTGTCAATGACCAAGAGTTTCTTGCCCTTGCAGGACCGGTACATTTGCCGTTATGGGGCCAAACAAGCAGCTTTGCACGGAGAATATGCCAAGGATGGTTTGTTGGAAAAGGTGTCGGTGTCTTTGTGCCCGGATGGAGACAAGGTTTTGCGTCGGAACGACAAATCGTACCCCCGGCTTTCGGATCATATCGGATTTTTGCCCATTGTTGCGGTTTCGCCCGCAGACACTTCGCTGATTCAAGACTCTGGAGAAGAACGGCGCCGCCTGATGAACATGATTCTTTCGCAAACCGATGCGGATTACTTGCGGGCCGTGAAACTCTACAACCGCACTTTGCAGCAGCGCAATAAAATGCTCAAGGATGAAGTTGTTAATCTGGATCTGTTGGAAGCCTTCACCCAGATGCTGGTGCAATACGGTACTCCGATTGTACAACATCGGATCCGATTGGCTGAGCAGTTGAATCATTGGACGGCGATTTATTATGAACAGTTGAGCGGAGGCAAAGAAACCGTATCAATTACCTATGATTCGGATGCTTTGAGGGCCCCTTTGGCGCAGGTTTTTCAAGAGAGTCTTACCCGGGACCGTTTGTTGCGTTATACCAGTTGCGGAGTTCAGCGGGATGATTTTATCTTCGATTTGAACGGCCATCCCATCCGAAAAAATGGATCACAAGGTCAGCAGAAAACCTTCCTGACGGCCTTGAAACTGGCACAATTTACCTTGATGCGTGAGCAGTATGGCTTCAGTCCCATTCTGTTGTTGGACGATGTTTTTGACAAGTTGGATTTGAGTCGGGTTGAGTTCCTGATCCAATTGGTGGCTCAGGAAGAATTTGGACAAATCTTTATTACAGACAGCAACAAAGTACGATTGGATCGGGTCGTGAGTTCCATTACTCGGGAACATCGTTTCTTTCAAATGCAGGACGGGGAGGTAGTTGAATAGATGGAACGTCAGGACCCTAAATTATTGAAAGACTTGATCCCGTTGCTGGTGCAAGAATCCGGCTGGCAGACGGGCTTGTTACATGCAGATATTTTGGATGCGTGGGATCGGGTCGTGGATGAGCCCGTCCGTTTGGCAACGACACAAAAATACGTGAAGAATCACATACTCTATTGTCACCTTTCGTCCTCTACAATGCGGTACATGCTCCAAGGGTCGTTGAATTACTATTGTCAGCAGATCAATGCATTAGTTGGCTTAGGAACGGTTAAGAAAATCGTATTGCGATGAAGATACAAAGACCTAAAATCGTCGTGGATCAGGACATTCCCTTTTTGCGAGGTGTCCTGGAGCCGTATGCGCAGGTCGTGTACCAAAAAGGGAGCGCGATTGATGCACAGCAAGTACGGGATGCCAAGGCCTTGTTGGTTCGTACCCGTACGAGTTGTGACCGTAGCCTACTGGAAGGTTCTTCTGTAGCGTTTGTCGGATCTGCCACCATCGGTGCCGACCACGTTGATCAGGAAGCACTTTCACAGTTGGGAATAGCCTTTGCCAACGTGCCGGGCTGTAACAGTGGGGGCGTGATGCAATATGTATTCACTGCCTTGTATGGCTTGGTCGCTCGGGGTACGGATGTGCTTTCAGGTGATCCAAAAGGACGTTGGGCACCTGGGCGGACATTGGGGGTAATTGGAGTAGGCCATGTGGGCAGTCGGGTCGTGCAGGTGGCAAAAGCGTTGGGCTTTCAGGTTTTGGCCTGTGATCCACCCCGTCAGGCGGCTGAATTTGCCGCGGGTTTCCAGCCTACTCCTTTTGTGGATTTGGATACCTTGCTGGCTGCTTCTGATGTGGTGACCTTGCACGTTCCGTTGGATGCCACCACGCGTGGAATGGTTGGTCAAAACTTCCTGGACAAGATGAAGCGGGGGGCGATTTTAATCAATACGTCACGAGGTCCTGTCATTGAGCAAGAGCCCGTATTGGCAGCCCGTCAATCCGGCCATTTGGGGGG
Organism: Bacteroidales bacterium; assembly: GCA_017546605.1. Lineage (GTDB taxonomy): Bacteria > Bacteroidota > Bacteroidia > Bacteroidales > UBA932 > JAGCJX01. Next base: position 22,382 of record JAFYSH010000024.1, on the reverse strand, counting down.
CTTGGTTTTGGATGTCTGGCCGCAAGAACCGGCTTTGGATCCAGCGCTATTGGCGGCCTGCGATTGGGCTTCTCCGCACATTGCGGGCTACTCTTGGGAAGGGAAGATCAACGGTACGAACGGCGTTGTCCGTGCCTTGGCAGCGCACCAGGGGTGGGATTCTTTGTTGGAATTTGATGCCCGTCAAGTCGTACCTGCTGCAGAGTGCCGCTACGCTCCCACTTGGGATTTGTCGCAGTTGGCTCATGCGGACAATGCTACCCTTGCCGAGCACTTTGAAAGTGTATTCGATCTTCCGGGTATCAGCCATCGTCTGAAGCAATCACCGGAATTGTTTGAGGAGTTCCGTTCCAAATTTGACTTCCGTCCTGAGTTTTCATTTTAATCCGTCATTAAAACTTATCGATATGCAAAACGAAAGAATTGAGAAACAGTTGGCCAATTATCGGCGAGGATTTCCTTATTTGAATGTACTGGCAGCCGCTGTGCCGGGTGCTGGTATCCGTTGTTTAACCGAACAAGAGCAGGCGAGAGCTCTGGAAGCCCGTGCTGCGTTTCAAGGTTCTTTGGTAAAGTTTGTGCCGGCATCTGGTGCTGCCTCTCGGATGTTCAAGGATTTGTTTGAGGCCAAGGAAGCCTTGGAACAAGGTGCGACGCCTCAGATGCTGAAACCGGCAGCCCAACGATTCCTACAGTCTTTGTCCCGTTTTCCGTTCTATACGGAAGCATTGTTCGGAAAAGATGATCTGACGACTTCTGCCGGATGTCTTGCAGCCTTGAACAAGGTGCTCACACAGCAGGATGGAGTGGGCTACGGCTATGGTGCTCGTCCGAAAGGTCAGATCCTGTTTCATCGTTATGATGGAACTACTGTCGTTCCGGAAACCAACGAAGCCTTGCGTTCACAAGATCGTACCGCTTTTGAAGAGCACTTGGTCGAAGCCGCTAAATACGCTTGTGACCAGGACGGAGTGGCTTTGTTGCATTTTACTGCATCGCCGGAACACCTGGAAGGGTTCCAAACACTATTAGAGACTGTTTTGCCGGAGTACGAAGCCCGTTTTGGCTGTCAATATCGGGTGTCTTTTTCTACCCAAGATCCCCAGACGGATATGGTTGCCGTTAATGAAGATAATACGCCCTTCTTGAAGGCCGATGGAACGCTGTTGTTCCGTCCGGGCGGACACGGTGCTTTGTTGCGGAACTTGAATGCCTTGGATGCGGATATCGCCATTATCAAGAATATTGACAATGTGGTCCGTGAAGAGTTGTTGGAAACAACCATCCGCTGGAAACGCATCTTGACCGGAGAGCTCATTCGTTTGCGGACACGTTGCTATGATTATTTGCGCCGTTTGGAAGCGGGCCAGGTGGATGCTGCTTTCATGTCGGAAGTTGTCGGCTTTTTGTCGGAGGCTTTCCTGATCGATTTGTCTGCTTGTCCGGCCGATCGTCTGAAACAAGTTTTGGTGGAAAAATTGGATCGTCCGATTCGGGTGTGTGGTATGGTGAAGAACGAAGGAGAGCCGGGAGGTGGTCCGTACTTGATTCGTGAGGAGGATGGAACCACTTCGCTACAAATTCTGGAAGGAGCCCAATTGAATCCGGATGATGCACAAGTGCAAGCAGCCAAAGCTGCTGCCACCCATTTTAATCCAGTCGATCTGGTATGCTCCTTGCGTCGTTACGACGGTACCAAGTACGATCTGGAAGCATTTGTAGATCCGATGACGGGCTTTATCAGTGAAAAGAGTTACGAGGGTCGGGTGTTGAAGGCGCAAGAATTGCCGGGTCTTTGGAACGGTTCGATGAGCCGTTGGAACACCGTCTTTGTAGAAGTTCCGTTGTTAACCTTTAACCCGGTGAAGACCGTTTTGGATCTTTTGCGCAAGGAACACGCCGGCGCATAGAGAGATTGGCTTTTGATGGATAAAAAAACACAGAACCCGCAAGTTCTGTGTTTTTTTATCTGATTGATAATAAATTATTTGGTATCGTTCAGTTCGGCAGCCCGCAGGGTGTTTTTCATCAGGGAGATGATGGTCATCGGGCCCACGCCACCGGGAACCGGGGTGATGTATGAGCATTTGGGTGCCACCTCGTCAAAGGCAACGTCACCGACAATGCGGTAGCCTTTTTCGTTGTCAGCCGGTATGCGGGTAATACCTACGTCAATGACTACAGCGCCTTCACGAACCATATCGGCTTTTAGGAATTCCGGAACACCGATTGCTGCGATGATGATGTCGGCCATCAAGGTGATTTCCTTGATATTCGGGGTCAAACTATGACATACGGTAACGGTACAGTTGCCGGGATAGGTCTTTTGTGAGAGCAAATTGGCCATCGGACGACCGACGATGTTACTACGGCCCAAGATGACACAGTGTTTGCCTTTGGTGTCGATCTGGTAAGCTTCCAGCAGTTCCATAATTCCGTGCGGCGTAGCTGAAACAAAGCAAGGAAGGCCCAAGGTCATGTTGCCGACATTGACAGAGTGGAAACCATCCACATCTTTGCGGGGATCAATGCTTTCAATGACCCGTTGTTCGTTGATGTGTTTGGGTAGTGGCAATTGGACAATGAAACCATCCACCGTCGGGTCCTGATTGAGCTTTTGGATCTCTTGGATCAATTCATCTTCGGAGATCGTCGCTTCGTAAGTGAGGACCGAAGATTTGAAGCCAACTTGAGCACAAGCTTTTTCTTTGTTGGCAACATAGGTCATACTTGCTCCGTTATTGCCTACCAGGATAGCAACCAGATGGGGTTGTCGTTTTCCGGCAGCAATACGATCTTCCACTTGTTTGGCAATCTCTTTCTTGAGTTGTGTAGCCGTTTCTTTACCGTTAATCAGTATCATGGTTTTCGAGATTATCTTCTACGTTTGTTGTTTTTTGCCATTTGCATCGCTTTGCGCATTCCGCCGCCTGCAACGGTTTTCATTACTTTACGAGTGTCTTCAAATTGCTTGAGCAGGCGGTTCACTTCCGGAATAGTAGTGCCGCTACCATCCGCAATCCGTTTGCGTCGGCTGCCATTGATTACTTGCGGATTTTCGCGTTCATAAGGGGTCATGGACAAGATAATGGCTTCAATGCCTTTGAAAGAATTGTTGTCAATATCCACATCTTTCAATGCTTTTCCGACACCGGGAATCATCGAAGCAAGATCCTTGATATTACCCATCTTCTTGATGGACTGGATTTGTTCGTAGAAGTCCCACAAGGTGAATTGGTCCTTAACGAGTTTCTTTTGCAGTTTTCGTGCTTCTTCTTCGTCGAATTGCTCTTGGGCTTTTTCAACCAAAGAAACAATGTCCCCCATACCGAGGATACGGTCAGCGATCCGTTTCGGGTGGAAGACATCCAAAGCTTCCATCTTTTCGCCGGAAGAAATGAATTTGATGGGCTTGTGAACTACCGCTTTGATAGAAAGCGCAGCACCTCCGCGGGTGTCACCGTCCATCTTGGTCAAAACCACGCCGTCAAAATCCAAACGTTCGTTGAAAACGCGAGCCGTTTCAACGGCATCCTGACCGGTCATCGCATCCACCACGAACAAGGTTTCAGTCGGGTTGACCGCAGCTTTTACTTGTTCAATTTCGCGCATCATTTCTTCATCGATAGCCAGACGACCCGCGGTATCGACAATCACCAGTGAGTAGTTTTCGCGTTTTGCCAAGGCAATAGCATTCCGGGCAATGGAAACCGGATCTTTAACGCCCTCTTCGCTGTAAACAAAAACGCCCACTTGTTCGCCGAGAACTTTCAACTGATCGATCGCAGCAGGACGATACACGTCACCGGCTACCAGCATCACCTTCATGCCCCGTTTGGTCTTGCAGTTCAAGGCCAACTTGCCGGAGAATGTAGTTTTACCGGAACCTTGCAAACCAGACACCAAAACGACGCCCGGATGGCCCTTGATGTTGATATCGGAAGCTTCGCTACCCATCAATGCGGTCAATTCGTCATGAACGATCTTGATCATCATTTGATCCGGGCGAACCGCTTTCAATACATCTTGACCCAATGCCTTTTGTTTTACTTCATCACAGAAGGTCTTTGCGATTTTATAGCTTACGTCGGCATCCAACAACGCACGACGCACATCTTTCAGCGTTTCAGCGATGTTGATTTCGGTAATCTTTCCTTGTCCTTTGATGAGCTTGAAGGAGTGCTCAAGTTTATCAATCAGGTTCTCAAACATTGTTTTCTATCGTTTATCGTTTACAATTCATCAGAATAATGAGCGGGAGCCAAGTCCCGTTGGTTGTAGCGCATGCCCATTACTTGGCCATAAGCCCCTGCGCTATGGATAGCAATCAAGTCTCCGCGGAGGGTTTTCGGCAGCAGTGCCGAGTTTTCCCACAAGTCAGAGGACTCACAGACCGGCCCAACCACTTCGTACGACAAGCATTCATCTTGTGTTGCGTTGCGGAGTTGGGCTGATATATTTTCGATGCGGTGGCGGGCCTGGTAGAGTGCCGGACGAATCAAGTCATTCATCCCTGCATCCAAAATCATAAACCGGCTTTCCAAACCTTCCTTGATGTAGAGCACCCTGGTAATCAAATGACCGCATTGTGCCACAATGGAACGGCCCGGTTCAAAGTGGATTTGTTGGCCGGGAAGGGGTTGCAGGTGTTGGTGTACTTGCTCAAACCATGTCGTGAAATCCGGAATCGGAGCTAGCTCCGGGTTTTGGTAGTTGATACCAAGGCCTCCTCCCAAATTCAAGTGGGGAAGTTGCATGCCACGATCCACAAACCATTGTTGCAACTCATTCACCCGTTTGCACAACGTGCCGAAAACCGATAAGTCGGTAATCTGAGAGCCGATGTGAAAGTGAAGACCGATCAACACCAGAGACGGGTTGTTACGAATGATCGTCAACGCATCTTCAAACATCCACGGAGAAATACCGAATTTGTTTTCTTTCTTGCCGGTGCTGATGTAATGATGGGTATGAGCATCCACATCCGGGTTGATCCGCAAGGCGATACGAGCGGTCGTTCCCATTGAGGCAGCCAATGCCGCAATCACTTCCATTTCCGGAATGGATTCGCAGTTGAATGAAAAAATACCGGCATCCAAGGCGATGCGGATTTCACGATCGGATTTTCCGACCCCTGCAAATACAATTTTCTGAGGTTCAAACTGATGGCGCAAGGCGAGGGCTACTTCATTGCCACTCACACAATCTGCTCCGAAACCGGCTTCGCGGATGCGATCCAGAATGCGGGATTCAGCATTGGCTTTTAATGCGAAGTGAGCGGAATAACCATAACGATCCAGCGCTTGTTTACATGCACTCAAAGTGCGGTCCAACAAGTCCAAATCGTAGAAATAAAAAGGAGTTTCCCACATACCCAATGTCGGGATGTTCGCTTTGCTCAACATAGTTTGCCGAATATTGCATTAAAATTCCCGCAAATTTAAGAAAATTTCATAATTTCGCATATTCAATAGTTAATGTCAAATCAAAAAGATAAATCGTATGGAAAACAGAGGACCTATTTCTCAATTTATCACGCATCATTACCGCCACTTCAATTCAGCTTCGTTGGTGGATGCGGCAAAAGCTTATGACGCGCACATTCAACGTGGTGGAAAAATGATGTTGGCAATGGCGGGTGCTATGAGTACCGCCGAATTGGGTATTTCTTTGGCAGAAATGATCCGTCAAGACAAAATTCACATCGTTTCTTGCTCGGCCAACAACTTGGAAGAGGACATCATGAACTTGGTGGCTCACTCACACTACAAACGCGTGCCGAATTACCGTGACTTGACTCCGGAACAAGAAAAAGAATTGTTGGACCAACACTTGAACCGTGTAACCGACACCTGCATTCCGGAAGAAGAAGCTTTCCGTCGTTTGGAACGTCACTTGTTGGAAGTTTGGGAAGATTCTGCAAAGAAAGGAGAACGCCTCCTTCCTTACGAATTCATGTACAAACTGATTCGTAGCGGTGTTTTGGAACAATATTATGAAATTGATCCGAAAGACAGTTGGGTGTTGGCAGCTTGCGAAAAGAACATTCCTATCGTCGTTCCGGCTTGGGAAGACTGCACCACAGCTAATATTTTCACCGCACACGTAATCCGTGGCGAATTCAAACCGGACTTGGTGAAGAATGGTATCGAAACCATGATTTTCTTGACCGAATGGTATCGTGAAAATGCAGGAGGAGAAGGAGTTGGTTTCTTCCAAATCGGTGGTGGTACTGCTGGTGACTTCCCGATCTGCGTGGTTCCGATGATGGCACAAGACTTGGAATGGCACGATGTTCCGCTTTGGAAATACTTCTGCCAAATTTCTGACTCTACCACTTCTTACGGTTCTTATTCAGGTGCTGTACCGAATGAAAAGATTACCTGGGGTAAATTGGATGTTGATACGCCGAAGTTCATTGTTGAGTCCGATGCAACCATCGTTGCTCCATTGATCTTTGCTTACATCCTCGGATGGTAGTCTGAAAGATAGCAAGAAAAACAAAAGGTAAGAGGCGCTCTTAGATTGGAATAAAGCTCGGTATTGCACCGGGCTTTTTCCATTTAGCCTCAGTTTGATTCTATCTCTAGACAGTTGCTAGCTTAATTTCAAAACAAAATTTCAAAACAAAACCCCGAAAGTTTTTTGTCTAACTTTCGGGGTTCATGTCATTTGTGTAAAACCTGTTGGACAGGATTATTTTGCGGGATTCATGATCACTTCAATGAAGTTACCAGAGTTCAACAAAGCAGCAGCCATTGCTTGAACATCTTCAGGAGTGATGCTCTTGATCACTTCTTCTTTGTTGGTATCGAAATCAACACCGTAGTCCAGGTATTGGGAAATGTTGCTGAACCAGTAGCTGTTGCTGATGCGTTCTTCCGGAATGTTCTTCAACATGTTTTCGGTAGCTTTGCTCAACTCTTCTGCGGAAACGCCATTCTCAGCGATGTTTCTCAGGCCGTCTTTTGCCATTTGTGCCAAGATCGGGGCTTTTTCTTCGTTGGTGTCGAATTGGATTTGCAACAAGGCCATGGGTTGTGGTCTCGGGGTCAGGTAACCGAAGGCTTGAACGCCGTAGGTACCACCTTCTTCTTCACGAATGGTTTCAGTATAAACCACATCCAAAATGTAATTCATAGCAGAAATGGTCAAATCGTTTTTCATGGTGTAGGGCATTTCTGCGCTGAGGATGAAGCCAACGGTGGTTTTCGGAGTGGTCATCGGGGTGGAGAAGTGACGTTCTACTTTGCCGCGAACAAAGCTGTCGTTGCGTTCTACCACTTGGAAAGGCTTGCGGCCTACCGGTAATGAACCAATGTATTTTTCAACCATCGGTTTGAGAGCTGCTTCATCAAAGTTACCCACGATGATGAGTTTGCCATCTTTGAAGTTTGAGAACAAGTGGCAGAACACTTCTTTCATGCGGTTGAGATCTACTTGGCTCAACATTTCTTCGTTGATGAACTGACGGCGTTCGTTGCCACCAAAGAGGGCGTCGGTTTGTTCACGTTGGTAAACGAAGTTCGGTTGGCCGAGCAGGTTGGGAAGGATGGATGCCAATTGGTTTAAACCGGATTGGATTTCGCTTTCTTCGAAACGGGGGTCTGTCGCAATCAAGTAAAGCAATTGGAAGGCCTCTTCCATATCTTGGGGTGCGAATGAACCGCTCAAACTTTGGGTGTAGTTGCCGATGGAAGCGTGTACGCTTACGCTCTTACCCGCCAACATTTTGCTCAATACGTTGGTAGAGAAGACAGAAACGCCGGAAGAACCCATGATGGTGCTGTAGATGTTGCTTTCAAAGTTTGCCAAGTCTGCGGTTTCGATCAAAGTGCGACCACCCGGAGTTGACAAGTTGAACATCACTTGTTGTTTGTTGAAGTCAGTGTGTTTCAAATATACTTTGATGCCATTTTTCAAGGTCCATACGGTTGTACCGAACGCGTCTTCTTGGGTCTTCTTTACTTTTGAACCTTTCAAGCCCGCTGCGTTCATAAGCTCAGTGGGAATGTCTTCATCTGCGTTGGCAGTGATCTCGCTGTTGCGAACTTTTTCCATAACAGCAACGAAATCAGCTTCGGTAGGGTGAACCAAACCTTCGCGTTGCGGAGCGTTGTAGATGATTACAGCATTCTTTTCCAAGTCCATTTGGGCAACAATTTGGTTCAATACCATGGCGTTCAACATTTTAGCATAACCGTTCGCTACCTCGTATTCGTACTCCGGAGTCATATAAGGAGCGTTTTGGAGGAAGTTTTGCATCAAGGGTTGAACCAATTCCGCATTGTTACGGCTTTCGGCACGTTGTCTAGCGCGGTCCAAGTAGTTGATCATGTTGGTTTTTGCACGTTCCACTTCAGCGTCGGTCATGCCGTAACGTTTGATCTTTTCGAATTCTACCATCATTGCTTCAAAACCCGGGAGGATTTCGCCGTCACGAGTAGAAATGCGACCCATCATTACGTGAGTAGTTGCACATAAGTCGCCAAAACCTGCACCACCGCCCAAGAAAGGAGCATCCGGTTGTTGTGCAATCTCTTGCATACGTTCATTCAATACAGAAGAAACGATGTATTCTACCAAGTCATTCAGGTAAGCTGCGCCCAAGTTTCTGAATTCTTTCGGGAGGGGTTCGCTCTTGAAGTAGATGGTGGCTTGGGTGTTGCGTGCTTCAGGGTCAGTCAGAACCGCTACGATAGGTTCTTCGTTACCAGGTACAGGATAGAGAACTTTCGGATTGGGGGTTGTCGGAGCCGGGATCGAAGAGAACATCTCTTTGATTTGAGCTTCGATTGCATCTACATCGATATCACCCACAACGATGATGGCTTGCAAGTCGGGACGGTACCAAGTTTTGTAGAAGTCCACCAACTCTTGCGGGTCAAACGTTTCCAAGTTTTCTTTGGAACCGATCAAGGTACAAGTTGCATATTTTGAATCTTTGTACAAGTAGTTGAGTTCTTGTTCGTGCATCCGCCAATCAGCACTGCGGCGGGTACGCCATTCTTCAACAATGATACCGCGTTCTTTGTTGATTTCATCGAATGAGTTGGTTACATAAGCACAGTAGTCGTGCAAAGCCAACATAGCGGTGTCGATGATACCTTGGCGATGCACCGGAATGTTGTTGAACATGTAAGAGGTTTGTTCAATACCGGTACCTGCATTGATGTTACGGCCAAATTCAACCCCGATGCTGCGGAAGTAATCCAACATCATTTTGCCAGGGAGGTTTTGAGAACCATTCAGAGCCATGTGCTCCAGGAAGTGAGCCAAACCGTCTTGTGCGGGAGTTTCTTGGATAGCTCCGACGTCGGCAACAAAATAAAATTCAGCACGTTGTTCCGGCTTAGCATTGTGTTGGATATAATAAGTCAGACCGTTTTCCAACTTACCATAACGAACCGACTCATCGTTTTTCAACGGAAGGTTCGGGTCGGCGATTTGTGCAGTAGCAATTTGTGCAAATCCTACGGCTGCAAGACCGATCCAAGTGAAAAAACTAAAAATTTTTCTCATGATAGGTTTGATAAATAATGTTTATAGTTTACAAAAATAATTGTTTTCCTGCAAATGGTGCAACTCTCTTGCAAATCTTGTACCGTGGATTGAATAAGTTGCGAATTTTGCTTACCGAAGTTTTCTCCATGCCCAGGCGATGTACGCGATGACAAAAGGAATGGCAATGGATACAATCGCCATCACGCGCAAGGTGAAGAGGCTGGAGGAACTGTTAGCCAGGGTCAGGGACATTTCGGGGTCATAATTGGAAATAAAGTAGGCGTTTCCACCAAAGCCGGCCGACATCAAGACAGCCCAAACTGCCAGGATGACACCGGTTCCCACCCAGTAAAAATTGTAACGTTCGCCCTTGCCCAACAACTGACGGATCAAACCGAACAATACATAAATCACCCCAAAGACGAGGATGGCCAGCATCCAAGGACGGGTCCAGAGGGTGTTCCAATATACAAAGGGAACTTCGGTCATGGCGCCATCGATGGAACGGTATCCGCTGCGCAGACAGAGCCACAAGGCAAAAGCAACGAACAAAAGCACAAAAATGCCAGCAACCACAGGCAATTGTTTGCGGCATTTTTCAACAAATGCCGGCACTTGGTTTTGTTCCGCTTTTGAAATGATGAACAACAGCGCCAAGGTTCGGGCTGCAAAATATACGACCAGTCCCAACAAAAGATTGAAGGGATTGAGCAGGCCTTCCAAACCGTGCCATCCGTTGGTCCAGTATGAAATGGCCGGACTGTCGGCATCCGTGATGGCTGTTTTTTCCATAATGAACGATCCGCCGGAGAACAATGTCGCTACGGCAACTCCCAACAGAAAGGAGCCCAGGGCACCATTCAGGAACAAGAAGATTTCATAGGTACGGGTGCCCAGCAAGTTGCCGGCTGCATCCCGGTATTCAAATGAAACTGCTTGAATCACAAAGAGAAAAAGGATGGCCATCCACAACCAGTATGCGCCTCCGAAGCTGGTTGAATAAAACAACGGGAACGAAGCAAAAGCGGCTCCACCAAAGGTGACCAAGGTGGTGAATGTGATTTCCCATTTGTGACCAGCATATTTGACTACCAGATCCTTGGAAGCTTTGTCGCCCGCAGTTTTCAGCAATAGACTTTGCAGACCTTGTACAAAAAGCAGGAAGACCAGGATTGCTCCCAAAAGGGATACCAGTGCCCACCAATAGTGTTGAAGAAAATGTAAAGTGTTCATACTTATGCTCCTTTGTTGATTTGTTTGAACATGATGTGTAACTCAGCAGCCAACAGGGTAGTAAAGAGGACGCCAAAGAGGATCAGTGTAGTCAAAACATGGTCCGATTCCACGCCGGAAATAGAAGCGTTCACCGGCAGCAGGTTCTGAATGGTCCAGGGTTGGCGGCCCACCTCTGCAACAATCCAGCCGGATTGCGAGCAGATATATACTAAAGGAATGCTGATAATGCCCAGCCACAACAGCCAGCGTTGGTTTTCCAATTTGTTTTTCCGTTCAGCCCAGAAATAGAGCACAAACAAGAGCAGGAAGAACATACCAAGGGATACCATCAAGTGGAAGGCATAGAAGGTCAATGGAACATTCGGAACCAGGTCTTCGGGTTCTTCGATGTAATGATAACCGAAGTATTGGAAATTCTCATCCAAAATGGTGCGTGCCTGATCCATGGCCGCCTGATCTCCGGATTTCTTGGCATCCTGGTAGGCTTTTAAAGCGTGAACGGCCAGGGTTCCTTGTGCTTTCTTCTCATCGAATGAGGGTTCTATGTAAGTATTGCCTTCGCGGTCGGTGAATTCATAACCACCACGGATGATGTCGTTGATGCCAGGAACAAAACCATCCATTTCACGGGTGGCCAGGAGTGAAAGCATCTTCGGGAATGAAATCTCAAACAAGTAGGGATCTTCGGCTACTTCGGGATCTTCACAGATGTCTTTCTCCGGATTCAAAATACCGAAAGCCACCAGCGGTGCACCGTTTTCGCCATCGTACAGACCTTCCATAGCGGCGAGTTTCATCGGTTGCACCTTGGCTACATTGTATGCCGATCCGTCTCCGGTGAAAATCAACACCAACAACGAAACGAAGCCAAAGATGGTGGCAATTTTGATGGATTTGCGAGCCAGCAGTTGTTCCCGGTTTTTTAATAGGAACCAGGCCGATACACCAATAACCACGACGGCTGCCAGTACATACGCATTGGTGACGGTGTGCAGAATCTTGTTGATGGCAACGGGAGAAAAGACCACCGACCAGAAATCAACCATTTCATTGCGTGCGGTGTCTGGGTTGAAGGCCATACCGGTGGGGTATTGCATCCACGAGTTGGCAATCAGGATCCATACGGCAGACAGGTTGGTGCCAATGGCGGTCAACCAGGTGGAAACCAAGTGGGCTTTCTTGCTTACCTTTTCCCAGCCGAAATACATCACAGCAAAGAAGGTACTTTCCATGAAGAAGGCGAAGATGCCCTCAATGGCGAGGGGTGCTCCAAAAATATCACCGACAAACCAGGAATAGTTGCTCCAGTTGGTGCCGAATTCAAATTCCAGGATGATACCGGTGGCAATTCCGATGGCAAAATTGATGGCAAACAATTTCATCCAGAATTGGGTCATCTTTTTCCAGAATTCGTCGCCCGTACGGTAGTATCGGGTCTCCATAAAGGCAATGATGAAGCCCAAACCAAGGGTGAGCGGGACAAAAAGCCAGTGATACATCGCGGTCAATGCAAACTGCATCCGCGAAAGATTGATGAGACTGTCCATAAATGTGTTTGAATATTAAATACGTGTAGTTAACGGGTGAGTTGTTCGATGATGTTGTCGGCCTTTTGTTCTTCGGTTTCAAACTCGGCCATTGCCGGTTGGAAAAAGAAGATGCGCAGTACCACAAACATCACGAAGAGCTTGATCAGGATGATGACCCACAAAGTGCGGCCCAGGGTCATGCTCCGGAATCCGTCGTAATAGAAGTTCCAGATTTTCTGTAAGGTCGCTTTCATTGGCTTACTCAGAAGCGGAGTTTAGCAACTCGGGACGAAGCAGGCGTGTGCGTTCCAATGCCTGTTCTTCCTGCCAGTTTTTGATGAGTTTTGGATTACCGGACAACAATACTTCCGGGACCTTCCAGCCATTGTAGTCGGCCGGTCGGGTATAAATCGGCGGGGCCAGCAATTCATCCTGGAAGGAATCGCTCAGGGCAGAGGTTTCATCCGACAAGACACCGGGCAGCAGGCGGACGATGGAGTCGCAGATAACGGCTGCCGGTAGTTCGCCACCGCTGAGTACGTAGTTGCCGATTGAAATTTCCATCGTGATGATGTGTTCTCGAATCCGGTGGTCAATGCCTTTGTAGTGACCGCAGAGGATGATCAGGTTTTCATAGCAGGAAAGCCGGTTGGCAGTAGGCTGATCCAGTACGGGGCCGTCCGGTGTGACGTAAATGATTTGGTCGTACGTCCGCTCTTTCTGTAGGTCCTGAATCAAGCGGTGGATGGGCTCAATCATCAGCACCATGCCAGCGTCTCCACCGAAGCAGTAGTCATCGATTTGTTTATAAGTTCCTTTGCCGTAGTCGTGCAGATTGTGAACGACAATTTCGACCAAACCTTTCTTTTGGGCGCGACCCAAGATGGAATGGTTGAGCGGGCTGTCCAACAGCTCCGGGACGGCACTGATAATATCTATTCTCATAACGCAAAAATAAAAATAATAATGTATATTTGCGAGTTATTTAATCAAAACGAGTCTTTCTTATGAGCGAAGAAATGAAAAACACTGCCCCCACCGGGCAATTCGAGGAAATGGACGTTCAAGCCATCCCCGAAACTACGATGGAATATGTAGAAGTAGAAACCTTAGCAGAAGAGATCCTGATGAACCTCTCTGAGCAAAGTCTGAATGAGATTTTGCGTGTTTTTGAGGAAGTTGTGGAGCGTGGTAACCAACAGGAAATGTACCGTTGTGCCGATGCCATCAAGGCTGCTTTCTACAAAGCATTGAAACGTGAAAAAATAGCTGCTGGTTATGTGGAACAACCTACAGCAACTCCGGTGGAAGAGCCTGCTATGGAAGAGGAAGAACAAATGCAGGATGCAGTGTCCAACAACCCGTTTGCAGAAGTAGAACGTGGTTTCAAGGAATTGTATGCTCGTTATAAAGCCCTGCGCTCAGACTACCTGCAAGCACAGGAGCAACAAAAAGAAGATAACTTGGCTGCAAAACTGCAGATCATCGAAGATATCAAACAGCTTTCTGAAAAGCAAGAAGACATCAACCAGACCTTTGTGGAATTCCGTGCCTTGCAAACCCGTTGGCGTGAGGTGGGCCCTGTTCCGCAAACCCGGATGAAGGATGTTTACGAAACTTATCAACACCACGTTGAAATGTTCTACGATTACGTGAAAATCAACAAAGAGTTGCGTGATTTGGACTTTAAAAAGAACTTGGCCAGCAAGATCCAGTTGTGCGAACAGGCTGAAGCATTGGCAGCGGAAGACAATGTGATCAATGCCTTCAACCGCCTGCAAAAACTGCACGAAGAGTGGAAAGAATTCGGTCCCGTAGATCGCGAATCGCGTGAGGAGATTTGGAACCGTTTCAAGGCAGCCACTTCACTGATCAACAAAAAGCACCAACAATTCTTTGAAAAAGCCAAAGAAGAACAAAAGGCCAATTTTGTTGCCAAATCGGCTTTGTGCGAACGAGCTGAAGAAATTGCCAACCGTTTGATCAACGATGCTGCGGCTTGGAACAAAGCATCCAAAGAGTTGGAAGGTCTTCAAAAAGAATGGAAGACGATTGGATTTGCCTCTAAGAAAGATAACCAAAAAGTGTACGAACGTTTCCGTGCTGCTTGTGACAAATTCTTTGACAGCAAACGGGATTTCTATAACCAATTCAAGGATCAGATGACCCGCAACTACGAACAAAAAGTAGCGTTGTGCGAACAAGCCGAAGCCTTGATGGGCAGCACCGACTGGAAAGCGACCACCGAAGAATTGATCCGTCTGCAACAATTGTGGAAGGAAAGTGGTCCGGTTTCCCGCAAGAAATCCGATCAGATCTGGAAACGCTTCCGTGCCGCTTGTGACCATTTCTTTGACAACAAAGAAAAGAACTTCGGTGGTGTTGATCCGAAGTTGGTTGAGAACTTGCAGGCAAAAGAAGATTTGATTTGCGAAATCAAAACTTATGTGAACGTTGATGAGAACGCAGACTTCAAAGCAGCGCGTGAATTCTTCAATCGCTGGAATGCCATTGGTTATGTTCCCATTCGCGAAAAAGAGCGTGTGACCGCATCTTTTAAAGAAGTGATGGGTGAACGATTCCCGGACTTCAGCCTGGATCCCAGAAGCCGTCGTGCTCCCCGCAAGGAAAACCGTCCGCGTCAAGCATCACCTCGCTCTGAACGGGATGTGCTTGTTCAACAATTCCGCACCAAAGAAAATGAATTGGCAACTTACGAAAACAACATCGGCTTCTTTGCTGCTTCTCGCGGTGCCGATGCGTTGATTGCCCAATTGCAAGAAAAAATAGAAAAGACACGTAACGAACTTCAAGTACTGGAAGAAAGAATCAAGAGCCTGGAGAATTAGGGAATGAGAAAAACAAACATCATTGGGCTGGCCCTGATCGGTCTTATTTTGATCGGGTTCAGCTGGTACAACACGAAACAATTTGAACAACAACGCCAATACCAACTGCAGCAAGACTCCATTGCTGCAGTTCGGGCGTTTGAATATGCCGAAGAACTGGCAGCACAACAACGGATGCAGGACTCCTTGCGTGCAAGTGTTGCTCCTGCAGCACCGGTAGTTGCAGAAACTTATCAAACGACCTTCCGCAATCCGTATTTGGAAACGGCCTATCAAGCCGCTTCTGAAATTTACCGTTTGGAAAATGACCGCTTATCGGTAGCCATTGATTCACGCGGTGCGCAGTTTGAGTCAGTCATCATCAAAGACTATTACACCTACGACAGCCTGGCGCTGGAATTGGTAAAACCTGAACAAAGCAACTTCAACCTCCGTTTCTATACGGATCAGATGTTGACAACGTCCGATTTTACATTTACTCCGGTAGCTGCGAATGATTCTACTTTGCTGTTGCGTCTGTATTTTGATGAGCAAGCCTATGTTGAATATGCTTATGCATTGAATGCGGGCAGCTACATGGTGGACTTCAACGTCAACCTGGTAGGAATGGATCGCTACATTCCTCGGAATGCGGCTTACTTTGATTTGAACTGGGATTTGACTGTTCCGCGTCTGGAGCGTGGCTACGATAATGAAAAGAACTATTCCACCGTTGCATTCAAGTATCCGAATGAAAGTGGGGTAGAGAACTTGGGTCAGCGCAAAGCCAGTGCAGAAAAGAACATCAAAACCAAACTGGAATGGGTAGGCTTCCAACAACAGTTCTTCTCAGCCATTCTGGTGGCTGATAAAGGATTTTCAGGTGGTGATTTGGCTTTCCGCTTCTTGCCGGTGGATGACCCTGCCCGAAACCTGATGGAGTGTCATGCCAAGATGCAAATTGAAACGGATTTGGCCGGACAAATGACCTTGCCGTTCTCCTTCTATCTGGGACCGAACCTCTACGGAGAGTTGAAATCATACGACCATAGTTTTGAGAAAATCATTCCGATGGGCCGAAACATTGTGGCATGGATCAACCGTTTTGCTATTATTCCGATGTTCGACTTCTTCAGCCGTTTCATCGGTAACTTTGGTCTGATTATTCTTTTGATGACCATCGTACTGAAACTGGTGATCTCTCCGTTGACCTTGAAATCGTTCATGTCCACTGCGAAAATGAATGTGATCAAGCCAGAGGTGGACAAGATCAATGCCAAGTATCCCAAACAAGAGGATGCGATGAAGAAACAACAAGAGTTGATGGACCTCTACCGCCGCAGTGGTGTGAGCATGATGGGGGGCTGTTTGCCGATGTTGCTCCAATTCCCGATCTTGATTGCGATGTTCCGTTTCTTCCCGGTTTCTTTTGAATTGCGTCAACAACCCTTCTTGTGGGCACAAGACTTGAGTACCTATGATTCGATCCTGGATTTGCCGTTCAACATCCCGATGTACGGCAACCACGTCAGCCTCTTTGCTTTGCTGATGGCTATTACGATGTTCTTCTACTCGAAGATGAATTCCAAACAAATGGCATCGAACTCACAGATGGCCGGGTTTAACTTTATGACCGTGTACTTCATGCCCTTGTTTATGTTGGTATTCTGTAATAACCTCTCCAGTGCGTTGAGTTATTACTACATGTTGTCCAACTTGATTACCATGTTGCAAACTTGGGTGATTCGCCGCTTCTTTATTGATGAGCAAAAGATCCTGGCGCAAGTGCATAGCAAAGCCCCTAAGAAAAAATCCAGATTCCAGGAACGTCTGGAAGAGATGCAGCGTCAACAACAACAGATGCTCAAGGAACAACAAAAAAATCAAAGAAGATAAATGAATATCGCTGAAAATCTTCAACGAATCAAACAGGAGCTGCCGTCAACCGTCGGGTTGGTGGCAGTTTCCAAATTTCACCCCAGCGAAGCTGTTTCCAAAGCCTATGAGGCCGGGCAGCGGATCTTTGGGGAGAGCCGTCCTCAGGAACTTTTTCAAAAGGTCTCCCAATTGCCTAAGGACATCCGTTGGCATTTCATAGGCCATTTGCAGACTAATAAATTGAAGTTTGTCGTGCCCTATGTCGAACTCATCCACTCGGTGGATTCCCTGCGTTTGCTGGAAGCCATTGCCCGCTATTGCGAGGTACATCAGTTGACGGTGGATGTGCTTTTGGAAGTGTTTATCGCCTGTGAAGAAACCAAGAGCGGTTTCACGGTGGAAGAGGCAGAAAGTCTTTTGATGAGCGACCTGTTGCCCATTTGTGGGGAGCGGGTGCGTATTCGGGGCTTGATGGGAATGGCTTCCCTGACCGATGATCAGGAGCAGATCCGCAACGAATTCAAGCGTCTGACCGCCTTGTTTGATCGGGTACAGCAACACCTTGTCCAACATCCTTCACCGGTGTTGGCTGCGTTTGATATCCGTTCGTTTGGAATGTCCAGTGATTATCGGATTGCCATCGAAGAAGGGGCTACCTATGTGCGTATTGGCACCGATATCTTTGGTCCGAGGGAGTATTGATTATTTGTCAGGCTCGTTTTTTAGCTCAGCAACCATAGCTGCTGCGACTTGTTCGGAAGCCCCTTGGCCTCCCAGCAGGTTGCGTAACTCTTGGTAGTCGTCCAACATCTTCTGACGATACGGGGTGTCGTCCAGCAGACGTTTCACTTCCTGGCAAAGGTTCTCCGGTGTGCATTCGTTTTGGAGCAATTCCCGAAAAGCTCCCCGTTGGAGAATGAGGTTGGCCAGACTGATATAGGTGAGTTTGACAACGCGTTTGGCGATGGCAAAGCTGATGGGATTTCCTCCATAGCCGACTACTTGTGGAACGCCGATCAGTGCGGCTTCCAGGCTAGCGGTTCCCGAGGCAATGATGGCTGCCTGGCTATGTCTAAGAATGCTATAGGTTTCCCCGCGTAATATTTTTACATCCGCTTTGGATTGCTGCAGGTAGGGGAGTAGGAGTTTGTCATCGATGGAGGGCGCTGCCGCCAACCAATATTGATAATCCGGACCCAATTTTTCGGCCGCTGCCAAAAAACGGGGAAGCAGGAACTTAATCTCGCCTTTGCGACTACCAGCAAGTAGGGCAATGCCTGGCTTGTCGGTCAGTTGGTTCCGTTCCAGAAATGCGGCTTTCGGTTCCTTTACCTTCGCGTCCCGGTCAATGCTGTCGATGAGGGGATTCCCCCGGTAAATTGCATCGATGTTCCATTTCTTGAAATACTCAATTTCAAAGGGAAAGATGATGAACAGGCGGTCCACAAATTGTTGCAGCCGTTTGACCCGGTGTTCTTTCCACGCCCATACCTTGGGAGCGATGTAGTAAAAGACTTTTATATTTTTGGATTTGGCCCACTCTGCCATTCGGAAATTGAAGCCCGGATAATCGATCAGGATGAGTACATCCGGTTGCCAGGCTTCTACGTCTTTTTTACATTGGGCCAGATCTTTGAGCAGTCGGCGGGCGTTGAATAACACTTCTACAAAGCCCATAATGTCATTTTCCTTGTAGTGACGGGCTAGGGTGCCACCCGCTGCAGCCATCAGATCGCCACCCCGAAAGCGAAACTCGGCTTCCGGATCCATTGCTTTGAGTCCTTTTATGAGGTTGGATCCGTGAAGGTCTCCAGAAGCTTCTCCTGCAATCAAATAATATTTCATGGCACAGGGCTTTAGAAGGATTGCTGATAATGGGCCAGGGCCTCGTAGTCTGTGTTGTCCACGCGATGCGGAACGATGGAAATCCAGGCATCATCCACCAGCAAGTGGTCGGCACTGGTGCGGTCTTCGTCCAGGTTCTTGAACAGACCGGACATCCAATAATAGGGACGACCGTGCGGATCGTTGCGCTTGTCAAATTCTTGCACCCATTGACCCTTGCCTTGGCGGGCAAAGCGGATGCCCTGAATCTCAGCAACGGGTAACTTGGGGAAATTGATGTTCAAGTAAGTACCTGGACGGATATCAATGGCGTAGCCGTCTTCGCGGACAATCAATAATCGCTCCATAATTTGCGGCAAATAGTGCTTTACGGCTGACAAATCCACATTCGGACTATGGGAATTGATCGAAAATCCGATGGACGGAATGTCGTACAAGGCGCCTTCCTGACAGGCCCCCAGTGTCCCGGAATATACCGAAGCTGCTGAAGCATTCGACCCGTGGTTGATACCGGAAACCAACAAATCCGGAAAACGATCCGAAAATAGCTCAAAAATGGCCATTTTGACGCAGTCAACAGGACTTCCATCTACCCAATAATAACGGACATTGTCCTCAAGACCCACTTCCTGAAAATGTAGGGGTTGATCCATCGTTAGTGCCGTTCCTTTTCCAGATTGGCCAAATCGGGGAGCCACGACCGTTACATTGCCATAACGGGACATCAGTCGTGCGAGGGTGTGTATGCCTTTGGCTTGTACGCCATCATCATTGGTGATGAGAATTTCTAGAGTCTTGTTCATCTTGAAGCCTTGTTTTAGATCTTTCAAAGATAGTGATTTTTGATGAAGAATGGGTAAAATCTGCTTGTTTGTCTTGTCCAGCAGAATGGCCTTTGCAAAACATTGTGCCTGGTTTTACCAAAAGAAATCATGGAAATGGACAGAATTTTCAAGAATATTTATGAGATTGGCAACGAGTTTGTATATTTGCATATTGCTAGAAATTTTTTCATTAAGAGAGGTTTTAGCATGATAACAATAAATTATATGCGCACAATTAGAATTTGCATATTGATTATTCTCTTGCAGTGTTTGTGTGTCAGTGCTTTTTCACAGGAGAGTCGCACAGAGGTCCGTGTTGATTTTCGTGTGAATAGTGCTGTCATTGATCCACACTATGCCAATAACCGAGAGCAGTTGTTGGACATTGTTTCTGTATTGCAACGCTTGGAACGAGATACGACCCTTACTTTAGTTGACGTCTATTTTTGTGGATCAGCCTCCCCGGAGGGTAGTTATCAGCTCAACCATGCTTTGGCACGAGGACGTTTGAGTGCTTTGGAGCAACTTGTTCGCAAGGATATCGAACTTCCTGACAGCATCATTCGTTACGACGACAGCTATATTTCTTGGAACATTCTTCGTCAGCAAGTGCTTGATTCAGATTGGTCAAATAAGCAGGAGGTTTTGGATGTGATTGATCAGCAACCGCATTTGGTGGATTATCCGGGCGGTCGTCACATTGATCATCGGATTGTCACATTACAAAAAATGAATAAGGGTAGGGTGTGGCGCCAACTGCAGAAACTTTATTTTGAACGTATGCGTAATGCGTGCGTGATTTTTGTGGTTTATCGGGAGAATTACCAGGCTGTTGCTTCGGTGATTCCTTCCAAGCAAATGGAAACCTTCTACCGGGAGTTCTACCAAGGTTATTCCGATGAAATGATTTACCCGGAGAATTGGGGAGCTGATCCGAATCCTTGGACAAGGTATATGCACGTGAAGACCAATGCATTGGGCTTGGGAGCTGCGATCTCCAACGTGGCGCTCGAAATCGATTTGGGAAAACACTGGTCGTTTGCATTGCCGGTTTATTATTCGGCCCTCAACTACTTCATTCCTACGATTAAGTTCCGGACGTTGGCAGCACAGCCTGAGTTCCGCTATTGGATCCGCGAGGACAACCAAGGATTTTTTGTGGGTGCTCATGCTGGAGTGGCTTCTTACAACATTGCGGTGGATGGCGATCTTCGTTATCAAGACCACAACGGAGAGTCGCCGGCTTGGGGCGGTGGACTTGGTTTGGGTTATCGTCTCCCGATTTCCAAGAACCATCGTTGGAACATCGAATTTACGATCGGTGGTGGTGTGTACAAATTGCACTACGACACCTTTTATAATATAGAGAACGGAAAAATGATCGGTACCTACGAGGATTTGTATTGGGGGCTCGATCAGGTGGCCGTGAATATTTCGTATCGATTTGCACTTAATAAACGTAAGAAATGAAAACTTTAGTACGCTTCCTCATACTTGGCGTGGTGTCGTTGCTTGCGTTGATCAGTTGCGATGTCCACGAATTCCCGAAGGATCACAGTCAACGTGTTCCGTTCCTGTTGCATCTGGATTTTGATACAGAGATGCCTTTCTATAAGGAGATTACTTATATCCGGAACGGTGTTTCAAAAACGGTAGGTGTAGAGGCAGACCATGATCTGCGTTATACGGTGAAGGTGTATCGCAATGACAATGTGCGAAGCGGTAACCGGGTATCGGATACCACCTTTATTTTTACCAAATCAGACCTTTCTGACTTGAGCTACGTAGCTGAGTTGATGTTGCCGGAAGGTGAATACTATTTCCAAGTCTGGACAGATTATGTGGATCACGGTTCCTACCGAGACCTTTATTATAATACAAGTGACTTTTCGGAAATCATTTTGGCAGACCGGGAACATCATTCCGGTAGTAACCATTATCGCGATGCTTTTCGGGGCTATGCGACTGCTACGGTGATCAACCCCTCTTATTATACGGGTGAAGTTTTACATACTGTTGAAAACCAGGCTCATGTGGAAATGCGACGGCCGATGGGCAAGTATAAGTTCGTATCAACAGACGTGGAAGCTTTCTTGGCCCGTGTTGTTCAGATGATTCAGGAGAGCGGTAGTCAGGAGTCCAACGAAGAGATTCTTCAGAATATCAATCTGAGTGATTTCAAGGTGGTATTCCGCTACAACCTCTTCATGCCTTGCTCGTTCAATATGTTTACCGACAAGCCGGCTGACTCTTGGACTGGGGTGAATTTTGAAAGCCAAATGTACATTGAGTCAGAGAATGAGATGACCCTGGGTTATGACTATATTTTCGTGAACGGCTCAGAAACCACTTTGAGTATTTCGCTGGAAGTATATTACAAGGACGGTAGGCTGATGTCGGCCACCAATCCGATTGACGTTCCGATTGTCCGCAGTAAAATGACCTTGGTCAAGGGTGAGTTCTTGACTTCGGAAGCCTCGGAAGGGGTGAACATTTCACCGGACTTTGACGGAGAATTCAACTTGGAAATTCATTAAATAAAGAGTTTAAACACGTTAACTGAATAATAGATGAAAAAGAATTTTATTTTGGGATTGTTGGCAATCGCTGGTGTGTTTGCCACTTCCTGCTCGAAGGAGTTTGATGGTGCGGCTGTTGGTGAAGCAACAGTTGCCATCAATGTAACTACTCCTCAAATTGCAACCAAAGCTTATAGCGATGGTAACACTGCTACGGTT
>JAFYSH010000023.1 GCA_017546605.1 Bacteroidales bacterium | reverse complement strand
TTCACGGTGGATTACAAACGTTTCACAAACATTCCAAAACAAGACTTCCATTCAGTAATATTAAAACATAAATCATTAGCAATCAGATGAAATGGATTTAAAGCAAACGCTCCACAAACGCTTCATCTTGATTTGGCTCACAACTGGCTCATAGTGGGCTCAACATAGCAAGACAAGAATCATAATGCGCGAGGCATGACGATACTTGCCTTACTTTTAATTGGAATAGCTGAATACTCATAAAAACGCTGGCACCACTATTCACATCGGAGTGCCAGCCAACAAAACATATGAGCAACTGAAAACAAAAAACGATCAGTGAATTATAGAGAGAATCATCTATTTTGTTTCAAATTTTAGCGATAGCCAAACATCAACCTCTCCGGAGTCTATATCTTTAAAGAAATTGCGACGAACAACTATACACGATACAAAATCTAAAGCATCGAGAGCATTCATTCCTTCATATCCTCTATTGGGCCAGAGCGTGTTTGCATCAATAATGTATTACATTCATCTCTCAAGTTCGTTGTGAATTGCTTTCATTTTTTGTATCTTTGACATATCACAACAGTGATTGAGGGGAGATTCAACAAGAGTGCTTAGTTGTGAATTGCTTTCATTTTTTGTATCTTTGACATATCACAACAGTAATTTTTGTAAGTATTTAATAATTTCGTAAGTTGTGAATTGCTTTCATTTTTTGTATCTTTGACATATCACAACAGTAAATTTTACAACTTTTGAACAACCTGCAAAGTTGTGAATTGCTTTCATTTTTTGTATCTTTGACATATCACAACAGTAAACTCAGAGATACACAACTATACTGGATTGTTGTGAATTGCTTTCATTTTTTGTATCTTTGACATATCACAACAGTCTATTGTAGTTGGATCTATTTCGCTTGATTGTTGTGAATTGCTTTCATTTTTTGTATCTTTGACATATCACAACAGTACGATTTGCTCAACGAATTGATAATCATTAAGTTGTGATGTTTGTTAAAAGGAAAAAATCTCTGAGATTTCCCCAGAGATTTTTTCCTTTTAAAGTATTTCTGCTTTTCTATTCGGTCCGTCGCGAGTCTGGAAAGATCAGAATAATTCCAATTGTTGGACAACGGGCGGGGAGTCGGTAGGTTTTTTTCCGATAAAGAGTTCAATGTTGCCGAATTGTTTGTCAGTGATGGTTAGGATGCCAATTTTTCCATATTGCGGAAGGATTTTTTTGATGCGCTTTACTTGGACTTGGGCATTTTCGAAAGAGGGGCAGTGTCGGATATAGATGGAGAATTGAAACATCGTGAAGCCATATCCAATGATCTCTTTCCGGAAAGTTGCTGCAGCTTTCCGTTCTTTCTTGGTTTCTGTTGGCAAATCAAAGAATACCAGTACCCACATGACTCGATATTCGCTAAATCGCGACATTATAAAACAGGATAGCTAATTCTACGAGCTTCTCCGGAAAAACATTTGACCAAAGAAGCCGAGGTGGTGGTTGCAGCGACCATCAGGGGACTTCTGCGTTCATCAATCAGCACATCAACTACTGGAATTTGTAGAAAAGCAATTTTATGATCTTTGGTGAGGGTGTCGTAATTTCCAAGACGAACAAAACGCGCAACAATCTGGTCCACATATGGGCGGTAGGGTTCCATAATATCATCAGCCAGACAATAGGCATTGTAGCGGTTGTGGTGATGAATACCCAATGTGGGAAGCAATCCGGATGATACCAAAGCTCGGGCAATGATGGCACGTAGGATGGCGTACCCATAATTCAAAAGCTGGTTGGGTGGCGCTTCGTGTTGTCCCCGAACAAAATGTGGGATGTTTTCAAAGATATTTTTCCAGTAATAAGCAGCAGCACGACCTTCCAGATTCTCACTATCACCGCTTTTGATTTGTCCGGCCCAAATCTTCATGTTGGGGTGTTCGGTTCTTGTAATGGACTCTAGTACACTGGCTTGATTAAGAATCTTTTGTTCGACGGTTTGTTTCCACAATTGTTTGCGTAGGGGCAGAGAGGCATTCAGCTGATCTCGAAATCGTTCATTTTGAATGGTATTTCCCGATAGGGGCAGTTGTAAACCAATCGGCATGGAGGAAGCATTGCAAGTAATTACAGCGACATTTTGTTCCAATAAGGCATCCAGCAGCCCAGAGGTCAAAGTGATTTGACGATGGTCCAACACGACAACACCGATGTCTTCAATCGGGATTGTTTTGGATACGGACTCAACTTCGGGTAACCGGACGACCATTTGTTTGTTTTTTAGGGACAGGTAGGCCGGATTGCCAAAGTGAAGGGTACGTTTGATCATAAGTTTTGGGATTAGGGTTAGTATTCTCCTATCGCCACGATCTTTCCTAAATGATTGATTCTTACTTTAACGGCTGTTTTGAGTTTGTTGATGGCTGTGATTCGTTTCCAAGTGGTATCCATCAACTCTTTGTTATCAATGAGTTCGGTTTCTAAGTGGTGTCGGAACGTGTAATCTTTACTACTGAGTTTCTGAACACGGAAGAGGTTGGGACTGATCCGATCGTAGTTGTTGGGATCTGTCAAATCGATTTCGTTGGGGGCAAATCCGGTAGTAGCATTTGGGAAGACAAGCATTTCATTGATTTTTAAGCTGAATTTGAACTTCCATCCCTCGCTGCTTCGGTAGGTTTTGTTGACAATGGGAAGCCCCTGTTGCGCCAGATCAACAGCCTCAAAGAAGGACACAATGTTTTCTTGCAGGTTACCATCTTCATCCTCGTAGATGGCTACGTGATGGTTATTGCCTAAATTTACATAGTCCTTATTGTCGTGAAGCATTACAGGATCCATGGTTTCTCGAATAGTAACTCGGGTAATGCGGATGCCTTTTTCTTCATTCAACCAAATGGGGTTTTCATCCAAGTTAGCAAAAGCCTCTTTTGCATTGCCGTTGTATTTATCCAAGCGATCTTGTAAAATGCGGCGGATGCGATTGTCAACAACCTTGTTTAAATTCAATTTGTCGTCAATTGGTTTCCGTATTTTGTAGTACGATTCCACGTAGACGCATTTGACCTTTTCCGGAATCGGGTGGATGTGTTGTGCATCCCGGAATAAGGGTACTTTATCAAGGGAATTCTTGCCGGCGAAAGCTTTCTTGGGATCGCCACCATATTGCTCAAGGCGATTGAGGAGGGCTTCTCGTTCGGTTTTATTGGCTACGTGGGCGATTACTTCAGCGGTCATCTTGCCGTCCACCTTGCAATAGCGTACATCGTATTGTTGCAACAGTCCATACACATTCTCTTTATGTAGTTGTCCGCGTGGAGTCAGTGTGATTTGCGGATGGAGTTGGCCATTTTTACCTTTGGTTTGATTGCTATTGCGTGTAACTACTTTGTTTTTTGCTTTGAATGACACTAATATATCCTCAAGAGCTTTGCGGACTTGTTGGCGCATTTGTGGCTGAGGAATCGGAGCCTTGAAATGTCGGTGCCCATTGACGATTTCCACCTCTTTTTGTTCAATGCCGTAAATACTGGAGGATTTGTCCGATTTTGCGGAAAGGTTGTTGAGGTATTGGATGTGCGAGCGGCGAGTAAAGGCAATGGTAATCGCGTCCATGGCATGGTGCCGGTGGTCGTTTCGTTTGGACCAGTCTTTGATTCGTTTGACTTGATGGCCTTCTTCGCCTCGTGAGAGAATCTCTGTTTGTCCAATAGTATTGTATTTTTCCCAGTTGAGTTCTTTCATCATATCGATCAACCCCCAATCTTCCCGAAGCTGATCTGTGATTTTTCCATTAGTTGTTACAATCGGTTCTCGTACGATGGACTCCAGGATTTCTTTTGCCTTTTTAGCAATGTACTGGGTATTGGTCAAATCACGGTTGATGAAGTCTTCCGGGAGGTGGTTGCCATCCATCAACAGCCGATTGCGTTTGGTGGCTCCGATTCCTCCTTGGCGGTAGAGTTCTTCTACCCATTGTTTGTAGGTCTCGGTATATTCTTGGCCGTATTTATCTTTGATAAAATCAATGGCTGTCTTTTTTCCTTTTTCAAGGTTGATATCCCTGAATTCAAGCGTCTTGTTGGAGAAAGAGTCGTCAAAAAGAAGAGCTTGCGGGATGATGTGTTCAATATCGATTTTTCGAGTGAAAAGATCTTCCTGAGCAATGTACTGGTTAGAATATAGGGTATGATAGCCTCGGGGTTCCAGTTCCTTGTACAGCCGGTATCGGACAATGTCTGTTTGGCTGACATAGGGGAGCTTATCTTTGAGTATTTTCTCAATATCCGCATTGCGACGTTGGTTCTCGGCGATACTTTTTGTGCTAGCCTCCCGTTGAGCGGCACTTTGTTTGAGCTCACGGGCCATTTCAATGTGGATTTCGTCGAAAGGACCATTGCTGCGGTCTTCCTTGCCGTATTCAGCAGCTGCCGCATTGACCACATGAATCATCTGATTGAGGATCTTTTCTACAACGGGATTGCGAAGTTCATTCTTCCGTAATACGGGAAGTGTATCCACTAATTCCTTGTTGAGTAACTCTTCTTTGGTGAGGGAGTTTTTACTATGTCGGTAGCCAGCTAGGGCGCAAGCTGCGCTATACTCACAACCATCTTTGAGGTAGGGAAGTATTTTTCGGATGGCTTTGTTACTCAATGAGGCATAGTCTGTTTCAAAGGTAGTGTGGGCCAGAATGCGTGCGTATTCTTTGGGTAATTTACATAGTTCTCCAATCTTTTGGATGAGACTCTCATTGCCGGTTTTCGAATTATCTCCTTCATAAGAGTAGAGCAGGTGCCATAGCTTAAACATCGGTTGCTGTTCCAATGCTTGCTTCGGCAGGGTTGCATCCCATTTTAGGAAGTCGGTCTGGAGTCCTATATTATTAAAAATTTCCGTGATTAGGGTCTGTGCTTGGTCATAGGTGAGCTTTTCAAGATCGTACTCGTCGTGTCCGCTCTCCGTTATGATTTGAAGGAGCTGTTTGTAAATGGAGTGTAGTGTTCGGTTTCCCTCCAAATTCTTATAGTTGAGTTCAATGTGCTTATCCTTGATCCCTAATAGTTTAATCGCATTAGAGGCTGAGATCGATCTTTGGATTTGAAGTTCTTTGGCCAATAGTTGCTTTTCTTCTAAATCCAAAGGGCGGGAAGAATGGTCCTCTTTGTTTTTGAGTTGCAAGTTGTTTAAGATTTGCCAAATCTTGAATTCTTGGAAGATGAGAGAAGATTTGGGAGCCACCCGACAACGATTCTCAAACTCGCAGAAGCTGATGAGTCCTTTTTGTGATTTGAGTCGTCTTTGATAGAAAATGGTTATGTCACGGATTTCTCGTCGTAGTTCTTCCGTTAATTCAGGATGAAACTTTGATTGAATGGACCATAGTTGGTCAAATTCGTCAAGGTAATCCTGGCGGTAAAAGACTTTGTTCTTAATGCGGAAATGAGGGTCTTTTAAGACATTGCGGTATAAATATTGACCAACTGTCTCTTTGTTGAAATACAATTCTTTGCTCCGGTCACTGATGCTGCCCAAATAGCCACTTGAATTGGCAATATTGCCACGAATATCCGCGAGAACGTAGGCCAAAATTTCAGGACTTACGGCTTTGGTTAGGGCATCAACCCGCCACTGATAGGCTTGCAATTTTTTATCTTTTCCTTTGTTGTCTGCCGTGTAGATTTTGTACTTGCCCAGAAATATTTTGGTGGTAGTAACTTTGGTTTTACCTTGTAGTTGTTCGAAAAATTCCGGAGTCAAAATAGTAGGATGATACGATGACTGGACCTTCCAGATTTGATTGAATTCATTTTCTAAGTCCGAACGGTAAAAGTCAGGGAGATTTTTACGGCCCTCTTGGAGGATGGACAGACAATATTGTCCAGGAGTCAATTCCTTCTCGTAAAGCTCTTTGGCAACATCCATACTGTCGATGAGGCTTCCTTCTTCATCGTTCTTCGCTTTACGGCTGCTTTTGTAACCTCTTTTTTTATTGATCATTAACAGGACGCGGGCAAACTCTTCCAACGAAATCGCTTCAGTGGCAGCTTTTGCGCGTAGCTGGTAGGTTTCGAAGGTAGATTGGTTGCCTTGTTCGCAGAGTAGACTGTTTGGATGAATCCAGCCAGCATGGGTTAGAATTTCAATCAGTTGTTCGCGACGGAGTTTGTATCGTTGCAGGTTTCTGCGGGCGCATCGCTTGAGGCGTCGCGCCGCATTGGTCGTTATTTCTTTTCCCTTGGTGAAGCAGTCCTTTTCATCACTAGAAAGGGGCACAAGGCGCACACCTGCTTTGATAATAGAGGATTCTTCATTGTTATTTTCAGCTTGATTTACAACGGCCCAACCTATGCTGGTTGTTCCCAAATCCAGTCCTAAAACCTTTTTCATGAGATTGAAATTTCTGATAGAAACAAATATACGAAATTTTGCAATATCAAGAAAATAATGGTATCTTTGTCCTACAAAAATGAAGCAATTCACAATAAGGATTATTCCGTTGTGAAAACATTTAAAGCGGGTTCGAAATTTCGAACTCGCTTTCTTTTTTTATGAATTCTGTACGAAAAGTGTGTAATATAAAATATTTGTGCTATTTTTGATAGTTTAAATTTTTTATGAGAAAATTATAAATGGTTCGTTTTTTTAAAAACAGGTGGTTAACAAGCCTTTTGGTGGCTTTTATTATCGTCATCGTAGTACTTTTTATACTCAATCGGAAGAAGCCTGTACAGGAGGTTTATCCAGTGGTGGCAACACAACCTGTAGGAATCGAGGATGTGGAGATTTATGGTGATTATGTGGGACGGATTCGGGCTCAACAGTTTGTGGAAATTCACGCCCGCGTGGAGGGTTATTTGGAAAAAATGCTCTTTGAGGAGGGAACATACATTGAGAAAGGACAGACTTTGTTTCAGATTGACCCGACTTTGTATCGGGCTCGTGTGAAACGAGCTGAGGCTCAATTGAACAAGGCTAAAGCTCAAGCATTGAAAGCTGAACGCGATTTGAATCGGATCAAGCCTTTGTTTGAGTTGAATGCGGCCAGTCAATTGGACTTGGACAAAGCAGTTGCCAATTATGAGGGTGCGAATGCGGATGTGGCGGTTTATGAGGCGGATATGGAGCAGGCCCGAATGACATTGGATTATACAACGGTCAAATCACCGATCTCCGGTTATATTTCAGAGCGGAATGCCGATATCGGGACTTTGGTGGGACCGGGTTCCCAATCTTTGCTTGCTACGGTGGTGAAGCGGGATACGGTGCAGATTGATTTCGGAATGACTTCGTTGGAATATTTGAAGTCCAAAGCCCGAAATGTGAATTTGGGGCATAAGGATACTACACGGAATTGGAATCCGTATGTGACTGTAACGATGGCTGATGGAACCCCTTATCCATACAAAGGCCTGGTGAACTTTGCCGATCCTCAAGTGGATCCTAAAACGGGGACTTTTTCGGTGCGGGCTGAGATGCCAAATCCAGATCATGTTCTTCTTCCGGGACAATTTACGCGCGTTCGTTTGTTGATGGATGTTCGCGAAGATGCGTTGGTGGTTCCGACCAAGGCGATTGTGATTGAAAGTGGTGGAGCATTCATCTATGTAGTTCGACCCGATGCAATTGTGGAAAAGCGTTTTGTGGAGTTGGGCCCCGAACTGAAGAATACAACGGTTGTGGAACGGGAATTGTCAAAGGGGAGCAAATTGTGGTTGAGGGTTACCACAAGCTTTCTCACGGGATGAAAGTGGAACCGGTTGCCAGTAAGTAAGGAGGGGGTACCGAGTGAAAAGAAATTTCTTTTTGGATCACCCGGTGTTTTCAATGGTGATCTCCATTTTGATTACCATTGTGGGGCTTATTGGGCTCTTTTTGTTGCCGATTGATCAATATCCACAAATTGTTCCACCGGTTGTGAAGGTGACAGCAACTTATCCGGGTGCGGATGCTCAAACAACTACCCAGGCTGTCGCTACTCCGATTGAGCAAGTGTTGAATGGTACTCCGGGTATGATCTACATGGAGTCAGTCAGTTCCAACTCAGGAAGTTTTTCGGCATCCATTACCTTTGATATTGACACGGATCCGGATATTGCTGCTGTTGAAATTCAGAACCGGATCAAACAGGCGGAATCTCGTCTGCCGGCTGAGGTCGTGCAGAATGGGATTGGCGTGGAGAAGCAGGCTTCCAGCAAGTTGTTGACCATTACATTGTTATCAAGTGATCCCAAGTACGATGAAATCTATTTGTCGAACTATGCGACGTTGAATGTCATTGATATGTTACGTCGTGTGCCCGGGGTGGGTAGCATTTCAAATGTGGGAAGCCGTTATTATGCGATGCGAATCTGGGTGATGCCGGATAAATTGACGGATATGAGTTTGACCGTCAAGGATCTGCAAAATGCTATCAAAGACCAGAATAGGGAATCGGCCGCTGGTGTTTTGGGACAGGCACCGATTGATGGCATTGATGTGACCATTCCCATCGCGGCGCAAGGACGACTTTCATCGGTGGAGGAGTTTGAACAGATTGTTGTTCGGGCGAATCCCGATGGCTCGGTCATTCGGCTGAAAGATGTGGCTCGGGTATCGCTGGAGGCGCAGTCCTATTCGACAGAGAGTGGGATTGATGGCGGCAATGCAGCTGTGATGAACGTGAATATGTTGCCGGGATCCAATGCAATCGAAGTGGCCAAAAATGTGAAATCGGCCATGGCGGAAATTGGTAAAAATCTTCCGGAGGGAATTACTTATTCCATTCCTTTTGATATGACCACCTATATCTCCCAATCGATCAATGAGGTTTATAAAACCTTGTTTGAGGCCCTACTGCTGGTGATTTTGGTGGTATTTTTGTCTTTACAGAACTGGCGTTCTACCATTATTCCTGTGGTGGCTGTGCCGATCTCGTTGATCGGTACTTTTGGGGTAATGCTGATTTTTGGATTTTCACTCAACTTGATGACGCTTTTGGGATTGATTTTGGCCATTGGGATTGTGGTAGATGATGCAATTGTCGTGGTGGAGAGTGTTGATAAAATCATGAACGAGGAACATTTGTCCCCTTATGAAGCCACGAGGAAAGCGATGTCAAATATGACAGGAGCCTTGGTGGCGACCTCCCTGGTGTTGTGTGCTGTGTTTGTTCCGGTTAGTTTCTTGGGTGGCATAACTGGGCTTTTGTACCGTCAGTTCACGATCACCATTGCGGTGTCTGTTATCATCTCGACGATTGTTGCCCTAACGCTTACACCCGTGATGTGTTCCATGATCCTGAAACCGGATCATGGTGAGAAAAAGAATTTTTTCTTTCAATGGATCAACAGATGGTTGGCAAAAGGGAATGAATATTACTGTGGAAAGATCGCTTCAGCTTTGAACAACTCCAAACGGGTCTTTGCTGGTTTTGGGGTAATCTTAGCGGGTATTTATGTATTCAATGCGTTGACACCCAGTAGTTTTATGCCGAAAGAAGATCAGGGGTATTTTACGGTTGAATTGGAACTTCCGGAAGGGGCAACCCTCGAGCGGACGCGTGAAGTGACCAAACGTGCCTTGGCTTATTTGATGCAGGATCCCGATGTGGAGCACGTGTTGGATGTGGTAGGGTCCAGTCCTCGAGTTGGTACCAATCAAGCTCGGAGTCAACTTACCGTTATTTTGAAACCTTGGGATGAACGTAAGGCCGGTGACATGAATGAGATCATGGATCGTGCCCGTAAGGAGTTTTCCCGATATCCGGAAGCAAAGGCATTTATTTCGACTCCGCCCGTGATTCCTGGTCTGGGAGCCTCCGGTGGTTTTGAAATGGTCCTAGAGGCCCGAACCGATGCGACGTACGAAGATTTGCAAATGGCGGTGGATACCTTGTTGCATTATGCGAAAAAATCCAGGGCCTTAACAGGGCTCTCGGCCTCGATTCAAAAGGATATTCCCCGGTTGTATTTTGATGTGGATCGGGATAAGGCCCGGCTCTATGGGGTGCAGATGGCAGAGATTTTCTCAACCCTCAAGGCATTCACCGGCTCCTTGTACTTAAATGATTTTAACCTCTATAATCGGGTATATCGGGTTTATGTACAAGCGGAGGCACCTTATCGTGCATATCGGGAGAATCTGAACCTGTTTTCTGTTAAAGGAAGCAATGGTGCCATGATTCCCATTACTGCTCTTGCCAATTCTGAATATACAACCGGTGCCGGAACCATCAAGCGTTTCAATATGTTCCAGTCGGCAACCATTACCGGTGAGCCGGGAGCTGGTTATAGTTCCGGAGAGGCAATGGCTCATTTGGAGGAGATTGTAAAGCAACATTTGCCGGATAACATTGCCGTGGAATGGAGTGGTTTGTCATATCAGGAGAAGAAAGAAGGAGGAAAGACCGGTATGATCCTGGCATTGGCCTTCCTATTTGTATTTCTCTTTTTGGCTGCACAGTATGAGAGTTGGTCCATTCCAATTGCCGTACTCTTGTCGCTACCGGTTTCCATGTTGGGTGCATACATCGGTGTCTTTATCTGTGGTTTGGAAAACAACGTCTATTTTCAGATTGGTTTGGTCATGCTGATTGGCTTGGTGGCCAAGAATGCGATTTTGATTGTGGAGTTTGCCAAACAGGAAATGGATAAGGGAGTGGATGCTGTGACGGCTGCTATTACGGCATCTCGGCTTCGCTTCCGTCCGATTGTTATGACTTCCTTAGCCTTTATTTTGGGCTTGCTCCCCTTGGTAATTTCTTCTGGTCCGGGATCGGCTAGTCGCCAAGGGATTGGAACGGGCGTTTTCTTTGGTATGTGTGTCGCCATTACCATTGGGATTGTCTATGTGCCGTTCTTCTTTGTATGGATTGATCGTATAAAAAGAAAATATCGTAAGTCATGAGCATTTTTAAGTCGGTCGTAATTGCGGTCGTATCGGTTGTTGTACTTGCTTCCTGTGGTGCAGCGTTCAAGCGTTGTGAGGAGCCGCAACTCAACTTGCCTTCAGCATTTGTCAAGGATCAGTTGGATAGTCTGACGCTTGCAGATATGAACTGGTGGGAGTTTTATGGCGATGAAGTCTTGGGTAAATTTATTACACACGCCCTGGAGAATAACAAGGATCTGTTGGCTGCTGCTGCAAAGGTGGAGCAGATGAGGTTGGGCAATCGAATCAGTCAAAGTGCAATGTATCCCAAGCTGGGAGCTTCGGTGATGGCGGATTATGAGGTTGAAAATTATACGGATAAAGGCCATACCCAGACACCTCAGTTTGATTTGAAATGGGATTTGAGTTGGGAAATTGACCTTTGGGGAAATCTTCGATGGGCAAATCAGAAAACAGCTGCAGAGTACCTGTCTACGGTGGAAGCAGCACGGGCTATGCGGATCACGGTCATTGCAGAAGTGGCAACGGCCTATTATAAGCTTCTTGCCTTGGAAAATGAGTTGCTGATTGTGGATCGTACTCTGCAAACTCGTTATGAAGAAATGCAGCAAGCCCGTTTGCGGTACGAGGGAGGATTGACATCGGAGACCGTCTATCAGCAGGCCAAAGTGGAGTATGCAACGACTGCGGCTATGATTCCCTCCATCGAGACCAAAATTGAGGTAATGAAGACGACTTTGCAAGTCTTGATGGGCGAGTATCCCGATTTTGAATTGGAATATGCTCGTATGAAAGTCTTGGATCGCGAGATTCCGACTGAACTTCCATTGGGCCTACCTTCGGACTTATTGACGCGTCGTCCTGATTTGCGAGAGTCGGAGCAGCAACTGAAAGCGGCCTGTGCCGCTGTGGGTGTCGCCTATACGGATCGTTTTCCTCGTTTGGTCCTTGGGATCTCCGGCGGTTGGGAGAATGGTTCGTTGACCGATTTTTTTGATGCTACCTATGGTTTGGCCGTTGGAAAGCTGGTGGCGCCCGTCTTTGAATTTGGCCGTAGAAAGGCCAAGTATGAGGCTGCCATCCAGGCGTATGATGCTGCAAGACTGAATTATGAAAAAAAAGGTACTCATGGCCTTTAAGGAAACCAATGATGCGTTGGTTACGTATCAAAATGCCCGTAGAGCTACAGAGCTGAAGAATGCCCTTCGGGTGGCTGCACTTAAATACGTGGAACTGGCTACGTTCCAATATAAGTACGGTGACACCAAATATATCAATGTGTTGGATGCTCAACGTCGTTACTTTGATGCCCAAATTGGTTTGTCCAATGCCGTACGGGATGAGTACCTGGCATTGGTATTACTTTATAAATCTTTAGGAGGTGGTTGGTCTTATTAATATCTTTGCATATCAATAAACCAAACCTTAACTCCTCCTTATGAAGATTCTCCTGACAAAACGGATGTTGAAAAGGCTGGGATGGACACTGGGTACCGTCATGCTGGTCTTGTTTCTGTTATTTACCGTCGTAGCTTATGTGGTCGTGACTCCGAAGCGGATTACGCCCATTGTGCAGCGGGTGGTAGATGAAGCATTGGATGCAAAGATTCATATTGAGGAAGTAGATGTGACTTTCTTTTCCTCTTTTCCTCGTTTGGGTATAGAGTTGAAGGAAGGAGCGTTGGTGGTGGAAGATACAACCCAGTATAATCGGCCGACCAAGCGCCGTTTTCGGGATTCGTTGCTGACCTTCCAACAATGTCGGGTTGAATTCGAGCCCTTGGCATTGTTGTTCAAAAAACGGCTGTTGATTCAGGAAATTAGCTTGGACAGTGCGCGTGTGTTTGCTTGGAAAAATGAACAGGGACAGGCAAACTGGGAAATGATCGCGAAGGCATCGGATACATCAGAGACCGTGAAGGATACACTGGCAAAAACAGATTTCCTACCAGGAATCAAGGCGGTGTTGTTGCGGGAACTGGTGGTCAATGGTGCCCGGATTTCATACATGGATCGAACTACGCAAACTTCTTTAATGATGCGTAATGTCGATGCCAAGTTGCGTGTGGGGTTGCTTCAGCGTGGGGCCCGAATGTCGTTGGATCTGCATTGTGGAAGTGTCTCTTTCAGGAAAACTAAACAAAGCTGGATCCGGCGAATGCGTATGGACTTTAAAACCCGTTTGGGTTGGGACAACGCGAGTCAGACTTTGCGTTTGACGGATGCCCGTTTGGGTTTGAATGAGTTGGAGTTGCTTTTGAGCGGAACGGTGAGCAAGCAGCAGGATGATATTTTGTTGGATATCGACTTGAATGCAGATGCACCTTCCATTGAGAAGATGTTGGCCATGGTGCCGAAACACATCATGTCTCAAGAGGGCTTGAAGGCGGATGGCAGTGTGCATGTGGGAGGAAAGATTCAAGGAACGTTGGGGAATGGCAGTTGGCCGGTGTTTACATTTGGCCTGAAGGTGGAAGACGCTTCGGCCCGTTATGAGGGCCTGCCGTATGCCATGGATTATATGACCGCCATCTTTGATGTATACCTGGACCGGGCGCGGAACGATAGTTCTTTTGTGGATTTGAAGATCCTGCAACTCAAAGGAATGAATACCGATATCCTCCTGGATGCCAAATTGACCGAAATCTTCACAGATCCTTTGTTGCGGATGAATGCCAAAGCGCAAGTCGATCTGGAAGCCATTGCCAAGACCTTCCCTTGGTCGTCCAGCATCGTGCTCTCGGGAAATGTTGACACGGATTTGAGGATTCGGACACGTTTGTCCACCTTGCAGAATGGGGATTATGGAAGGATCTTTGCTGTGGGCAAACTGGAAACTCAGAATGTGGCCATTCGGGATACGTCGTCTGCTTTTGAAGTAAATAGCCAGGCGGTATTTCGGCTGATTGGTGGGAAGTCTTTGGGGGCGAAGGCTGAAATTGCCCAATTGAATGTAACAACGGATCAGTTGAGGGCAAAAGCAGATAGTCTCTTTGTCAATATTCGTTCAACACGGCCTACCGATACCACGCATTTCTTTCAAGTAAAGGCCAATGCTACCATGAAGCGGTTGTTTGTGGGGATGGCCGATTCTATGCGAATTTTCTGTCGTCGAGGCAATCTTCAAGCCCTTCTCGCATCACAACGAATCGAGGAGGGGACCGATCGGAAATCATTGGATGTGTCCTTGGTGACCGATACGCTTTCCGGTCGTATGGGGGATATGAGAGCCTTTTTACGCCATGGAGAGATCGATCTGAAAGTCAATCAGCGGAACGATACCATTTGGGATCCGGCGGCCGTGCTGAATTTCTCGGCGATGTCGCTCAAGGTACCACAATTGAAAGTGCCCGTACGCTTCCGCCAGACTGCTATTACGTTTGAAAAAGAACAGTTGAAATTGGATCAGGCTCAAATTCATGTAGGACGATCCGATATGACCTTAAGCGGTTATTTGAACCAACCCTATGAGGCTTTGAAGCAGGGAGAGAAGATACAGGGCAAGCTGGAAGTGGATTCCAAAGAGATTTATGTGGGACAGTTGTTGGGTATGTTACAGGCGGCTTCCTCGGATCAAGAGCAGACCGCTGAGGCTGCAGAATCAGTTGCGCAGCCCGCTACCTCGTCACCGAGTTGGTCAGAACTGGAGAAAGCAGAATCCCAACAACGGGCCTCTTTGTCCTTGGTAGAGGCGGCAGCCGAAGCTGCCATGAAAACGGATACGGTAGCCCATGCTATGAAATTGTTGCAGATTCCTGAAAATTTGGAGATTGAGTTGCTGGCAAAGGTTGGAACACTCCATTATGGAACGTTGAGTTTCTCAGAACTCAAGGGACGCGTGGAGGTGAAAAACAAAT
The DNA here is from genome assembly GCA_017546605.1 of Bacteroidales bacterium. Lineage (GTDB taxonomy): Bacteria > Bacteroidota > Bacteroidia > Bacteroidales > UBA932 > JAGCJX01. The sequence continues at coordinate 19,232 of JAFYSH010000023.1, read as the reverse complement.
ACGTTTATCTGGAGAACCTGCAGTTTGGTGCGACGCAAGGCGGCCAGGTGCTTGCTTCGATGATTTATCAGGCGGCTACACCTGCTCGGGGCTATACAGGTTTCGAATTAAAGTTACGTGATGTGGATATGGGAGAAATGATTCGTACCATTCCGGCTTTGGATTCTCTGGTTCCTATGCTACAATCGTTCGAAGGAATCGTGAATCTGGAAATTGCAGCGGAAGGTGTCTTGGATTCGTTGATGACCTTGAATATTCCGTCTTTACGGGCCGCTATGAATCTGCAAGGGGATGATTTGGTGGTGTTGGATGGAGATACCTTTGCCGAGTTGTCCGATCTATTGATGTTCAAGAACAAAGAACGGAATCTGATCGATGAGCTCAGTGTCAATATGACCTTGGAGAATGGGGTTCTGACCATTTATCCGTTCTTGTTGGAAATGGACCGTTACCAAGCTGCAGCAGGAGGTACCCAAAATCTGGATATGAGTTTTGATTATCACGTTTCAATATTGAAATCACCCTTGCCCTTCAAATCGGGTGTGAATGTGCGTGGAACGCCGGAAGATTTACGTTTCGGAATCACGCGGGCCAAGTATAAGAACAAGGTAACGGAAACTGAATTGCGCAAGACGGATACCTTGCGAATGGCCTATGCCGAAGAGATCACCAGCCATTTCAAATCGGTGAGCGAACGCAAGCGGTGGGACCAACGTGTAAAGAAACGCTCTCGAATGAATTGGAGTCATCGGGTCGATTCGTTGCGTCGTTTGCAAGCAGCAGAGATAGATGTTGATTCTACTGATTGGAAGATAATAAAACAAAAAAGTTAGTTATGAAAAAGACGTGCCCAAAGTGCGGGTTAACCTTCGAATGCCTGCATGACGAGAACATGGCCGCCTGTCATTGTGCGACCGTTCCTTTGAAGAAAGTCCATCTGGGTTATTTGAAAAGCCACTATTCGGATTGCCTTTGTCACGCTTGTTTATTGGCGGTCATTGAAGAACTGTCTGTACTTAAATCGGAGTATATACGTTGAATTTCGGCGGCTTGATCCACGACCCAGTTCGGCTGGAATTTTTCCAGCTCGGTGCGCGGTCGGCAACCCCAAGTAACCCCAATTACATCCACACCAGCATGGATTGCGGTCTGCATGTCCACGCCTGAGTCTCCCACATAAAGTACTTCGGATAGATCCGCCCCAGCTGTTGCACAGATTTCATGAACAATGAACGGATCTGGTTTGACCGGAATCCCTTCTCGTTGTCCGAGTACGGCTGTAAAGCGAATCTGGGGGAAATAATGGGCAACCAGGCTACGGGTTGCCTGTTCGTATTTGTTCGATGCAACCGCCAGTTGGGCACCTTGTTCTTGCAGGTATTCCAATAACTCAGGAATTCCCGGAAACGGAACAGTTTTTTCCGTGCCGTGTGCGTTGTAGTAGGGGATGAAGGATGAGCGAATTTGCAGGATGTCTTCCTGCGTCTTGTGACCTTCCGGAAGGGCTCGCTCAAAAAGTTTGTTGATGCCGTTCCCTACAAAACTGCGTATTTCTTCCTCCGATCGGGTGGGATAGTGGTGTTCTTGCAAGGCGTGGTTGGTTGCAGCGGCAATGTCGCCTACGGTGTTGAGCAAGGTGCCGTCCAAATCAAAAATGACTAACTTTTTCATAATTCTCCTTTTCCTTCCCGAATGATTTCAAATGGGGTTTCGAGGCAGCTGACAATGGTGGAGGGTTCTGTTCCGCCGATGCCGCCGTCAATTACCAGTTCCACCTGATGGCCGAACATTTCGTAAATAAGCTCCGGGTTGGTTTTGTATGCTTCGTCGGTCGGGTCATCAGCCTCGAACAGGGACATCGACAAAATGGGATTGCCCAATTCGCAGACCAAGGCCCTAGCGATGTTATTGTCGGGTACTCGGATGCCGACTTCTTTCCGATTTTTGTAAATTTTGGGCAGCCGGCTGCTAGTTGGAAGCAGGAAGGTGAATGGGCCGGGAAGATTGGCTTTCATAAGTTTGAAGGCGTCGTTGCTGACCCGAGCATATTCACTCAAGTTGGAGAGGTCGGAACAGATGACCGATAGGTTGCTTTTGTGCGGATCCACCCCCTTGAGTTTGCAGATTTTCTCAACCGCTCGGCTGTTCAAAGCATCACAGCCAATGGCATACAACGTATCCGTTGGATAAATGATCAGCCCGCCGTCCCGTAAGATGGTTACGGCTCGAGCAATTTCTCGGCTATTGGGGTTGTCGGGGTGAATTTTTAGTAGCATAGGCAACACTATTCTTGGTAATATATACGCTTAACCCGAGGAGATACCGAGGTGAGGATCTCGTAGGGAATGGTTCCAAGTTGTTCGGCCAATCGGCTGACCGGAAGATCGTCTCCAAACAGGAGGACGGTGTCGCCTTCGTGGGCTTGGGTATCGGTGACATCCACCATGCAGGCATCCATGCAAATGTTGCCAACAATTGGACAATATTGGCCATTGATCCAGACTTCTCCTCGGTTGTTTCCCAAGTGCCGGTCCAGGCCATCGGCATAACCAATGGGCAGGATCGCAATGCGGGAGTTCCGTTCCAGACGAGTCTTCCGGCTGTACCCAACAGTATCTCCTGCCGGCACCTGTTGTATTTGTAAGATCGTGGTTTTTAAGGTAGAAACATTGCGTAGTTTTGCTGATCCGGATGCGCTGACACCGTATAGGCCAATACCAAGGCGTACCATATCCAATTGGTATTCATTCCAGCGTTCAATGCCGCCAGAGTTAAGGATGTGTTTTAAAATGGGGTGTCCTAAGCCGTCTTCCAAGGCTTGTGCTGCACTGCGGAAGCGTTGGATCTGCTGAGCGGTGAAGGTGTCAAATTCGCTGGAGTCGCTACCTGCCAAATGTGAGAAGGCGGATACGACCTGTACTGTATCATCCAGTAAAGCCAACAGGCGGTGGGTATCATTGGGTTGAAAACCGAGCCGGTGCATGCCGGTGTCAAATTTCAGGTGTATGGGATATTGTCGGATGCCTCGTTCACGGGCCGCCTCCATCAAGCCTTGGAGCAATCGAAAACTGTATATTTCGGGCTCCAAACGGTACTCAAAGAGGGTGTCAAAGCTGTTGAACTCAGGATTCATTACGATGATGGGCAACGTGATGCCCTCTTTGCGCAACTCCACACCTTCATCAGCAACGGCTACCGCCAAATAGTCACAGCGGTGATCTTGTAGGGTTTTGGCCAGTTCGTAGGAGCCGGCACCGTAGCCGTAGGCTTTGACCATACAGATCATCTTGGTGCTGGGTTTGAGTTGGGAACGGTAGTAGTTGAAATTGTGGATCAGAGCATCCAAGTTAACTTCCAGAATCGTTTCGTGGATTTTCTTTTCCAACCGTTTGGTGATTTCTTCGAAATGGAAGTCGCGGGAACCTTTGACCAGGATGAGCTCGTTTTGGAAGTTCTGGATTTCAGCCGCGTGCAAGAAGGTGGGCGTGTCCGGAAAACAACTGATGGGCATCGGGAAACAGTGCTTTTGACGGGTCAAAGCTGCGCCGATTCCGATTACGCGCTGGATGCCTTTTGATTGGGCCAGGGAGGCGACTTGTTGGTATAGCTGTTGCTCAGGGATGCCTGTTTGCAGGATGTCTGAGAGAATCAGGGTAGATTGCAGGGGTTTGGCTTTTTTTCGGCTTTGCTGAAAATCCATGGCCAAGGCCAGCGATTGCAAGTCGGAGTTATACGTGTCGTTGATAATCAAGCAGTTGTTTTTACCCTGCTTGACTTCCATTCGCATGGCAACGGCTTCCAAACGTTCAAAGCGATCCAAGCGATCTTGTAAAAATGAGACGGTACTTTCCTGCGGGTTGCCCAGTTTGCCATCTTCTTTTAAACAGATCCACAGGGTGATGGCATGTAGGATGTTTTCAATGGATGCTGCATCGGAAAAGGGAATGTGTAGGGTGATGTTTGCTTGCTGGTGCAAGCACAGGCGTAGTTCGGTTTGGGCCTGTTCCGGAGATTCAGCCGAAAGAATCGTTGCTCGTTGTAGGTAAACGGGGGCGTTGGGATTGTTGCGGCTCCAGGAAAAAGCGATCTTGGAGAGTCCGGCCTGCTGCAGGGCTTGGCGCACGAGCGGGTCATCTTGATTGATCACCAGAAAGCGGCAGTTGGTGAATAGTTGCAATTTTTCGGCTGCTTTTTGGCTTAGGCTGCTGAAATGCTCCTGGTGTGCACTTCCCAGACCCGTAAAGACACCATAGTCCGGTTGGATAATTTCTGTTATGGCTTGCATTTCTCCCGGTTGCGAGATACCTGCTTCAATGAGGGCCAACTCGTGTTCGGAACCCATTTGCCAAACAGAGAGCGGAACGCCCAATTGGGAGTTGTAGCTGCGGGGGGAACGGGTAATGTGTAGATCGGGTTGCAGCAATTGATAAAGAAACTCCTTGGTGGTAGTTTTTCCATTGCTGCCCGTAATTCCGACTACCGGGAGATGGTGTTGTCTGCGGTGCTGGCCTGCTACTTGTTGCAAGGCTTTCAAGGTATCTGTCACCTGAAAGAAAATGGCTTCCGGAAATCGTTCGGAAGCTGCTTCTGGCAGGGAACTGATGACAAAAAAACGGACACGCAAGTTGTATAGTTCGTGCAGGTAACGATGTCCGTCGTTTGTTCGGGTTTGAATGGCAAAAAATACCGATTGCTCCGGAAAAGAAAGGCGGCGGCTATCGGTCAGCAGGTGGAGTGGAGCCCCCATCGTCTCGGTAGTAGGTGTGCCGATGACGGTTGCATTCATCCATTGTGCAAACTGGGAAATCGTGATCATGATCGTTTTTCCTTATTCGTGTATCCAGTGTGCAAATCTACTATTTTTTTGCCTAAATTTGTCGTTTCAAGTAGAATCAACCAGCTGTTTGGGAATGAAAGTTTGTATTGCGGAAAAGCCAAGTGTTGCGCGGGAGATTGCTTCTGTTTTGGGAGCCAACCGCAAGTGTAATGGGTATTACGAAGGAAACGGGTACCAGGTTACCTGGACCTTCGGGCATTTGTGTACCCTGAAAGAACCGCACGACTATACTCCAGACTGGAAGTCATGGAATTTAGGTGTGCTTCCGATGATTCCGCCCCGGTTTGGGATTAAACTCATTCCCGGTAATACGACTTATCAGCAACAATTTGAAGTCATTCAACAACTTTTACAATCCGCAGAGGCTTTGATCAATTGCGGGGATGCTGGCCAGGAGGGTGAGCTGATCCAGCGTTGGGTGATGCAAAAGGCGGGGGTCAAATGTCCCGTTTACCGGCTTTGGATATCTTCGTTAACGGAGGAATCCATACGGGAAGGTTTTTCGGCATTGCGCCAGCAGCAAGAGTTCGATCACCTATATGAAGCAGGTCTTTCCCGTGCGATTGGCGACTGGTTGTTAGGAATGAATGCTACCCGTTTGTACACCATTCGGTACGCTCAACAAAAACAGGTTTTGTCCATTGGTCGTGTGCAAACCCCTACGTTGGCCTTGATCGTTCGTCGTCAGCAGGAAATTGACCAGTTCAAACCCGAACCTTATTGGGAGTTGAAGACCCGGTATCGGGGTGTGTTGTTTGCTTCTGTCAAGGGGAAATTTACGCGTAAGGAAGAAGGGGAGGATTTCTTGAAAAAGGTACAGGATGCAGACTTTCAGGTGACGGATGTTTCCAAAAAGAAGGGCAAAGAGAGTGCACCGAAACTTTTTGACTTGACCTCGTTGCAGGTGGAGTGCAATAAGAAATTTGGATTCTCGGCTGAAGAGACGTTGAAATACATCCAGACCTTGTATGAGCGTAAATTGACAACTTATCCACGGGTGGATACGACATTTTTAAGTGATGATTTGTATCCCAAAATTCCGGGTATCCTGGCAGGACTTACGCAGTATGCGGCGCTGACAGGGGTGTTGCTTGGAAAAAAGTTGCCCAAATCCAAGAAAGTGTTTGATAATGCAAAGGTGACCGATCACCATGCAATCATTCCTACCGGGGTGGGTGCCAGTGGCCTTTCAGAGTTTGAAATGAAGGTGTACGACCTGGTTACGCGGCATTTTATTGCGGCATTCTATCCCGATTGTGAGGTGTCCAAAACCACGGTGTTGGGTCGGGTAGAAACGGTGGACTTCAAAGTGACCGGTAAGGAAATTGTGGATCCGGGTTGGCGCGTAGTCTTTCAAGAAACTCCTAAGGATACCGAGGAAACAGGAGATGAAGAAGAACGTGTATTGCCGTCCTTTGTGGTGGGAGAATCGGGGCCGCACGAGCCGGTCTTGAAAGAGACCTGGACGACACCTCCAAAGCCCTATACGGAAGCGACTTTGCTGCGCGCGATGGAGACCGCTGGTAAGGGAGTGGAAGATGAAGCTTTGCGGGAAGCATTGAAAGAAAATGGAATTGGCCGTCCCTCGACCCGTGCAGCCATCATCGAAACGTTGTTCAAACGGAATTACATACGCAAGGAACGCAAAAATCTATATCCGACACCCACGGGCGTGGAATTGATTGCTACCATTCAGGAGGAGTTGTTGAAAAGTGCAGAACTGACCGGACAATGGGAGCGGAAGTTGAGGATGATTGAAAAAGGTCAATACGAAGCGCAGGTGTTTTTGGAAGAACTGAAAACCATGGTCAAAGAACTCGTTCGAAATGTGCATCGAACTACAGGGGTGACTTGTCCAAGCTGTGGAAAGGGTAAATTATTGCGGGGAAAGACTGCGTATGGTTGTTCTGAGTACAAAGTGGGATGTTCATTCCGTCTTAGTTATCGAGACTGTTCGGCGGATGCGACGGATGCTGCGATTCGTCAAAAAATAGAAAAATGATTAAATTTTTCTAATAAATAGTAAAATGTTAAAAATTTGTACTATTTTTACACTGTATTCTTTATTCTAAGTCTGATTATTTTTAAAATCGCGTTCTGAGCGATTTTTAAAAGAGGGCAACCCAGAAGGGTCGCCCTCTTCTTTTATTCGTTTGAAACCTTTTCAAAACGGTATCCCAAATCAAAGAGCCGGATGGAGGCTCCAATACGGAATAGGGTGCGGACGGCTTCGGCAAAAATGTAAAAGGCATCCACGCATTGAGGCTCGATCTGTTCATTACGAATCCGATCAATGGCGGTTTGTGCGCAAGTCAGCAAGGCTTTGTTGTAACGCTTGGCGGCTTCTGAGTCCAACGATAAACCCAGCCATCGTTGTAGCACTTGTTCGTCCAAGTCGTCAAAACCCCGCTCGCTCAGCAGGTCGCAGTAGCGTAGGTTTTGGGTGCCTTCCCAGTTCTCGTCCCAGCCTTGAGCCAATGCCAGGCCAATGAAACCGGCAAAAGCGATGGCAGCTTCGGGATACTCTTGCAATTGTTCAATTGCATCTCGAAGGTAATCGCGGGCCATATCGTCCCACTTGAGGTTCAAGTCTTCGGTTTCCAAAAGAGTACCTGCCTGAAGTTCCTGCTCCGTGCAGCGGCGGAGCAGGTCTTCCAGCAGTTGTTGTCCAAAATTCTGGTAGTAAGCGGTGCGGTCCATTCGCTCTTCTTCTAGGGGTTATTCGCAGAAATACTTGTAGAAAGAAGGAATAGTGCGAATTCCATTGAAGAATTGTTCCAACGGATAGTTTTCGTTGGGGGAGTGGATGGCATCCGATCCCAAGCCAAATCCCATCAGGATGGACTTGATGCCCAGGATTTCTTCAAAGGCTGCAATGATGGGAATACTTCCACCGGAACGGACCGGAACGGGCATACGGCCGTAGGTGTCAAAGTAGGCTTTTTCAGCGGCCTTGTAAGCGCTCAAGGTAATCGGACATACGTAAGAGGGGCCACCGTGCAAGTAGTCAACTTTTACTTTTACGCACTCCGGAGCTTGTGCTTCAAAGTAGCTTTGGAAGAGTTGGCCAATCTTTTCGTGTTGTTGGTTGGGAACCAGACGACAACTGATTTTTGCGTAGGCTTTGGACGGGAGAACGGTCTTGGCGCCTTCGCCAGTGTATCCTCCCCAAATACCGCAAATGTCAAAAGTCGGACGGATACCGGTGCGCTCGTTGGTGCTGAATCCGGCTTCACCCCATTCCTTGGCAATGTCCAATGATTTTTTGTAGGCATCCAAATCAAAGGGGGCTTCTGCCATCTTGGCGCGTTCTTCTGCGCTTACTTCCAATACATCATCGTAGAAGCCAGGGATGGTAATGTGGTTGTTTTCATCCAGAACGTCAGCGATCATCTTTGCAAGGATGTTGATGGGGTTGGCAACGGCACCGCCAAACAGACCGGAGTGCAGGTCGGCATTCGGGCCAGTAACTTCCACCTGCCAGTAAGAAAGACCACGCAGACCGGTTGTGATAGACGGGATATCGGGTGCAATCATGCTGGTGTCGGATACCAGAATGATGTCAGCTTGCAGCATATCTTTATGCTCTTGGCAGAATTTCGGAAGGTTAGGGGATCCAATTTCTTCTTCGCCCTCGATCATGAATTTGACGTTGCATTTGAGTTGGTTGGTCTTTACCAGGTATTCAAATGCTTTGGCGTGCATGAAGGCTTGTCCTTTGTCGTCATCTGCACCACGAGCCCAGATTTTTCCATCCCGAATTTCGGGTTCGAACGGGTTGCTGTTCCATAATTCAATCGGATCAACCGGCATGACATCCATGTGACCGTAGATCAAAACGGTTTTCAAGGAAGGATCCAGGATTTTTTCACCATAGGCAACTGGGTGTCCGTCTGTTTCATATACTTGTGCGCGATCTACACCGGCAGCTAACATCAGTTCTACCCATTTTTCAGCGCAACGATACATGTCGGCTTTGTGTTCGGATTGGGATGAAATGGATGGAATTCGAATCAGTTCAAACAGTTCGTTCAAGAAGCGTTCTTTGTTCTGTTCGAGGTATTCATTAATAGTTATCATAATTTTTGTGATTTTTGTTTGTGTCGTACAAAGATAGCCTTTCTGTCTGATAATTGGACCATTTTTTTATGTGATTTGATTGAATTGTAGTATATTTGCCGAATAACCTTAACTAAAACTGTCTTATGCGCATTCAATATAAAGTGCAGTCACTCGTGTGGCTGTTCTTGTCTTTTTTTCTTTTTGGAAATGGACTTGTATTTGGCCAAGGTGAATCCTACGATGAAATCGTGAATTCTGGCCGGTATATCTATGCGGAAGGAAGTGGTAAATCCAGAAAAGCAGCGAACGATGAAGCTCTGGCCCAAATTTCGGAGCAGATTTTTGTACACATTGCTTCTTCGGATGTGTTCCGGAGCAATTACGAGGCTGTTAACAGCAAATACAACTTGGATGTGAACATGGAGTCGATCGTGGAAACTTATTCGACCACGACGCTGACCCAATGTAAACAGTTGATCCTGAAAAATGGACCGAAGGAGTATCGTATCATGCGTTATATCGAGACTTCCGAGGTGATGAAGATTTTTGAATTGCGCAAAGATAAAATTCGGGAAATGTTGTCTGTGGCGGAACGTGCAGAGTCGGAACGCAAGATTGATGCAGCGTTGAAGCACTATTATTGGGCTCAATTGTTGACCCGGACTTTGCTTTATCCGGCCGAAATGACCTACAGAAATGCCAATAATGAAGAGGTTCTCGCGGTTGTTTGGATTCCGAACAAGATCACAGAAATCCTTGGCAAATTGTCTTTCTCGTTCAATGGTTTCTCCGACTCGGAACAAACCATGGCCCGTCTGGCGGTTACTTACGACCAACAACCGGTAACCTCGTTGGATTATACTTATTGGGATGGTTTTGATTGGAGTATGATTACCTCTGCGAAGGATGGTTTGGGAATTTTGGAGTTGCGGGCCAACAGTGCAGTGAAGTCCGTTAATATCAAGGTGGAATATGCCTACGACAATGAGGTGCACGTGGATGCAGACCTAGAAGGAATTGCCGGTTTGCTTTCAACCAAAGATTACAAGGCTTCCTACATCAATGGGGTCCGCTTGGAGGAAGTAAAGAAGTCAGAAGTGGCATCTAGTCGCAGAAGCAATCGGACGGGTGCTGCCCAAGCAGTTGAATCAACACCGATCCGGACTTTGCCCAACATTGTTCCGACGGAAAATACCTATGAATTTTCGCAAGTTGCGGATGCATCACCTTATCAAAATGCTATAGAAAAGATTCTGAAAGCCGTAGAAAGCAAAGAATATGAGTCCGTTCGCTCGTTGTTTACCGACGAAGGTTTTGATATCTATACCCGACTGCTGAAGTATGGAAATGCGAAGATCATTGATCGGCCCTCGTTGAACATCATCAATTTTGATGGTCGCGTTTTCTGTCGCAGCATTCCGATGCGGTTCTCATTCCCCACCAGTGACAAACGCTTTGTGGAAGACGTGGTCTTTGTTTTTGAAGAAGACGGACGCATTTCCAGCTTGACATTTGGATTGGAAAGCACAACTGTTCAAGATATTGTCAGCAAAACAAAATGGACCGATGGAGCCAAGATGGTGCTCATCGAGTTTCTGGAAAACTATAAGACGGCTTTTGCGTTGGAACGTTTGGATTACTTGGAATCCATTTTCTCAGATGATGCCATCATCATCACTGGTCGCAAGGTTCAGCGGGCCAATATTGAGAATGCCATTCGGATGAATGAAAATGATTACGAGTACAACCGTTATACGAAAACTCAATACATCAGCAAACTCAAACACAGTTTTGATACCAAGCAATACATCAACTTGAAATTCTCCAACATCGAACTGAACAAGACCAACCGGGGAAATAACAACAACTTGTATTGTATTCAAGTCAAACAAGACTATTATTCATCAAACTATGGGGATACGGGTTACTTGTTCCTGATGGTGGATGTAAACAACTATCGCCAACCGATCATTCATATCCGGGCATGGCAACCTGAACCGGATCCCAATTTCGGATTGTACGACATTGGAAGCTTTTAGTCTCCTGATTAACCTTGTAAATTTAACCTTTTATAGTACCTAAAATATGAGAAAGTATTGGCTCGCACTTCTGTGCAGTGTTATTTTTTCTTTCCAGAATCAGCTGCCTGCTCAATCGCTCAACATTTCGTTGGCGAGTGAGGTTCAATTGGATGCTGATGACAATGATGCGCGGATGTACTTCCCGGAATATGACCAGAATGATAAGTTGTGTGCGTTGATTAAAGTCAAAGTCACCAACAAACTGCAACATCCGTTGATGTTGGAAACCGGTGCTGCAGGTGTACAAAGACGCGAAGAACGTGAGAATGGAGAAATCTGGTTTTGGGTGCCGTTCAAAGTAAAGAATCTGGAATTTTCTTGCATGGGCTATCGGGAAATCAGCCCCATCCCGGTACATTTTGAATCAGGAAAAGTCTATCGGCTCACCTTGCGCAGCGATGCGAATGTGACGTCCGTCACCAACGTGTCTATGAGTTCAAACTTCTTGAAGATGCAAGTTCAACCCCAAGATGTATTGGTATATATTGGTCGTACCGAGGCTTGCGAACTTCACTCCGAGTATTTGACAGATGGTTTCTACCAAAAGCGTTTGGATTATGGAACCTACTATTATCGGATTGAGAACTCCTACTATGAAACCAAAACAGGAAAATTGGTAGTGTCAGAGGAGAATAAAACGCACAACATCCAATTGGATCCGGCTTACAGTTACCTGGATATTCGCTCAGAGCCTAGTGGTGCCACCGTCATTATTGATGGCAAACCTTTGGGAAAGACCCCTTTGAAAACAACCGACAAGTTCAAACGCGGTGACTTGAATGTGCGTTTGCAACTGGATGAATATGCGACCAAAGTGGAAACCATTAAGGTACAAGGTCGAGGAGATGTGCAAGTGGTTAACCTTAAACTGGATGCACAGTTTGCAAATGTTACCTGCAAATCCAAAAATTCCAATGCGGAGATTTGGGTGGACGGCACCAAACGCGGAGTGGGTTCCTGGACCGGTCACTTGAGCAGTACCACCACGCACATTTTGGAGGCACGTCTGGCAAGTCACCAATCGCAAAGTATTAGCTTTAATGTGACTGCGGGACAAACCTTGACCAAAGAAGTTGGCGCTCCTGTACCTTTGTATGGTATTATCTCATTGGAAACCAATCCTAAAAACTGCATTGTAAGCATTGATGGTAATGAAGTGGGTAATTCCCCGTTGATGCAAAATATTTTGATTGGAGAGCACAAGATTGCAATCCGAAAAGAAGGCTATTTGACCCAGCAATTTACTGTGAATGTAGAGCATCAAAAAACCTTGGATTTGATGAAAACCTTGGAAAAAGGTCGTTTGATTGCAGATATTACACTTCAGTCACAAGCAGGAGTCGATCTCTATGCGGGCTCCAAATACTTGGGTAAAGCCGATGGCAACGGACGCTGGAGCGGTAAGTTGGAAGAGGGTAAATACAGTTTCAGCTCAGCTTTGCCGGAACATAACAACGGACAAATTGAGTATGAAATCATTGGTAAGGGCCCGATTTCTGTTTCAGTGCCAGCACCTGTCCATAAGAAAGGTGGTGTCAATATTTCTACCCGCACCGGTGCGTCAATTTATATGAAGAGAGAAGATGAAGGCGGCCATCGTAAGGTGGGTACAACCAATTACCGGAATACGTCGCTCAATACAGGGCAGTATTCGGTCTACGCCAGCAAAAAAGGTTACCACGATTCTCCTAAAAAATACATCAATGTAATGGAAGGACGCATGACCGATGTGGAACTGAGTTTGAAGAAAGACCGTTGGATCAGAAGCTATACTCATTTTGATACCAAGTATTTTGCAGAGTTCAACTATGGTATAGGCTACAACCTTAATGGTTTCATTCCCAAATACTCGTACAATTATTATGGTGCAACATTTGCATTCATTCCTGGTGATCTTGTAGAGCGTTGGGGGGGCTATGTGACTGGATTGTACGGAGCAGAATTCGGAGAATTTGCTTTGACGGCAGGTCCGCTCCTGCGTTTGAATGATGATGATTATGACTGGCAGTTATACTTGGGAGCTGGTTTTATCTCAGGTAATCACTTCAATTGGTTGGCAGACGCAGGTTTGCGCTTTGGTTTGGATATTTGCGAGACCGAGTTTGAACCCCTCTCCTTGACCTTGGGAGCAAAGTTCAATAACGAACTCGTACTTCCGCAACTCGGGGTATCCTTCTTCCCGGCAGCATTGACCCAAACGGAAAATGATGACTTTAACAGCTGGTGGTTGGATTATTTGACCGGTTATGATGCGGGTTATGGATCTTGGGCTTATGGTTTCTCTTTTGGATATTGCTATTCAAACCTTGGTTTTTACCTCTCGATGTTGTGGGGGTCGGATGTGTCATCGTATGTTGCGGGACCGGTCTTCCGTCTTACAAGCGACTACAACGATTATGATGTCCAATTATTTGCCGGTTTGGGTCTGATCGATGATGAATTTGGCGGAGATCTGGGGCTGCGGCTTGACTTTGGAGAAGATTATGGATTGGGTAACTTGGGTCTATGTGACCTCTCCATTGGATGCCAATTCTATTCGGAAGGCGTAATCCCTTACTTAGGTATGAGCTGGACTCTTGCTTTGGTCGGCGGTTGGTTGACTTCGCTGTTTGCCTTGGATCTTGATGATTTGGGTACCTACTAACAGTCCCTAACATCATTACTTGTTATAAATGAAACAATTAAAAATCAATAACTTTTTTGAAAAAATGAAAAAACTGATCCTTTTATTTGTCTTGCTGTTGGGAGGAGTGTTTGGAACCTCTTCTTGTTTGATGATGGAAACCACTTATACCATCACCAATAAAACCGACTTTGATATGGAATTGCACATTTATGAATACAATGAATTGGGCAATACCATTGTGTCGAGAGGCGCTGATTTTCCGGAAGGAAAGACCTTGCAATACAAGGCAGACCCTGCTTCTGTCGATGTGAAGATCTACGTGAAGAGCCTGCAATGCTGGGTAGCCGTTGTGTTTCCCTTGAATCCGGGAGCCAACAAAGAAATTATTATCGAGGGAGAAACCTTGGTACAGGATGACGAGCCGATGAAATACTAGTAATCGGCTTGTTCATACCCATTTGGGTTGTTCTTTTGCCAGTTCCAGGCATCCCGGCACATTTCTTCAATGCCATATTGGGCTTTCCAGCCCAACTCTTCAAAGGCTTTGCTCGGGTTGCTGTAACAGGTAGCAATGTCGCCCGGACGGCGATCCAAAATACGATAGGGAATCGGGACTCTATTCACCCGCTCAAAGGTTTTAACCAGGTCTAGTACAGAGTAGCCTTGTCCGGTTCCTAAATTGTATATAGCCAAACCACATCCTCGCTCGATGGCTGACAAGGCGCTGACATGGCCCCGAGCTAGATCCACCACGTGGATAAAGTCCCGCACACCTGTTCCATCGTGGGTGTCATAATCATTTCCAAAGATACCGAGTTCAGGACGTTTTCCTACAGCGACTTGCGTGATATAGGGCATTAGGTTGTTGGGAATTCCATTAGGGTTTTCGCCAATCTGTCCACTGGGGTGGGCCCCAATCGGATTGAAGTAACGCAATAAGACTATGTTCCACTGCGGATCGGCTTTCTGAATGTCTGTCAAGACTTCTTCCAGCATACTTTTGGTTTGCCCGTAGGGGTTGGTGCATTGGCCTTTTGGGCAGTTTTCCGTGATCGGAATCTGTGCCGGATTGCCATACACGGTGGCAGAAGAAGAAAAAATGAGGTTTTTGCAACCGTGTTTGCGCAGTTGTTCTACCAATACAAAGGTACCGGTCATGTTGTTGCTGTAATATTCCAGCGGTTTTGAAACCGATTCTCCGACCGCCTTGAGTCCTGCAAAATGGATGCAGGCATCCACGGGATGTAGTGTCAGGATTTCATCCATGGCAACGGCATCACGAATGTCCACTTCATAGAACGGGATGTTCCGACCGATGATTTTTGCAACACGGTAAAGTGACTCTTTTTGCGAGTTGACCAAATTGTCCACGACAATGAAATCATAACCTGCGTTGTGCAGTTCAATCAGGGTGTGGCTGCCGATGTATCCGGCTCCTCCGGTTACCAGAATGGTTTTGCTCATGATCTTGTTGGTATTCGTTACTATCTGCGACAAAGATACGGAATCTTGTATCTATTTTTGAAATATTGCCTATCTTTGTTAACATTGATTGATAATATGACCGTATTATGAAAGGAATTGTTCTGGCAGGAGGTTCTGGAACCCGTTTGTATCCGATTACAAAAGGTGTGAGCAAACAATTGTTGCCGATATACGATAAGCCGATGGTTTATTATCCCATTTCGGTACTGATGTTGGCTGGAATTCGGGATATTCTGATCATTTCTACGCCGCAGGATCTGCCGGGTTTCCGCCGTTTGTTGGGGGATGGTGCAGATTTGGGTGTTTGTTTTTCGTATGCGGAACAACCTTCGCCCGATGGGCTGGCCCAAGCTTTCTTGATTGGTGAGGAGTTCATTGGTCAGGATGCTGTTTGTCTGGTTCTTGGGGACAATATCTTTTTCGGCGCTCATTTTACCCAAATGCTGAGTCGTGCTGTGGAAATGGCGTCTTGCCAAGACAATCCGAAAGCTACGGTTTTTGGTTATTGGGTAAGCAATCCGCAACGATATGGGGTAGCTGAAATGAATGAGCAAGGTCAGGTTGTGAGTATCGAAGAAAAACCGGAACATCCAAAATCCAATTATGCCGTAACGGGGCTTTATTTTTACCCGAATCAAGTCGTGGAAATTGCCAAAGGAATCCGTCCGTCTGCGCGTGGGGAACTGGAAATTACCTCTGTAAATCAAGCCTTCCTGGAACAGGGGACGCTTCGTCTGGAGACGTTGGGACGCGGTTTTGCTTGGCTGGATACTGGAACCCATGATTCTTTGGCGGAAGCTTCCACTTTTGTCGAGGTTATCGAAAAACGACAAGGCCTAAAAATTGCATGCTTGGAAGCCATTGCTTTTGAGAAAGGCTGGATTTCAGCCGATCAGTTGCACTTATTGGCTGAGCCGATGCGTAACAATCCTTATGGGCAGTATTTGTTGAGCCTGATTTAGAAGGTATTATGAGTAAAATTCAACGCAATCTATTGATTACGGGCGGTGCTGGTTTTATTGGAAGCCATGTGGTCCGTCATTTGGTGAATAAGTATCCGTCTTATCGGATTATCAACCTGGACAAACTGACTTACGCAGGTTGTTTGGCGAATCTGAAAGATGTAGAGCAAGCACCCAATTATCATTTTGTACAAGCTGATATATGTGATTTCCAGCAGGTAGTCGCGTTGATGAAGAACTGGAAGATTGATGGCATCATTCACCTGGCGGCAGAGAGTCATGTGGACCGCAGCATTGAAGATCCCTTTACCTTTGCACAAACCAATGTGATGGGGACATTGTCCTTGTTGCAAGCAGCAAAATTTGTATGGGAGGCATTGCCGGAAAAATACGAAGGAAAACGTTTCTACCATATTTCCACAGATGAAGTGTACGGTGCATTGGAACTGACACACCCGGAAGGAATTGAGCCCCCGTTCTCAACCAAGGCTTCTTCGGGCGAGCATCACTTGGCCTATGGTCAGGAATTCTTCCTTGAAACGACAGCCTATCGTCCTCATTCTCCGTATTCAGCTTCTAAAGCGGCTTCAGACCACTTTGTTCGTGCTTTTCACGATACGTATGGAATGCCGACAGTCATCAGCAATTGCTCCAACAATTACGGTCCCTACCAATACCCGGAAAAACTCATTCCACTTTTTATTCGAAACATTGTGCAAGGCCGTTCTTTGCCGGTCTATGGAAAAGGGGAGAATGTGCGGGATTGGCTTTATGTGGAAGATCATGCCCGGGCTATTGATTTGATTTTTCATCAGGGGAAAGCGGGTGATACCTATAACGTGGGGGGCTTTAACGAATGGAAAAACATTGACTTGATCGAATTGTTGGTCGATACAGTGGATCGTCACTTGGGAAATCCTCAAGGGCATAGCCGATCGCTGATTACGTTTGTGACGGATCGGGCCGGACACGATTTGCGATATGCCATTGATTCCTCTAAGATTCAGCGTGAATTAGGTTGGGAACCCACCTTGCAGTTTGAGCAAGGCTTGGAACGTACCGTCCAATGGTACCTGAAGAATGAGAATTGGTTGAAAATTGTAGAAAAGTAGAAAATAATTGTAAGAATAATCATCGTATAGGTATAATAATTGCTCTCAGAGAGATCAGCATTATGCAATTAAAATACGATTGATTATGAAAACGAATTTTTTCTCACAAGGTGTCTTGACTGTAGCATTGGCCTTGATCTCATGGACGGCCTTTGCCCAAGAAGATGGAAATCGCGACGAATGTGGCAATATTGTTCGTGGCCCCTATGAAACCAATAGATTTTTTGACAATACCTTTGTTAACCTGGGTGGGGGTGTGAACTACTATATCGGGGAAGACGATGCTTACCACGCATTAAAGGGCCGCTTGGCACTTGCTATGGACCTATACGTCGGAAAATGGATTACCCCGTCTATCGGTATTCGATTGGGATACAGTGGCGTAACTGCCAATGGCTATTCCAAAGATCCAAATTCAGCTTATGTAACAAGCCGTCATGCAGAGGGAGTGTACAACGAACACTTTGGGGTGATCTTGCTCCACGGTGATTTGATGTGGAACATGACCAATGGCATCTGGGGCTACAAGCAAACCCGACTCTGGAACCTTTCGCCTTACCTAAGTGCAGGTGTTGGCCGTACTTATACCAAGAATATTTTCTCAGGGAATGATGAGTTCATTGTTGGTGGTGGTTTGTACAATACCTTCCGTTTGAACGATCGCCTGCAGATCACCATGGACTTGCGTGCGATTATGAGTGATTCTGATTTTGATTCGGATACGCGAGATCATCGTGCAGATTTTATCACTTCTGCAACCGTCGGACTGGCAGTGAATTTGTGCAAAACGAACTTCAACCGTGTGCAGCCTCCGGTAATCCCGAATTACGCCCCTTATGAAGAAGCCATTGCAGCATTGGAAGTGGCTACAGCCGTGCAAGTTGCCAACAACGAAGAATTGGCAGAGGAGAACGAGTTGCTATATCAAAAACTGGTTCAAACAGAAACGGCTTTGTCCGATACGCAAGATGCGTTGGCCACCAAGACTTCTCCGGTTGCAGTATTCTTTGCTCTAAACCGATCCACCTTGGATAAACGCCAATTGACCCAGTTGGATTACTATGTAAAGACGATTTTGGAAGCCAATCCGACCAAGACCTTTACGATTATTGGTTCAGCAGACAGTGCCACCGGTACGCCGGAGTACAACAAGAAGTTGAGTGAAAAACGATTGAATTACGTCTATAACCTCTTGGTGAAGAAGTACGGTGTATCCGAACACCGCCTCATCAAACGAGTAGATGGATCGGCGCACAACCAATTCCAAGAACCGGCATTGAACCGTTCAGTGGTGATTAAATAGCTTGTATTATAAAACAAATGAGTAGAAGCCAGCAATTTTTGTTGGCTTCTTTTATGTTCTTGAAATAATTTGCTAACTTTGAGGAAATGATAACCTTAACTTAAATTTTATCTTATGCAACCTGTTTATCCTGTGCCTCAGTTCCAGTTAAGCACCAGACGAGGTCTTTTGAAAATGATTATTTTTGGAATTTTGACCTTTGGAATCTATCCGATTGTTATCTATTCCAAGATTTCAAGTGAAATTGATATCATAGCCAGCCGATACGATGGAAAGCGTACCATGCACTTCTGTCTCATGTATTTTATTTTCTCCTGGCTGACTTTGGGGATTGCTTATTTCGTGTGGTACCATCGAATTTCAAATCGAATTGGCAATGAATTGAAACGCAGAGGAGTCCCGTATAATTTCGGAGCATCTGATTTTTGGTTGTGGAATATTTTGGGATCGCTAATTCTGATTGGTCCGTTCGTCTATGTGTATAAATTCATGAAGGCCTCAAATCTGATGAATGCCGATTATAACCAAAAAGGATAAGTACGAACAATTTCCGGATGGTCCCCGTAAAGATTCGGAGAAAGACTAGATGGATAAATGACAGAGGCTGACTAAAAAGTCAATTTAGACTTTGACATGAACCCCGAAAGTTAGACAAAAAACTTTCGGGGTTTTGTTATGAAATTTAGTTTTGAAATTAAACTAGAAGCTGTTAAAAGTTATTTATCAGGTCATACTGAAAAACAAGTTACAGAACAGTATGGAGT
>JAFYSH010000022.1 GCA_017546605.1 Bacteroidales bacterium | reverse complement strand
TTAACATATACTGAGTTATCTCTCTTAACGATATAACGGATACGCAAGTATCTGGCGATATTAAGGTGGTTTTAGCAACGAGGATCCACCTCTTCCCATTCCGAACAGAGAAGTTAAGCTCGTTCACGCCGATGGTACTGCCTCACAAGGGTGGGAGAGTAGGTAGCCGCCATTTTTCAAGAGGGTTAGACAATAGTCTGACCCTCTTTTTTTATTTCTAGGTATCAGCTTTTTCATTACCTTTGACTCCGCTATTAAATAAATATTCTACGTAATGAAGAAAATTGCACTTATTACTGGTGTTACATCCGGCATCGGACAAGCCTTGGCCCGTTTGCTGGCACATGACCAATATGATCTGATTATCACTGGCCGTCGGGCTGACCGTTTGTCTGCGATGGCGGACGAACTCAAACAACATGGTATTCAAGTTTTGCCTTTGTGTTTTGATGTTCGCAATTATGAGGAAACTGAGCGTACTTTGAGTAGCATTCCGGAACAATGGCGTGCGATCGATGTTTTGGTTAACAACGCGGGGTTGGCAGTGGGGTTGAACCCCATTCAAGAAGGAGTTCTGGAGGATTGGGAGCGGATGATCAATACCAATGTGAAGGGATTGCTTTACGTTACACGAATCGTTTCTCCCTGGATGGTAGCTAGAAAGCAGGGGCATATCATCAACATCTGTTCGATTGCTGGTAAGGAGGTATATCCTAATGGCAATGTGTATTGTGCTTCCAAGCATGCGGTGGATGCGCTTACAAAAGGTATGCGTCAGGATATGTTGCCTTATGGTATCCGTGTTTCACAAATATGTCCAGGTGCTGTTGAAACCGAGTTCTCTGAAGTTCGCTTCAAAGGAGATCAGCAGCGTGCCGCTAATGTGTACAAGGGTTATGAGCCGCTTACAGGAGAAGATGTAGCGCACGCCATCCGCTTTATGATTCAATGTCCGGCCCACGTCTGCATCAATGATATGGTCATTATGCCGACTGCTCAAGCGAATTCTGGACTCTTTTTCAAACAATTGTAATTGCATGGAACGGTTCAAGAAGGGCGCACAAAAGCCGTCACTCGTTGTTTTGGCGGCAGGAATGGGATCCCGTTATGGCTCTCTCAAACAAATGGATGGAGTAGGACCTCATCGTGAGGCGATCATTGACTATTCCATCTATGATGCGATTCGTGCTGGTTTTGGCAAGGTTGTTTTCGTGATCCGGCATTCTTTTGAACAGGAATTTCGGGAAGTGTTCAACGAAGAACGCTTTGGTGGAAAAATCGATGTAGAGTTTGTATTTCAGGAATTGGACTATTTGCCGGAGGGATTTACTTTGCCGGAAGGTCGCGAGAAGCCTTGGGGTACCAACCACGCAGTATTGATGGCCAAGTCGGTCATTGATGGCCCTTTTGCTGTCATCAACGCCGATGATTTTTATGGAAAGGAAGCCTATGAAACCATTGCGGCTTATCTGTCTTCGGGTCTTCAACCGGGAGCGTATTGCATGGTAGGCTATTTGCTAAAAAACACCTTGTCGGATTATGGAACTGTTTCTCGCGGGGAATGTGCTGTTGACTCAGAGGACAATTTGGTTTCAATGGTTGAACGTACGGCCATTGAGCGCAAAGGTGATCATGTCTATTATACCGACGCAGCAGGGGACCATGAGATTGATGAGAATACCCCGGTTTCAATGAATCTCTTTGGTTTTATGCCGGACTACTTCGAAAAATCCGAGGCTCTTTTTGTGGACTTCTTACGGGATCCGGCCAATCAGACAAATAAGAAGTCAGAGTACTATATTCCATTGGCTGTGAATAATCTGATTCGGTCAGGAGCAGCCAGGATGAAGGTATTGACCAGTCCAGCCCAGTGGTTTGGGGTTACCTACAAAGAAGACCGTCCTTTCGTGGTCGAAAAGATACGGTCTTTGATAGAGGCCGGAGTTTATCCGGAAAATTTATGGAACTTGGACTAGAAATTAATCAGTAGTTCCAAGGTCAATTTGTCGTTGAAGTTTTCCCCGGGGAAGAATTTTGCTACCATAGCCGAATCTTCTTCGGGGATTTGATATAATTCGTAGTCAATTCGGATGATGGACGAGAACAGTTTTTTCGTGAGTCCGAAACCCAGGCCAACGGTCAAGCGGTTTATTTGAAAACCGTTTTCGGAGATGTCATAACCCATCGCATCCCATCTTACTGCTGGAAGTAGGTGGTCAAATAGGTGGCCGATCTGACACGGAATGGCGTAACCTCCTTGAATATAGTAGGAACTCAGGTCCAGCTTGTCTGCGTAGTTGTGGCGGTTCATCCATTCGGTTTCCAGTCGCCAGTTAGAGGCTTCGTAGCGGAAGTCAACGCCCCAAAAGAGGTAGTCTTCTACATCGGACAAGGGATAGCGGTAGGCTTTGACGGTGCTGCGAAATCCTGTCATGCTTCCCAGAGTGAGGCGACCTGCATAGGAGGGCGCATTGCTCCATCGGGGATTATTGATAGTCCCACCGTTATAGATGCCAGCTTCCAAGGCAATTGGGAATTCCTGAATGTTGAAACTGTATTTGGCCGTGGCACCAATTTCCCGGCTACCCGTGAAGAATTTCCCGATAAAAGGCCGGTTAGCAAATAGCAGACTGCCCGGTGATACAGTGTAGGCGTTGAAAAGCGGATGGCCGGCTTGGCCGACGGTCAGTGTCAGGCCGTCAATGATCTTAATACTGCTATAGAGGTCCAGGATGGTAAATGTTCCGTTGTTACTCAATTCAGCTTGCATTTGATAATTGACACCTTGGCTCAGTTGGCCTTTGAGCCCCAAACGCGCATTCCGAACAGCAAATCGGTACATTTCTGCATTGAAATCGTATTCAACACGGGCTTTCAAGACCCCGAATGTTTCCAGTTTGGAGAGCATTTCCTGTTTGGCGGTTTGGGTGGAGTCGTTTTGGGAGGTCCCCCAACAAGGTGTTATTCCGCTCAGCAATAGCAGGACTGTGAGCAGCGAAAGCGATACAATGCGCATATCTTCTTTGATTTTTTTTAATGGTTGTTCAATATTTTATGAACAAAAATAGGAAAAAATCTTATCTTTGCCCAAATATGCGTTTGTGTAATTACGTAATTATAACAATAACAACTAACCCAAAACAATGAAAAAATTATTTCTGACCCTTTTCTCTGTTTTGTTCTTGATGGCAGGATCTCTTTCTGCGCAAGAACAACATGCACATTGGAAAAGTCAAGTCCGTCAATTGGAAGCGGATCGCTATGAGGTGACTGTTACCGCCATTTTGGATTCATCATGGCACGTTTATGACACCCTTCGCACCTTGACAGGACCTCCGGCAACCATTGTTGAGTTTGAAATTTTGAACGCAGACAAAAAAGCAGCTGCGGAAAAAATTGGACCGATGCAAGTCATTGGTAACGTGCATAAGTATTACGATGACATCTTTATGATGGAAGTCGGTTATTTTGAAGACAGCGTTGTATTCAAACAAGAATTCAAGTTGTTGGCAGATGCTGCTCAGTTACGTGTGTTTATGGAATGGATGACTTGTGATGAGACCAACTGCTCACCCTTGGCGGATGATGAAATCTTCTTGACCTTGCCGGAAGAAAAGGCAGAGGTACGTGCTGCTACCGTGAAGTCAACTGCCAACTTGTGGGCGATGATCCTGGAAGCAATCATCTGGGGTTTGGTAGCCTTGTTGACTCCTTGTATCTTCCCGATGGTGCCGATGACGGTATCTTTCTTTATGAAGGGTTCTGATGACAAACGTACGGGCAGATTGCGTGCAGCGTTGTACGGTACATTCATCGTTTTGCTTTATACCATGCCGATTGCAGCTTTGATTCTGATTACCCGTATTTTTGGAGGTGATGCGGTCACTGCAGATATTTTCAACTGGTTGGCAACCAACTGGCTCCCGAACATCATCTTCTTTATTGTATTTATGGTGTTTGCTGCATCATTCTTCGGCCTTTTCGAAATCACGATGCCGGGTTCTATTACAACTCGTACGGACTCCAAAGCGGATACAAAAGGTGTGGGTGGTATCTTCTTTATGGCCCTGACCTTGGTATTGGTATCTTTCTCTTGCACGGGTCCGATCGTTGGAACGGTTGTGATCAAATCAATTTCCGGTGAATTCTGGACACCGATTTTGACCATGTTCTTCTTCTCAGTAGCCTTTGCTTTGCCGTTTACCTTGTTGGCTTTGTTCCCGTCTTGGTTGAACCACTTGCCTAAGAGCGGTGGCTGGTTGGGCTGTGTGAAGATCATCCTTGGTTTTGTGGAAGTTGCTCTGGCTTTCAAATTCTTGTCTATGGCAGATCAAGCTTACCACTGGAACATCTTGCCGCGTGACTTGTACCTGGCTATTTGGATTGTATTGGCAACCTTGCTCTTCTTGTACATGGTGGGCGTTCTCAAGTTCAAGAATGCTACTTGGGCAAAATGGGGACCGGGCCGTATTGCCTTTACCTTGGTAATCTTGGTATTTGATATCTGCTTGATCTGTGGTATTGCTGGAAAACCCTTGTCATGGCTTTCAGGTTATTTGCCGCCGATGCAAGACAAAGGTTGGTTCTATGATCACCGTACCTATTATGAAATGGAAGATTATGATGTGACCAAAGTAAAATATGCAGATAAGTTGCACCTGGCACATGGCTTGAATGGATTCTTTAACTTGGAACAAGCACAAGCTTATGCAAAACAAGTGAACAAACCCTTGTTCATTGACTTTACCGGTCACGCTTGTGTGAACTGCCGTGAAATGGAAATGCGTGTGTGGTCGGATCCCCGCGTGTTGGAAATCTTGCGCAACGACTACGTAGTAGTAGCTTTGTATTGCGATGACAAGATGAAGGTGGATGAAGCTGATTGGATTACAGCTGGAGACAAAACACTCACCACCTTGGGTAAAATCAACTCCTACATTGCGTTTAGCAAATATGGTGTGAACGCACAACCTTGCTATATTTTGGAAGGAAAGAATGGTAAGCTGCTGGCAGATCCCAGAGGTTATGACCTGGATGTGGAAGCATTTATCCAATTCTTGGAAACTGGAAAGAATAATTTTTAATTTAAATAACTTTATAACCCATTACATTTATGAAAAAGTTCAAACGTTTTTTGTATAGTGCACTTTCGTTTGCACTGCTTGCATCTATGGTTGCTTGCGAAACGGTTACTCCTTCACCGGAACCGGAACCGAAACCCGAGGATCCGGCAGGAAATGTTGGCACTACTTTCGTACTTAGCTATGAAAAAGGTGCAAAAGCAGAATTGGAATTCGACAAAACAGCTGATTGGCAATTGTCTAATGCAAATGCTTGGTTGTCAGTATCTCCTTTGAGTGGTGTTGCTGGTAAAACCAAAGTGACTGCTACTGCTTTGGAAGCTAATGCAGCTTTGGTGGAAAAAGAAGGTAAACTTTCTGTACGCTGCAATAATGTGAATACCACTTACTTTGTAGTTCAACGTCCGACTCCCGGTTTGTATTTCCCGAAGGAACGTGTAAGCGTAAAAGCAGCCGGTGGAGAAGTGGTTATCGCTGTTGAAGGTAACGTTGAAATGGAAGTAGCTGCAGGTGCAGATTGGTTGACTGTTGGCGAAGTTGTTTACGGTGAGCCCGCAACTTTGCAAGATGGTGTAACCAAATCTTTGTACAAAAGATCTCAAATCAAATTGACTGCAGCGGCTTATGAAGGCGAAGTTTCTCGTGAAGGTACGGTTACCGTTTCAACTGAAGCTGGTGACTACACCGTAATCGTTCGTCAAAACCCTGTGTCAGGTGTAGATTTTACTGCTGAATTCTTCCGTTATTCAATCGGTTTGCGCTTTACTGCAACTTGGTGCGGATACTGCCCGATGATGGGTGAAGCTTTTGCTAATGCAGACAATACCAACGAAGGTCGTTTCATTCCGCTTTCACTCCACGCTGCTTCTTCTCAAGGTGGTTTGGCATTCAACGGAACTTCAACTTTGGAAAACTACTACAAAATCACAGGTTATCCCTCAGGTTTTGTTAATGACATTGCTCAAGTAGAAAACTACCCTGTAGCTACTACTACCAATATCCTCAACGGTTTGGTTGATGAAGCAACAGAGTCATACAAGGCTAAGACTGCGATCGCAGCTACTTCTTCTTTGAGTGGTAACGTTGTGACCATCGATGTACAATTGGCTTCAAAAGAAACTCGTAATGACTACACCATCAACGTGTGGGTGGTTGAAGATGGTATTGTATATCCTCAATCTAGCGGTGGAAGCAACTATGTGCATAATTATGTAGTACGTCAAAACATCACTCAAAACATCAAGGGTGACGAAGTTGGTGATGTTGATGAAGGTACTATCAAAGATCTCCAATTTGAAGCAGAATTGAGCAACAAAATCAAAGATATTAACAACTGCTACATTGTTGTCTTTGTTAAATACAAAGGTGAACCGTCAGTTAAGAAAGTTGCTAACGCAAAATATGGTAAATACGGTACTATCATCGACAATGGTACAACCTTGCCGTTGGATGGTTCTGTAGATTTCCGTTATGAAGAATAATTTGCTCATGAAAAAGTTTTTTCTGGCGTTAGCCCTTGCATTTGTTTCCTTTAGTGCGTTTGCGCAAAAGGCACTTCCCAAGGTGGAAGTAACAACACTGGAAGGACAAGCCTTCCAAATTCAAGATGTCTTGAACGAAGGTGTTCCGGTGATCCTTTCTTTCTGGTACACCACTTGCAAGCCTTGTCTTCAAGAACTGGGTGCTTTGAATGATGCTTATGCTGATTGGCAAGCAGAAGCAAAATTCAAAGTAGTTGCCGTATCTACCGATGATGCTCGTTCCAGTGCGAAGGTAGCTCCGATGGTAAACGGACGTGGTTGGTCCGATTTTACCTTCCTGTTGGATACCAATGGAGACTTGCGTAGAGCTATGAGTGTACAAACCCAACCGACCGTATTTATTTTGGATAAAAATGGTAAAGTGGTTTATACACACACTGGATACACTCCTGGTAACGAGGAGGAATTGTTTGACGAAATTCTCAAGTTGCAATAATTAGGAATATGTTCAAAAAATTTATTTCCTTATTGCCCTTGATGGCTTTAGCTGCAGGAGTTGCCTTTGCCCAAGATGACAAAGGCAGCCTCTCTGCTGGCTTTGAAACCAATACCACCTACTATGTAGATGATGCCAAAACCGGTGCGATTGCTCCGGAAAGCCGCTTTGGTTCCAACAACTACTTGAAGATGGATTATAGCCAAGGAAATTTTGCTGCAGGTCTTCAGTTTGAAGGTTACTTGCCTGCAATCAATGGCTTTTTCCCGATGATGTATGGCACCGATCAATTCTGGCGCTATGACATTTATGCATCGTTTATTGACAAGGGTTGGGACGTACGCATTGGTAGCCTTTACGAGCAATTTGGTAGCGGTATGTTGCTTCGTACTTACGAAGATCGTACATTGGGTGTGAACAATGCTTTGCAAGGTATCCGTGTGGCTTATAGTCCGGCGGATTATCTGTCCGTAAGAGCTCTTTATGGCCGCGTTCGCGATATCAAAGAATACACCAGCTCTGTAGTTACAGGAGCAGATCTTTCTTTGTCATTGTCCAGCTTGTTTAAGATGAATGCCATTGACTTGGCATTGGAAGGCAGTGTGGTAGATGAGTACGATCCGTCTATGATGGATGGTGTGAAACCCCATAAGACCGGTTATTCCGGCCGTTTGAATTTCGGCGTAGCCGGTTTTCAACTCCGTGGAGAATACATGACCCGTCAAATTGATCCTGGTTTCTATGGTATGTCAGAAATCTCTGCAGACCAAGCTGAAGCTATCCAATTGGAATTGGGTTATTCCGGAAAGGGATATGGTGCGTTGGTTACCTTGCGTAAGTTAGAATATGCGGGATTGAAAGGTTTGATGCAGTCGCAAGAAAATGCGATGTACACATCCATTCGTTACGTGCCTGCATTGACTCAACAACACACCTATATGTTGGCTACCATGAATCCCTATACAGCTCAAAACGATGAAATTGGAGGTCAAGCAGACTTCTATTACAATTTCAAACGTAATACTGTTTTGGGTGGTGTGAAAGGTATGAAGGTCCACGTGAACTATTCAAACTTCTTTGGTTCTTTGCCCGATATGATGACAGGTATGATGAGTGAACGCAAGCTCATGTACCGCGATTTGACCATTGATGCTGAGCGTTGGTTCAGCAAGGATTTCAAGGCGATCCTCTTCTATAGCTGGCAAACCTTGAACCCGGAAACAATGGGTAAGGGTCTTCCTGGTGAGATGTGGAAGTCACATACAATTGTTGCGGATATGACCTACAAGTTGACCCGCAAGCATTCAATTCGTATGGAACTCCAACACCTCTTTACCAAGGAAGATCATAAGAACTGGGCTGCTGCTTTGTTGGAATTCAACGTAGCTCCCAAGTGGAGTGTTTCTGTACAAGATATGTGGAACTATGGTGATACCAAGACCCACTATATCAACGGAAATATCAGTTACACGTATTCCAAAGTTCGTTTTGCAATGAACTTCGGCCGCTTTAAAGAAGGCTATTTGTGCTCAGGTGGTGTATGCCGTATGACTCCGGCTTATACTGGAGCGAACCTTTCGATGATCGTTACGTTGTAGTCCGGTATACTTTATAAATAGAAACGGCCCTTGCATAAAAGCAGGGGCCGTTTTTCATAGAAGAAATCTGCAACCAATCTCCAGGTTTAATGAAAATCTTCCTTTTGATTCATAGATTTGGGGCAATTCTCCAAGAATTAGTTCTGCCGAAGGTTCTATGTATATTGCGATGGATTCTCCAAGTTGGTGTGAGTAGCCAATTCCAATTTGGGAACTGATCACGAAGTTTGTTCCTCGTGTGTTGTTAGATATTCCTCGCAAGTTTGAGCCTATACAGTATTGGACAAGCCCCCCTGCATTTGTGTATAGTTCAGAATTGGTTCCATCATATATGAGATAGGAAATTTGTAGCGGAATTCCAATGTAGTGTGATACGTGATTGCTGTATAGTTGTTCATTTATAAAGGTACTACTCCGCAAGAGGGAGTATACAATGCCAGTACAGAGGGACCATCTATTCTGTTTCCAGAACTGAATTCTTGCGCCAATCCGAATAGTGGGATACTCGATGACTTCTTGAGGCGATGTTATCTCTTCAGAGGTGTTCGCTCCGTGTTGCGGTTTGATATTGCCGGATTCAGAGGTAGTAATGTTGTTGTTGAACAGGAGGTCTATTTGCAGTTTGCGTGATTCCGGGACAACTTCGTCTGTGAAGATCTCTATCAATTCCCTCTCGGTATAGAGGCTTGTGTCAGATGCTACGAGTGTTTTATCCGAGTGTTGGCTGCTGGAGTTGGACGAGAAATCAGTTGGATGGGCGGATTGCTTTACCTCTATTTGTGGTATGGATTGCTTTGTTTGGGCTTTGTTTTGTTTTAACTGGTGTATCTGGATGACTGGGCTTGGAAGGGAAATTTTTGCCTGAGCAAGGTTGAGAGAAGGAGTTAAGTGACGTCTTTGATTGATGTTGTTTTTCGGTGAAGTTATGATGAGACTAATGATGAGTATAGCAGCAGAACCAACCAATATGCAGAAGGTTCTAGTATTCCTCTTTTTTGTGGACTGCTTGCGTTGATGGATTCTGTATTTGTTCCGAAAGGCAGAAAAATCCCCCTTAGGAAGGTTCAGGGTATCTCCCTCATACATAGAACTAATAGTCTTTTTCCAATTGTTCATCTTGTATCCATTTAGTTAATAGTTGTCGTGCTTTGTATAGTAGCGAAGAGGATGTTTTTTCTTTGATGCCTAGTTGTTTGGCAATATCTCTGTGTGATAGTTGTTCTATGTAGTATAAGTTGAAAATGATGCGTTTCTGTTCGGGTAATCTGGCAATGAATCTGTCAAGTTGGATTTTTGTTGGAGGACTTTTTTCCTGATGAGATTCTTCTATCCAAAGGAGGTCTTCATCATTGAGCTTCTCTATATGTTTGAATTTTTTTTCTTTGCGGATTTGGTCAATGATCTGATTGATACATATTCGTTTAACCCAGCCATAAAATGATCCATTGGGCTTGTATCGATGCAATTTTTCTAGGATCTTAATAAAACAATCGTGAGTCAGGTCCTGGGCTACCTCTTGGTTTTGAAAATAGCGCATGCCGATTGCGAAGATAATGGGTGCGAATCGAAGGTATAGACGTTCGATTTCATCATTATCTCCTTGTGAGCATTTTTGAATTTGCTCCCAATCAGGGTCTGTGTGGACTAATTTCTTCAATGTAACCGATATCTATAACGGAGGAAGAGTGAAATACTTCCGCAATTTATAAGTTTTTTTTAATTCTTGGAAGTATTTCGGATACCTGTCCGTTTTATAAGCAGAGTGCATTTCTTGATTTGCACTTATTGTGTTGAGTATTGACAATTAACAATATCAATGTTATGAGAAACGCTTTTATGTATATTTTATTGGGAGGAGTGCTCCTTGTATTATCTTGTAGTAAAAATGGCTGTACTCTAATCCCTTCTTACGCAGAAGGACAAGAGAATCATCAAGAAGAAAGGTTGGGCATATCTCCAATGTCTCTTCGTATTACTCCAAAGGAAGCAGCTATTGTTGCTTGTATTGAACGTTTCGGCACTACTGTTAAAATGAATAGGATAGAAGGGGAAGTGGAGTCTGTAGATTCAATTTGTAATTCTCTAGGAAGGGCGCTGTGTACGTGGTACAATATTCCGATTATAAAGGATATACAGTTGTTTCTTCAACTAAGAATTACTATCCCATATTGGTTGATGTAGAATATGGGGAATATAATCCGGAGGTAATCGCACAAAGTGGAGCGTCTTTGTTCTATGAGACATATAGAGCAGAGATAGAGCAGAGTGACTCCCAAGATTCTAGTTATATTCAACATGTTCGTAGTCAGTGGTATCATTTTGAAGAAATCTCAATGTCTACTATAACTATGACAAAATCAACTAATGATGAGTTATTGGACTTAGTAGAGTCGAGTATCGCCGAGTGGGAAGCTGAAGGATATAATTATTATTTTCTTGGGCAATGTCCTAATAATTTGCCGGAAGATGTATATAATAGATTTGTGGAAATAGCAAGTGAACTATCTAATCATAACTATGATTATTTGGATAATTGTGTAATCTTGGAGCAGCGGCAGGATTTTAGTTCTCAGATTGGACCACTGTTGACAACTTCGTGGTCGCAACATTGTTTCTATTTTCATAGGCAGTATGTTTGGACGGGTTGTGGGCCATTAGCTATTGCTCAAATTATGGCTTATCATAGGCATCCTGCGACCATCCATTGGGATCTGGTATTTACACAGGCTGCGGATAGAAAAACATTTATAGAAAACGTAGCAATTGAAATGGAGGCAAGGTTCGGAACAACAGGAACATCTATTGAGATTGATGATGCAATGAGATATTTATCAACAAAGGGGTATCTCAGAACACAAACTTCTCATAATACACAACAGGTGTATACGTCGCTTGTAAACGGACGGCCGGTTTATATGCAGGGTGAGGATGATAATAATATAGCTCACGCATGGGTTTGTGATGGATACAATTCTGAAACATCCAGTTTCCGTTATGAGTTAAAAGTATTATCTTATTTTAGTCCTCTAACATACGAAACCGCCGATAGTTATTCAACATCAACAAATAGAACGAGATATCATATGAATTGGGGAGAGAATACCCTTGGTTTGAATGGCTTCTATCATGACGCAACTATCAGGTATAATAGGACGCGAGATGATATTGTTAATATTAGACCCATAGCTATGGAGGTGCTTTAAGATGAGTGGTAGGATACTATTGTTGTTTTGGGTCGTTTGTATGCTGCAATCTTGTACGGACGTTTTGGATTTGGATCCTAGAGCACAGCGAGTTGTGGTGTATGGTATTTTGGAAAATACGATGAAGCAGGTGGTGGAATTACGTTATACATCTTATTTATCGGAGGATTATATGCCTCCGGTGGAGAATGCACGGGTGTGGGTGGAAGAAGAGAACCGAAATGATCCAGTTGCTATAAAATATAACTTCAAAGAGCTCGGAAACGGATATTATGAATCTAATTTTACTCCCAAATTCGGGAGTCGATATCATTTGGAAATTGAGTTGCAAGATGGGAGAAGACTTTCCGGAACGACTCTATTTCCAGCTCAGGAAAATCTCTTGAATTTACGTCCTGAGGGATATTCATACAGCTTTAGAACGGCTTATATACCTTTATATTTGTGGATATATGGTATGGACTATTCGGACAAACTCGGAAAAGAACAAGTTTCCAACTATATCTACGGATCGAGGCGCTATTTGTCGTCTGAAGAGATTCTTGACCCTTTCAATTATTCAGATTTGTTTGTTAAGGATGTTCCAGAATATAAGAATAGGATTGTCTGTGAATACCACGGAGACGAATTGCTAAGTCAAGGATATTTGCGGTATGAGATTGGTGTTAAGAAGATTCCACAATTGTATGAGTCATCTGATTTTTGGATTACAGCTGTACCAATCTTTACAATTACAGAAACAGGACTTCCTCATTCAAAATCATATGTTGTTTTTGATTCAGTGTCAGAGGAGTATGATGCTTACTTGAAATCAGTAATATTGTTGCAGAAATCAGAGAAGCAAGATCTTACAAATCTGTATGATTTGGAAAATGCTTTTTCTAATATTGAAGGTGGAATCGGGATATTCGGTGCGGTGTATAGAAGCAAACTGTCCCTGCTGTGGAATAATTACCAAGAAATAGGATATGAGAATCAGTAGCATAATATTACTCTCATTTTTGCTGTACTCTTGCGAGTCATTGTCAAATCTGGAGAAACCCGGTCGTGAGGAGCAGTTGAGTAATACGGTAATTTTGAGTGTGGAAGATCTTCTGGAAGTGGAATCCCTTATCGGTTATTTTTATTATCCGGGGACATCTGATACGGTGATGAGAATTTTTCCGACAATAATGCTCTCGGAAGATTTGCAAAATTGTGTATTGCATCTTCCTCAACCTGCTAATTTGGGGTTCCCTAGTGTTGTTGGAGACACAGAGGATGAAATTATTGCGGAAAGAGTTGTTGTACATGGAGATGCGGTTGATGTTTATTTCTTGCCAGAGAATGAGAGGCCCAGTTTGAAGATTAAAGAAGGTAGGGTCCCTCAGACAATCGATATAGAATACAATTTGTCGGGGATATACAATTCGCTTTATGGATGTATTGCCAAACCCTTTCGGAGCGAGTTGGTTGTAGTGTCGGTATTTGAAGACTTTTCTCAGATCCGGGGAAAACATTTTAATCTAGAGCCAATAGAAATAGTTTTAAGGGAAGGTGTATTTTATCCCAATTCCTATGTTCAATTCAATATCAAAGCAGGGCAATCTGGTACACATCCTCTTGCCATGATGAATCTTCATATAGGGGAATATTCTCCTGACTCAAAAATAATTTTTGGATACAATGAGGTTGATCCTTTATCCAATGAGCTAAGGAGCTATCGGTCAGATATTGATACCGCCAGTCCGGAGGTTGTTATTCGGATATATCCTCATTTAGAACAGATTGTGATGTATTGGTACTCAAGGCCTCCATATGTGGAAACGTCGTTCGAAATACGACTTTTTCCGGATTGGATGTTATTGAATGAGTGGGATTCTGAGTATTTTTGACAACTTTGATAATATTAATTGATTGGTTTTAAGCGATATGTTTTAGTGGCAACAAAAGGAGGACTGGCACAGTAGTTGAAGGAGCAGACGTAATTTGGGGATTATCATAGTTATAATTATGAGTATAAAAAGGTTGTTCTGTTTCGCAGTGGCGTCTTTATTGGTGTCGTGTACAGCAGTTTTGGATTTGGATCCGCGGAAGCAGTTTGTTGTGGTGCATGCAGTATTGATCAATGAGCCAAGGCAGGTGATTGACTTGTGTTATTCATCTTATTTATCAGAAGATCATATGCCTCCCATCGATCACGCAAAAGTATGGGTTGAGGAAGAGAATCCTGATGGAACAATACGCAGAACCTATGCTTTTGACAGCATAGGGGATGGTCGTTATGAATCATATTTTTGGCCCGAGTTTGGGACAAGGTATAATTTGAGGGTAGTACTGGACGGTTGTCCAGAAATTACTGCATCGACCCAATACCCTTGTGCGGAGAATTTTGTCGATCGTGCCAGTATGAGACGATACACTTATAAATTTGAGACGGTATGTATTCCTCTTTATTTGTGGGTTTATGGCCAAAGTTACAATTTGCGGGAGGACGGTTATTTTCAGTCTTTGTACATCTGCGAAACGGATGGTTTCTCCGATCCCTTCAATGAGGTTGCATTACTCGGTTTTGAGGGAGGGCAGAAGCATTGGAGGTACCTCCGTTATGAAATTAACATGTCAACCGACTCCCCGATGGTGTCTTATGATGCGGTTCGAAACTTTACCTATTTTGAATTGTCTGTATTTCCAGACTTTTATAGCTGGAGTACGGCAAGTCAATATGCCCCCAGAGTAGTTTTTGAGTCTGTATCGGAGGACTACGACCGCTACTTGAAGGATGTCGTTTCGCTTGAGTTAAAGTTGGAGCATGAGGAGCAAAATGATTTTACTAGCCTATATGACCCCAATTCCACCTATACGAATGTAAAGAATGCTATTGGAATATTTGGTGCTTCCTATCGTAAAATAAAAGAGCCCTTAATAGTTAATGAATAAGTTGATTATGATAAGGTTGTTTATTTCATATTTGAGTCTGCTATCGTTGTGCATCCTTGTTCTTTCGGGGTGTGAGAAATCTCCCTTAGAAGTAGAGAAGAATACAACGGAGGTGTTTCAGATCGCGGATCTTGTAGGACTGCCCTTGGCTGGTAATTATGAATATGCTCCTGTTCAGGATACTACGGCTGTCATCTCAACGCTTGTTGAGTTTAAGTCCCAAGACGAAGAAATTAAGGTTAATCTCAATTTTAGTTTGCGATCTTCAACCTATGAAGAGAATAATTTCTATAGCATGTACGATGTCGGAGAGGTTGTTTATGATGAAGAGAAAGGCGAGTTGTCAATCTGGAATTCTGATGAGCAAATTTTTCTGATGAAGGACCACGTTTCGTATCATTGTCTTCAGGTGGATTATGATTTTACTTTTTTCTATAATCTGCTGTATTCAGATTGGTTGCAAGCCATCAGGGGCAAGAGAAACTCCATTTTGTATACAAAGTATGGTTCAGTTAGTGAGTTCTTGAAAAGGGAGTCAGGATTAGTCCTATATTCTGATTCGGTCACTCTCAGTAGAAATGATCCTACCCGTCATCAGGTCCACTGGATTCGTCTACAAGTCTATAAGCATCAATCTGGGAAAGGGTACTCTTGTTCTGTTCATACTCTTATGAATTTAACGGATATGGGTGCGGGATTCAAGACTTTGGACTTCTCGTTGCCCTATGTAGAGATTGATGAGGAAAATGATGAAATTCGAGGATATCTTTCTGCCTTAAATCCTGAAGAACCCTATATCCGGATAAAATATTACCCGGATCAGCCGGCGGTATTTTTGCACTGGAAACCCGGCAAATATTTTCAAGACCAGTATTGGAAACGTTATATAGACGACCCTGTTTTACCATCAATACCTCTACTTGACGAGGAGTTGATGATTCGACTTGTCCCTCAATTTGACTGTGAATATTAGTATTAGAAGGTGCTATGAAACGAATTTGTGTGATATTTTTTGCGACATTCCTTGTGTGGAATTCTGTTTGGGGACAGGAAGGTATTTCTGATACTTTGGAGACAGCGTATGCCGTTGCGGATCAGGTGAGAATGGTACAGCAGGTCGGGCTTCGTTCCTTGGATCTGAAGGCAAGCCGGCGCATCATCAGTGTGGCTGGAGAGGGGGATGTGCTGAAAATGGTTCAGACGATGCCGGGTATTGCGGCAGGGTCAGAGGGCTCTTCGGCTTTTTATGTGCGGGGCGGAAATCTTGGACACAATGCCGTAACGCTGGATGGAGTCCGGTTGTTCGGGTATTCACACCTGTTGGGCTTGACGACGGCCTTCCCTAATTCCATCATTAAGGATGTGGATTTTACGGTTGGGGGCTTTGGTGGGGACAGTTATAATATGCTTGCATCACATACCTCGGTGCGTACCAAAGATGGGAATTTTAGCCACTTGGAAGGAGAGGGTTCCGTGAGTAATTTCATTCTTGGTGGGTATGTATCTGCTCCTTTGGTGAAAGATGTATTGTCTGTTGTGGCTTCTGCGAGGATGTCTCCACTGGTCGTTGGAATCAATGGTTACAAAGTGGGCGTTTATGATGCCTTCGGGAAGTTGACCTGGCGCGTGGGCAGTCGGCAGACTATACGAGGAAGTGTTTTCTACAGTAGCGATAGTTTCAGTTATCCCACGGAAACGGGAAATGAGTCGATGGGGTGGGGAAATTTAATTGGCAACCTGGAGTGGAGCTATGATCTGGATACCAACCGGGAATTGTCCATGCAGTTTTCTTTGAACCATTATCAGAATGAGCAGCGACGGGATCTCTTGTTTGGTGGTACATATAATGAACTGGGGATGTTCTCTGATATTGGGGAACTGGCAGCCCATTTGAAGTATCGGGCGTGGCAGGAGTCGGGTCTGAGTTATCAGTTTGGTGTTCGCCTTTCCGATATGTCCTACAAGCCTGGCTCTACCAAAGTATTGGGTGCGGAAGAACAGGGCGTGGTCCAGCCCATGTTGGCTCAGAGTCTGTTTGCCAATGCTTATGGGGAGGTCCGTTATGATCGGGATAATAAGGTGAACTTGTTGCTTGCAGGGCGCCTGAATTATTATCATAACGAGGATCAGAAGCTGCGGATGCTCAGTTATTGGAGACTAAATCCTGAATTCAGCTTTTCAGGACGGTACTTTATCGCTCCGTGGTTGGGAATAGAGGCGACGTATGATTATTTGACTCAATATCATCATACATTAGAAGGGGTTCCCTTGGGCTGGTCTCTGGATTTGTTGATCCCGGCTGATCTGCCCTTCCGTCCAGAGACTTCCCAGCAAGCGTACCTGGGGCTGTTGACCTGCTTGGGTCAACATAGCCTATCGTTGGGGGCATACTATAAGACAATGCAGGATTTGGTTTATTTTTCAGAACCGACTTTGTTCTTTGGGAGCGGTACAACACAGTGGGTTGAGTCTATCAAGACAGGTAGTGGGACTTCAAAGGGGATTGAGTTCCTTTATCAGAAGGTTGGTCAAACGTTCAATTATCATTTGGCTTATACTTATTCCCGGACGGATCGGCATTTTGAGGAGGTTAACAAAGGTGTTCCTTTTTATGCAAAATACGATCGTCCTCACGTGTTGAACCTTACCATGGACTACTTGTTCTGGGAGGAAGAAAATCGGAAGGTAGGAGCGAACCTTTTCTTTACTTATCAGAGTGGACATTTGGAGAGTGTAAAGTCAGCTCACTATGACGGTATTTTACCCGGAACTGACCATCGTGTGGACTTGGATTTTTATGAGGGCGTCAACAATTTTCGCCTGAAGGATTTTATGCGGTTGGATGTAGGGTGTTATGCTGTGTTTAAAAAGCCGCGTGTGACGCATAAGTTAAACTTGGGTATCTACAATGTGATGAACAGGCATAACATCTTCAGTATTTTTTATGATACGGAGGACCATCTCTGGAAGTCAGTTTCTTTGTTCCCCATCATGCCCAGCATTAGTTATCAAATATCTTTCTGATAGCGGAGAGGGGATAAATGAAAAGGCCAGTCCTCGCGGACTGGCCTTTGTTATGGAATCGACTCGGCGATTATGACAATTTGTGGATTGCCAAACCGCTGCGGAGTTTCGGTTCGAACCAAGTGGTTTTCGGAGGCATGATGTTGCCAGTGTCAGCGATGTCGATGAGTTGTTTCATAGACACGGGATACAAAGCAAATGCAGCAACCATTTCACCTGAATCAACGCGACGTGAGAGTTCACCCAAACCACGGATACCACCTACGAAGTCAATACGTTTAGAGGTACGGAGGTCTTTGATGTCCAACAATTTGTCGAAAATCAAGTTTGAGCATACGGTTACGTCCAAAACACCGATCGGGTCAGCATCGTTGTAAGTACCTTCTTTTGCAGTCAAAGAGTACCATTTGCCTTCCATATACATTGAGAAGTTGTGCAAACCTGCCGGAGCGTAAATGTCAGCACCTTTTTCTTCTACGATGAAGTCAGCTTCCAATTTTTGCAAGAACTCAGCCGGAGTCATGCCGTTCAAATCCTTCACTACACGGTTGTAGTCAATGATTTTCAAGTGGCTTTCCGGGAACACAACGGCCATAAAGAAGTTGTATTCTTCGTCACCGGTGTGGTTCGGGTTTTGTTTGCGTTTTTCTTCACCCACCAAAGCTGCAGCAGCTGTACGGTGGTGACCATCTGCTACGTAGAATGCAGGGATGGTAGCGAAGATTTCAGTAATGCGAGCGATGTCAGCATCGTTGTCGATTACCCAGAAGTGGTGGCCGAAGCCGTCTTCTGCTACGTAGTCGTATTCAGCTTCTTTGCCTTTAACAGTGCGTTCAACGATTTCGTTGATTTCGTTGTTGTCAGGGTATGCGAAGAACACGGGTTCAATGTTCGCGTTTTGGATGCGAACGTGAATCATACGGTCTTCTTCTTTATCTTTACGGGTCAATTCGTGTTTCTTGATCTTGCCGGTCATGTAGTCTTCTACGTTTGCGCAAACTACCAAGCCATATTGGGTACGGCCTTCCATGGTTTGAGCATATACGTAGTAGTATTCCTTGGGATCTTGTACCAACCAACCTTTTTCTTGCCAGGTTTTGAAGTTTTCAACGGCTTTGTCGTAAACGGGTTGTGAGTGCTCGTCTGCGATGGGGTCAAAGTCAATCTCCGGTTTGATAATGTGGAGGAGAGACTTTTCGCCAGCTTCCGCTTTTGCTTCTTGCGAGTTCAATACGTCGTAAGGACGTGATGCAACTTCGCTGGCAATTTCTCTGGGCGGGCGAACCGCTGCAAAGGGTTTAACTTTTACCATAGTTAGGATTATTTTTTATTGAGTTGGAAAGTAGTGTCGCCAGTAGCGAAGAATTTAACGATTTGGTTAGCAGCTGCCAAACCTGCATTGATGTTTGCTTCAGCAGTTTCTGCACCCATTTTCTTCGGGGTAGCGAATACGCGTTTTCCGAATTTTTCGTTCAATTCTGCTTGTCTGTCAGCAGCAATATCAGTTACGTATTTCAAGTCTTCGCGTTCTGCCAATACTGCGATCAATTCTTCTTCGTTGATCACTTCTTTACGGGCAGTATTTACCACGCAACCACCTTTCGGCATCAAAGACATCAAGTTACGTCCAATAGAACCTTTGGTTTGGGGAGTTGCAGGGATGTGCAAAGAGATGAAATTTGAGTTTTTGTAGAGGTCTTCCAAGGTAGCAGCAACGGTTACACCTTCAGCTTCCATTTTTTCTGCAGGAACGAAGGGGTCGAATGCCATAATGTTCATTCCGAAACCTTTGGCAATGTTTGCTACCAAGCGACCTACGTTACCGTAAGCTTGGATACCCAAAGTTTTGCCTTTCAATTCAGAACCAGTGCCTGAAGTGAATTGGTTACGAGACATGTACACCATCATAGCAACTGCCAATTCAGCAACTGCATTGGAGTTTTGACCCGGAGTGTTCATCGCTACGATGTCTTTTTCGGTGCAAGCGGGGAGGTCGAGGTTGTCAAAACCAGCACCTGCGCGAACCACGATTTTCAAGTTGTTGGCAGCGTTTACTACGTCACGGGTAACTTTGTCTGAACGAACGATCAATGCGTCTGCATCAGCAACAGCGTTCAACAATTCTTCAGCAGAAGTGTATTTTTCGAGAAGAGCCAAAGTGTGGCCAGCACCTTCTACGATTTCGCGAATGCCATCAACGGCAGCTTTTGCGAAAGGTTTTTCAGTAGCTACAAGTACTTTCATTTCGTTCGTATTTCTTATTTGTGCAATTGTTCAAATTCTTGCATGCAAGCAACCAAAGCTTCTACGTCTTCTTTCGGGCAAGAGTTGTAGATAGAAGCACGGAAACCACCTACTGAACGGTGACCTTTGATACCTACCATACCTCTTTCTTTAGCGAAAGCGAAGAATTCGTCTTGGAGGTTTTCGTGACCCGGAGCCATTACGAAGCAAACGTTCATCAAAGAGCGGTCTTCTTTAGCTGCAGTACCTACGAACAAAGAGTTGCGGTCGATTTCGTTGTACAACAAAGCTGCTTTTTCTTTGTTCATTTTGTGGATTACTTCCAGACCACCTACGCTCTTCACCCATTTCAAGGTTTCGTTCATTACGAAGATCGGGAATACCGGAGGAGTGTTGTACATAGATTCACCTTCAATGTGAGTTCTGTAGTCCAACATAGTGGGGATATAACGGCTTACTTTACCGAGAACGTCGTTGCGGATGATTGCGAAGATTACACCGGCAGGACCTACGTTCTTTTGTGCACCACCGTAGATCAAAGCGTATTTGCTGATGTCAACCGGACGGCTCATGATGTCAGAAGACATATCGGCTACCAAGTTAACGGGGCAGTCCATATCTTCGTGGATTTCAGTACCGTAGATAGTGTTGTTGGTGGTAATGTGGAAGTAATCCAAGTCGGTGGGGATTTCGTATCCTTTCGGGATGTAGCTGTAAGTTTTGTCAGCTGAAGAAGCGATGCAAACAGCGTTGCCCAAACCTTTAGCTTCTTTCAATGCTTTTTTAGCCCAAACACCAGTTTCCAAGTAACCAGCTTTGTTTTCCAACAAGTTCATAGCTACATAGAGGAATTGGAGGCTAGCACCACCACCCAAGAAAACTACGCTGTAGTTGTCAGGAATGTTCAACAATTCTTTCCACAAGCTGCGGCATTCTTCCATAACAGCTTCCCACTCTTTGGTACGGTGAGAGATTTCGATTACGGACATACCGGTTCCTTTGAAGTCTTGCAAGGCGTTGATAGCAGCCTCGATAGCGGGTTTCGGCAATACGCAGGGACCCGCATTGAAATTGTAAGCTTTTTTCATAAAAATGTGTGAATTATAGTAGTCTGTTATAGTTTTTCTAATAACGGTCAAAGGTATGAATTTTTTTGAATCTTACCAAGCTATCGATCATTCGTAATGATTTTTAAGTTTTTCAAACCAGTTGTTTTTTCGCAGTAGTGACAGTGCAATTCGATCTTTCCATCTTTCTCGTATGTGTGAAATTTGGTCTCGATTTCCTGATGGTTGGTGACACATACCGGGTTGATGCAACGAACGATGCCAGTGATGGTTTCCGGGATGGAAAGTACCCGTTTTTCAATGACTTCAAAGTTGCGGATGATGTTCATGGAAGCATTGGGGGCAATCAGTGCAATGCGGTTGATTTCATCATCTTCGAAGAAGCGGTCGCTGATCTTGATGATGGCCTTGCTCTTCAGGGACTTGCTGTCCAGGTTCATCCCGAAGGTAATGGGGGTGGTGGACAGGTTCAGACGCAGGATATCGATGACGCGGAACAATTGTTCGGAGGGGATGTGATCGAGTACGGTGCCGTTCTTGATGGCGCTGACTTTCAATACCTCTTTTTCTCTATTTTCCATAACGGTTACAATTTAGCGTTTGCCTAGCAAGTAAGCGATAATGGCCATGCGGACATATACGCCGTTCTCGGCTTGTTTGAAATAATATGCGTACGGAGTCTCATCGACGTCGTTGGCAATCTCGGTGAGGCGGGGTAGCGGGTGTAGGACTTTCATGTTGTCGCGGACTCCTTCCAATAATCTGGCCGTCAAGCGGTAGGTGTCTTTGACACGTTCGTATTCCATCGGGTCTGTGAAGCGTTCCTGTTGCACGCGGGTCATATAGAGGATGTCGGTGGTTTTCAGGTGCTCGTTCAGATCCAGTGTTTCGGAATAGGGGATCTCCTTTTGGGATAAGAAGTTCTTGTATTCTTCCGGCATTTTTAGTTCTTCAGGAGCCGTAAAGATGAATGAGGGGGAAAAGTGCGACATCGCTTGAAGCAGGGAGTGAACGGTGCGTCCGTATTTGAGGTCGCCGACCATGTTGATGGTCAGGTTTTCCAGGGTGCCTTGGGTTTGCAGGATGGAGTAAAGGTCCAACAATGTTTGTGTCGGGTGTTGGTTGGCTCCATCACCGGCGTTGATGACCGGAACCGATGCGACTTCGGATGCGTAACGGGCACTGCCTTCCAGCGGGTGGCGCATAACAATCAAGTCGGCATAATTGGATACCATTTTGATGGTGTCTTTGAGCGATTCTCCTTTGCGCACGCTGGTGTTTCCAGCATCCGGGAAACCGATGACCCGTGCACCCAAGCGGTTGGATGCGGTTTCAAAACTTAAGCGGGTTCGGGTAGAGGGCTCAAAAAAGATGCAGGCAATGACTTTGTCACTGAGGAAGGTTTGGGATTTGTTTTGTTCAAATTCCCGAGCCACCTCCAGAATGTGGAGGATTTCTTCCTTTGAGAAGTCGTGGATGGAAATCAAACTTTTAGCCATAATCTATATTCTGCTATTAAATAATAGGGGTTGATGTGTCTTTGGGTCCAATTTGAGCGCCAGCTTTTGTAACGCGCTCAATGAAAGTGGATTCGTCTCGGAGTCTTACTCGTACTTGCATGGAACATTCCAGGTCATATTGCTGCTGGGTGGGTTCCAGGGAGAGGTCCTTGAGGACTTTCATTACGTTGTTCATGCCTTCGTACGGGAAGCGGATGGTGTAATGGGTGCCGGCAACCTTTTCAACAATGGTAGCTTGTTGGAGGGCATCCAGGGTGGATTCTTTGTAGGCTCTGATCAGGCCGGGAATGCCCAGCTTGATGCCTCCAAAATAGCGGACGACGACGACCAGAATGTCACTTAGCTCGTTGGACAGGAGTTGTCCTAAAATGGGACGTCCGGCCGATGAAGAAGGTTCGCCGTCATCGTTGGCCCGCCATTGGGCTCCAGTATGTCCTAACCGATAGGCATAGCAGTGATGTCGGGCATCAAAATAAGTCTTTTTGAGAGCATCAACATGTGTTTTGATCTGGGCCTCCGTCTCGACGGGAAAAGCAAAGGCCAGGAACTTGCTTCCGTTGTCCTTATAACTGCCTTGAGCAGCTGCTGAAATGCTTTTGTAGGTGTCGGTGAGGGGTTTTTCTGTCGCGCTCATATCAAAGGGTAAAAGTAGCCAAAATTTGTGGATTCTCCAAAAAGTCGTACCTTTGAAGGGTAGTAAAAAAGAGATTGTCGAAATGATACTAAAGTACAAAGCAGTCGTTCCTGGAAACAAAGGTTTTTTGCGGGAATATGAGGTCAAGAGTAGTACAAAATTATACAAGTTGCACGAGTATTTGCGTTTTGATTTAGGCTTTGCTCCGGATCAAATGGTGCTCTTTGAAGCCTTGGATGCGGATGGGGTGCTCTGCAGTGAGTATGGTCTTTTCGACATGGGAGATGGTTCTATGGATTCCGTTTCGTTGGAGAAAACGCTGGAACGGGGTGAAACCGTCTTGAATTATGTGTTTGATTTGAATCACGGACGGTTTATTCAACTTGTCTATGTAGCACAGGTGGATGAGACGCCTTGGGCTTCTTATCCGCGGACGGTTCTGGAAAAAGGATTGGCACCTTCCCAATTTGCGGCAGAAAGTGAAGACTTGGGAGATTTGCCCGAGGTAGAGAGTGTTTTTGAGTCGGATGCGGCAGCATCGGATGAAGACTAATGCCGATGGCTGACAAAGAGTTATTGCTTGTCTTTGGTCCGACGGCTGTTGGTAAGACAGATTATGCAATTGATTTGGCGGAGCGTTTTGGCTCTCCTGTCATTTCGTGTGATTCCCGTCAGATTTTTCGGGAGATGAAAATTGGCACGGCTCCTCCTTCGCAGGAACAGTTGCAACGCGTTCGTCATTATTTTATCTTCTCCCATTCAGTAACCCAGTATTATACGGCCGGTAAATATGAGCTGGAGGCCTTGGCTTTGCTGGAAGAATTGTTCAAAACACACGATCAACTGGTGATGTGTGGAGGATCAGGTTTGTATATCGATGCTTTGTGCAATGGGCTGGATGATTTTCCGGAGGCGGATCAGGACCTGAGGGCAAGTCTGATGCAGCGTCTGCAGACGGAGGGAATTGAGTCCTTGCGTATGGAGCTCAAGCGTTTGGATCCGGCTTCCTATGAAACCATTGATTTGGCCAACCATCAACGCATCGTTCGGGCACTGGAAGTGACTTTGATGACCGGACGTACTTTTTCTTCATTTAAAACTTCCCCCAAGAAAGAACGTCCCTTTGCAATTCGGAAGATTTATCTGGACCGGGATCGGGAGGTGTTGTATGACCGCATCAACCGTCGGGTAGATGTGATGATGGAGCAGGGCTTGCTGGAGGAAGCTCGTTCTTTGCTGCCTTATCGGTCAATGCCAGCGCTCAACACCGTGGGCTATCGTGAATTGTTTGATTACTTTGATGGAAAACAGACGTTGGATCAGGCCGTTGAACTGATCAAACGCAACAGCCGCCGTTATGCAAAACGGCAGCAAACCTGGTGGCGGAAAGACGAAGAGTTTCGGATTCTGCTATAATTGTCTAATTGCCCAAATCCGACATAAACTTGATGCGGACGATGCGTACCTCTTCTTCCGTGAAGTCGGGGCCCAACTCTTTCATCGCAATCTGAATTGAGTCAGAAGATGCTTCTTCCCGGAAGTAAGAATAGATGTCATCGACTTTGTCGTCATCAATGAACTGCCGGATGTGGTAGTCGATGTTCAACTTCGTACCGGCATTGACAATGGCTTCAATTTCTTCAATAAGTTGGAGGAAATCCATGTTGCGGGTGTTGGCAATGTCTTCCAGCGGGATTTTCCGGTCGATGTTCTGGATGATGTAAACTTTGTTGGCCGACTTGTTGACGATGGAGCGAACCACAAAGTCATCCGGTCGGATGATTTCGTTTTCTTCTACGTATTTGGCGATGAGCTCGACAAACTCTTTTCCGAATTTTTTGGCTTTTCCTTCCCCAATGCCTTGGCAGTTTTTCAATTCATCCAAGGTGATGGGATAACTGATGGACATATCGTCCAAGGAAGGATCGGAGAAAATGACAAAGGGTGGAAGGTTTTTGCGTTTGGCTACGGAGTGACGCAAGTCTTTGAGCATTGCAAGCAGGACAGGATCTCCACCACCCGCTACGTTGGCGTGCTTGGTGTTTCCAATGAGTAGGGTGTCGTCATCGTCGTCATCCCCATCGGTAAACTCCCGGTCTTCGGTGAGCATCAAGGGGGTGGGGTTTTCATAGTAGGCACGCCCTGCCGGAGTCACGGAAATGAGACCGTATGTTTCAATGTTCTTGTCCAACAAGTGGAGAATGACCCCTTGTCGGATGACGGCCATCCAGAAGCGAGCTCCTTT
Source organism: Bacteroidales bacterium (assembly GCA_017546605.1). Taxonomy (GTDB): domain Bacteria; phylum Bacteroidota; class Bacteroidia; order Bacteroidales; family UBA932; genus JAGCJX01. The sequence continues at coordinate 107,020 of JAFYSH010000022.1, read as the reverse complement.
TTCTTTGCCAATGCCGAACAGCTCGTGGGTATGGTGGTTGTAGGATTTGATCAATGAATTGGAAACCCCTGCCAGGATGTTTGCCAAATGTTCAATCTTGAATTGCTCCTTCATGGACTCAATCAATTCGATGACGTAGAGCATTTCTTCCTGACCATTGAATTGGACCTTGGGGTGGAGGCAGTTGTCACAGTTGCCACAATCTTCTTTGGGGTATTCTTCACCGAAGTAATTCAGCAAGATTTTTCTACGGCAACGATTGGATTCCGCATAGGTAACGGTGTCCATCAGTAGTTGTTTGCCGATTTCTTGTTCGGCCAACGGTTTGCCTTGCATGAACTTTTCCAGTTTCAGAATGTCCTTGTAGCTATAGAAAGCGATGCACTGTCCTTCTTTTCCATCCCGACCGGCACGTCCGGTTTCCTGATAGTAACCTTCCAGGCTTTTGGGGATGTCGTAGTGGATCACAAAACGTACATCGGGTTTGTCAATGCCCATTCCGAAAGCAATGGTGGCCACGATGACATCCACTTCCTCCATTAAGAACATGTCTTGGTTTTTGGCGCGAGTGGCTGCATCCATTCCTGCGTGGTAGGGTAGGGCTTTGATGCCGTTGACATTCAATAGTTCAGCGATTTCTTCTACCTTTTTTCGGCTCAAGCAATAAATGATGCCGGATTTGCGGGGGTTGGCCTTGATGTATTTGACGATCTCCTTTTTAATGTTGGATTTGTCCCGGATTTCATAGTAGAGGTTTTGCCGGTTGAAGGAAGATTTGAAGACACGGGCATCCGTCATCGACAGGTTTTTCTGGATATCGGCCTGTACTTTGGGTGTGGCCGTTGCAGTAAGGGCAATGATGGGAGCTGCTCCGATTTCTTGCACGATTTCATGGATGCGACGGTATTCTGGACGGAAATCATGTCCCCATTCGGAAATACAATGCGCTTCGTCGATCGCGTAAAAGGAAATATTCAGTTGTTTCAGAAGTTCGACGTTGCTTTCCTTTGTTAAGGATTCCGGTGCGACGTAGAGCAACTTGGTAACCCCATCCAACAGGTCCCGACGCACTTCTGTCATCTGGGATTTGTTGAGGGAGGAATTCAAAAAGTGGGCGATTCCTTCTTTGTTGGAAATGAACCCCCGGATGGCATCGACTTGGTTTTTCATCAATGCGATGAGTGGGGATATCACGATGGCGGTCCCGGGCATGACCAGGGCCGGTAATTGATAACAAAGAGACTTCCCTCCTCCGGTGGGCATTAAAACGAATGCATTCTGACCGGAAATGAGGTGCTTGATGATTTCTTCTTGTTCACCTTTGAACGTGTCAAATCCGAAAAACTCCTTTAACTTGGAATGTAATTCTTCTGAAGTAATCTGCATATTTATTACCTTTGTGGCAACTAAATTACCTATTAGTTTAGTCTTCTCAAAATTTTTTAAGATTTTTTGTGTGAAATCAAATTTGTTTAACATCAACAATAATCCGGTTTAATTATGGAAAAAGAATTTAACCCCAATGACATAGGTATTGCAAATGGAAACTTCTTCGGTTTGCAGCAGACCCCGCAGCAGGCAGCTATCAATTTATTACCCGTGACCTGGGATGCGACGGTTTCTTATGGTGCCGGCACGGCGCAAGGACCCGAGGCAATTTTGGAAGCTTCTTTGCAAGTTGATTTGTTTGATCCCTATGTGCCGGAGGCCTGGAAAGTGAATTTGGGAACCTTGCCGTTTATTCCGGAATTGGAGGAGATGAACCAGCAGGCACGCTCTTGTGCGGAGCAGGTGATAGCGGCTCTGGAAGAAGGAAATGATCCGGATCCGGCAGCTTTGCAGCGCGTCAATGAATTGTCTGAACAAGTCAATGCAATCGTTTATCAACAAACCAAAGCGCAATTGGAACAAGGCAAATTGGTTGGTTTGGTGGGGGGAGATCATAGCTCGCCCTTTGGAGCCATTCGGGCAGCTGGAGAACAATTTGGTGAATTTGGTATCCTTCACATCGATGCACACGCCGATTTGCGGGTGGCATATGAAGGTTTTGAGTATTCTCACGCATCGATTATGTACAATTCATTGCAACAAGTGCCGCAGTTGAAAAGATTGGTGCAGGTGGGGATTCGAGATTATTGCGAACAAGAGGATGCTTTGATTCGGCGTGATGACCGGATTGTGGCTTTCCGGGATGCGGAAGTTCGACGTCGGATGTACGAAGGATTGACTTGGGGTAAAATTTGTGATGAGATTGTTGCAGCGTTGCCGCAGCAAGTGTACATCAGTTTTGACATTGACGGTTTGTTGCCGGCTTATTGCGGAGGAACGGGTACTCCGGTTCCTGGTGGGTTGGAATTCGCAGAAGCAGAATACTTGTTGGCTCGAATTTCGGCTTCAGGAAAGCGGATCATTGGTTTTGACTTGTGCGAAGTTGCGCCGGCGGCAGAAGGAGAGTGGGATGCGAACGTAGGGGCAAGGATTTTGTTTAAACTGATCCAGCATACTCGTTGGTCTAACATGAAAAAATAATTAAATTTGCGGAATGGAAAAGACTCAAAATACAAGAACAAGTCGCCGGTTTGCGCTGGATGTGCGCCGAGCCTTTGAACATTTCTTCCACAATCAGTCCACTGCTGGAATCATTTTGATGGTGTGTGCCGTGGTTGCGATGCTTTTTGCCAATGTCCCGGCTTTGCATCACATTTCGGAAATTTGGCATACCCAAGTTGGCGTGTTCTTTGGAAGTTTTGGTTTGGAAATGTCGTTGTTGCATTGGGTCAACGACGGTCTGATGGCGATTTTCTTCTTTGTAGTTGGTCTGGAGATCAAGCGGGAGATGATGGTGGGCGAGTTGCGTTCGTTCCGCCGGGCTGCATTGCCGATTTTTGCGGCAGTAGGAGGTATGATTGTTCCGGCTTTGATCTATGCGTATTTCAATATGGGGACAGAAATGGCCTCCGGTTGGGGAATCCCGATGGCAACCGATATAGCTTTTGCCTTGGGTGTGTTGTCGTTGTTGGGAAACCGGGTTCCGCTGGGTTTGAAGGTGTTTCTGACAGCGTTGGCCATTGTGGATGATTTGGGGGCTATCATTGTGTTGGCTATTTTCTACCCGAGCCACGCGTTGCACTTGGACTTCCTCTTGTATGCGGCCATCGTGGTTGCGCTGCTGGTTGCGTTTAACCGCAGCCGCTTGCGCCATCCGTTGTATTATTTGCTGCCCGGTCTGGTGTTGTGGTATTTTGTGTACCGTTCCGGTATCCATGCTACCATTGCAGGGGTGATCTTGGCAATGACGATTCCGGCTAAGACAACCATCAATGAGATTCGTTTCAATGTTCGGATGCGTTACTTCTTGCAACGTTTCCGTGCTACTTGTACCGGAGAAGTAAATGTGCTGGCCGATCCGGAGCAACAGCTGCTCTTGCATCGCATGGAACGTAAGATTCGCGGTATCAGTCCGTTGATGCATCGATTTGAGTCTGCATTGCATCCCTGGGTGAACTTCTTCATCATGCCTGTTTTTGCATTGGCCAATGCGGGCGTGCTGATGGACGGAAGTGTGATTGCCAGCGGAAACTTCCCGTCCTTGGTGCCCGGCATCTTTTTCGGCTTGCTGATTGGTAAGCCGGTTGGCATTTTCTTGTTGAGTCTGATTGCGGTAAAACTCCGTTTTGCAGATTTGCCGGCCGGAACCAGCTGGCGCCAAGTTTTTGCCATCGGTATGATTGGTGGCATTGGTTTTACCATGTCCATCTTTGTGGATAACCTCGCATTTACCAACCTTGTGTTTGTGGACTTGGGTAAAGCGACAATTTTAATCACCTCGGTGGTCTCAGCTGTACTTGGCTTGATTGTTGTATGGCTAACGTCTCGAAAAAAAATGCAAACAATTGATAAATAATAGAATTATGAAAAAAATCATGAAAAACGCAGCTTTTGTTATGGCTGTATCGGCCGTTTTGGCATTGGGCGCTTGCTCAAGTAACTATTCCATCGCAGACAAAAATGAAGCCATGTTCGCTCCGGCTTCCCGCATTGACTCGGTAAGTTACTCATTGGGTATGTGGATGGGAGGTACCATCCTGGGTTCTGGTGTTGGCGAAGTGAATTATGCGGAATTGATGGCCGGTTTGAAAGATGTTCTAAATGAAAAAGAAACTCGTATTCAGCAAAATGAAGTAAATCAAGTGATTAGCAGTTATTTGATGGAGCGTCAAGGTTTCTTGATGGACAAAAACTTGTCAGACGGTGTCGCTTTTATGGAACAACATAAAACCGAAGAAGGTGTAGAAGTTTCAACTTCAGGTTTGCAATACCGCATCATCAAACCGGGTAACGAAGTAAAGGCTACTCAAGACGGTGATACCGTGAGTGTGTTCTATACGGGTAAGTTCATCAATGGAGAAGTGTTTGATGCAACACCGGAAGGTGCTGAACCGGTTTCATTCCCCTTGAACCGAGTGATCCGCGGATGGACTGAAGGTTTGAAACTCATTGGAGAAGGTGGAAAGATCGAATTGGTGATTCCGGCTGAGTTGGCATACGGCCCGCAAAATTACAATGGTATCCCGGGCAATTCAGTGCTCGTGTTTGATGTTGAATTGGTGAAAGTTAAACCGGTTAAAGTCAGCGAATAATATGGCATTGGATTTGGTGGCAAGACTCATCCGTAAAATGCCGGTGCAATCAGGTAGCACTGCGCGGGGTGAGTGGAGCAAACAAGAGTTTGTGGTAGAAACATTGGATATGTATCCCCGCAAAGTATGTATGAGTGTGTGGGGCGCCGACAAGATCAGTGAGCTGAAAAACTTTGCAGAGGGTGAGACCTTGCGTTTTTCGTTGAACATCGAGTCGCGTGAGTATAACAATCGTTGGTACACCGATGTGCGTGCCTGGAAGATTGATCGGAACACAGAGACTGCACCTGTTGCTGCTCCTGCGTATCCGGCATCGCCGGCATCACCTGCAGAGATGCCTTCTTCTACGCCGATGGTCAGTGGTGCTGATTTGGGTGAACAAGAAGACGATCTTCCGTTCTAATGCTTATGAACAGGAAACTGGTTATTCTATCTACGGCCTTGGCCACCATTTTATTGGTGGCCATCGGTCTTGTATTGTTTAACCTTTATAAGACACCCTTGGCATCCAAGACTGTGCTGGAGGATGAGCGGAGAACGCTATTTGGAGCAGTACCATCGGATGCTACGGTGATTTTTCATTTTGAGTCCCTGTCTTCGTTGCAGCAGATGGAGACTCCCTATGCTTCCGAGGTTCGGAAATTTCATCGTCTGTTATCGGATACTTGTGGTGAGGAGTCTGTTTTGCTTTCTGCCCATTATTCCAGCAAGAACAAGCTTTCCTGGTTGATGGTGGTTGGCTTGAGCGATGAAAAACAATTGGATCAGGTTGCAGATGCTTTGTTGGACCGTTGTCAGGGCGTTTTGCAAAAACGATACGACAACACAATGCTCTACAAGGCAACTGTGCCGAATGTGGTCTATGCCTTTTATGGCAATTATTTATTAGCCAGTACTTCACAGGTGGTGTTGGAGTCTTCCCTTCGCCATTTGGAGTCAGAAACCTCGATCTTGGATGATCAGGATTTTGTTCAATCATCGGGACTGGTTTCGAAATTGCCGGTGTGCTATTTGAATCATGGCAACATCGGTAAACTTTATTCAGGGGTGCTGAATTTCAAAGCATTGGGATCAGCTTCTTTTGCATCCATTTTATCGGACTGGTCTGTTTTCTCGTTGGATTTTACACCAGAATCCGTCAACTTCAAAGGTCGGTTTTATGCGTCTAATCCGCAGGAATATTTCTTGACCAATTTGGGTCAGCAGGCGGCTGTCGCTCATCACCTGTGTTCTGTCCTTCCTTACAATACCCATTGGGCAATGACCTTGGCTCCCGAAAGTTTTGCAGACTATTTGGCATCCTACGGAGCTTTTTTGGGTGAGCAGAATCGGGGTATGGGTTATACCAAACAGCAGTCAGAAGCCAAAAAGAAGACAGGACGATCTGAAAGTCCCTTGGATTGGTTTTTGGCGAAGAAACCAGTGGCCGTAGCCGTTGCGGAGATTCCGGTTGGAGAGCAGTCTGAGACGGTTTTAATGATCGAGGCCGGTTCGTCTTCAACCGATCGTCCGGAACTGGAATTGCATGAATATCCGGGGGCTGTTGCTGCTGTACTTGGAAAGCTATTCCAAGCGACGAGTGAACAGGAAGGAACAGAAACTTACACCTGCATCTACGGTTCTACGTTGATGGTAGGTAGCTATGAAGCCTTGACCGCCTTGCAAGCGCAGATTCAAGGAGAGGTCTTCTTTACATGGGCGGATTATTTGGCCCAGACCCGGTTGGCGAACTTGTTGCTGGATCAGCCGGTTTTGTCCTTTATTGCCAATTTGAATCGTTGTGGCCAGCACCTCGATTTCTTCTGCAAAAAGGGCTTTGCGGTACCTTTGCGGGAACAGATTGCCCAGAATAATCTTTCATTCCTGGCTCTTTCCGCTTATCCGCATAAGACGGGCCTGCAGCTGGATGCTGCTTGTTTGATGGAACAGACGAGCAACTTGCCGGTACCTCCCCGCAAGTCGGAAGAAGCGGCACCCGTGTATGTGGATGATACGCCGGTGGTGGTTCCTCAAGGTCCCTATCCAGTCAAGAATTTTGTGGATGGCAAGCAGAACTGGATTTCCCAACATGCCAACCATGCCATCTCTTATCTGGATCACAATCGCAAGTCCAAATGGGCCATTCCTTTTTCAGCCCCGATTGCCGGTTCGGTGACACAAATTGACTATTACAACAACCGCAAATTGCAGATGGCTTTTGCTGGTGGTAATCAACTTTGTCTGTTGGATCGTGTGGGCCGTTGGGTGCCTCCCTTTCCGGTGAAGATGAAGAAGGAGGCCTTGTTAGGTCCTTTGGTATATGATAAGACCGGCAAGGGTGATTTCCGCTTCTTGATCTTGCATACTGACAACACATTGGGTCTGTACAACCATCGGGGAGAACCCGCTACCGGCTGGAATGAAATTACCGTTTCAGAGACCATTCGTACCTTGCCCGAGCGTGTGAAAGTTGGGGGAAATTATTATTGGCTGTTGCGGACAGCTTACCGGACGTTGATTTACGATGCTTTTGGAAAACCGGTTGCAGACTTTGACCAATATGAATTGATGCCCGATTCTAAGTTTGTGGTGTATTCCAACGATGCGGTCGTTGTGAAGACCAAGGCTGGAAAAGATATGATTTTGAATTTGAAAACAGGAGAGCTGAAACGCTACAAATAACCTTTTACTGGAAGTATGGAAACATTTAAACGCTTGTTGGCCTATGCGAAACCTTATCATCGGTTTTGGCCGAGCTACTTGACCCTTTCGATCTTATCGGTTTTGTTTGGTGTGGCCAATTATGCGCTGATCAATCCCTTATTGACGGTCCTCTTCACGCCGGACCAAGTAGCGCAAGTGGCATCATTGCCGGAATTTTCATTCAGTGTGGATTATTTCAACGGCGTCTTCCAATATTACCTAAGCCAGATTATGATGGCCAATGGGGTACTTCGTGGCTTGGTGTTTGTTTGTCTGATCCTGATCAGTGCTTCGTTTCTATCCAATTTGACGCGTTATTTGTCGCAGCGTGTTTTGGTGAATATGAAGACCTACATCATGAAGAACTTGCGGAATGACTTGTTTGTCAAAATCACCAAAATGGATGTGGGTTATTATCATTCACAACGCAAAGGCGACATTCTTTCCAGTATTTCCAACGATGTGAATGAGGTGCAAAATAGTGTGGCCAGCAGTTTTCACATTATCTTTCGTGAGCCTCTGCTGGTAATCGGCTTTTTGGTGGCTCTCTTTTATATGTCTCCCCAGTTGACCATCCTGACTCTGGTGACTTTGCCGGTGTCTGCATTGGCCATTGGCGGAATTACACGAAAACTGAAACGTGGTGCGGTAGTGACCCAAACTTTGCTGGGTCGGATTATCAGCCAATTTGAAGAAGCCATATCGGGGATCCGAATCATCAAGGCTTTCAATGCACAAAGTTATGTGCGTGGAAATTTCAATCAGTTGAATGAGGAACACAAACAGGTAAGCCGTTCGATGTTCTCCCGTCAGGAGATGGCCTCACCTTTGTCTGAGTTTTTGGGCATTTGTGTGGCGGCGGCGGTGTTGTTCTATGGCGGTTTTTTGCAAATCCGGGGTCAGCTGAATATGACTTTACCGGAGTTCATCGTCTATATCGGTTTTTATTGGCGGGTATTGGAGCCGGCCAAAGCGATGGCCAATGCCTATGCAAGCATCCAACGGGGATTGGTTTCCGGTCGCCGCGTATTGGCAATTCTGGATCAGACGTCTGAGATTAAGAATGCTACCCAACCGGTTCCGCTCAAAGTATTTGAACAAGGGATTGAATTCAAGAAAGTATCTTTCCGCTATGCAACCGATCCGGTTTTGAAGCACGTTGACTTTGCCATTCCGAAAGGAAAGATGATTGCGTTGGTAGGTCCTTCAGGTGCGGGAAAGAGTACGATTGCAGACTTATTGCCCCGGTTTTATGATGTGACCGAGGGGCAGATTACCTTGGATGGCGTTGATATTCGCGATTATAGTATGAAAGACTTGATCGCTCAAATGGGGGTTGTGACCCAAGAGGCGATATTGTTTAATGATACGGTACATAACAACATCGCGTTTGGTATGGAGGGTGTTACCCGAGAGGATGTCATCCGGGCAGCTAAGATTGCCAATGCAGACGAGTTCATTGTCCAACTGGAGCAGGGTTATGACACGAACATCGGGGATCGCGGTGCAAAATTATCCGGAGGTCAGCGGCAACGTCTGGCGATTGCACGTGCCGTTTTGAAGAATCCGCCAATCCTGATTTTGGATGAGGCAACATCGGCTTTGGATACCGAAAGCGAACGCTTGGTACAAGATGCATTGACAACCTTAATGAAAAATCGGACATCTTTGGTGATTGCTCACCGGTTGTCCACCATTCAACATGCGGATGAAATCATCGTTCTGCAACAAGGCGAGATTGTGGAACGAGGAAATCACGATACACTGATTAAACAAGGAGGTCTGTATTCCCATTTGTGTTATTTGCAGGCCTTTAATTAATAACGTAGAACTTAATATTTTACTTATGGCTACATCGATGAATAAATTACTGGAAAGTAGTTTTAGAAAACATTGGAATTGTCCGGCATTGTCCGACTTTAAAGGTGTAACCCTGTATTATCGGGACGTGGCACGTCGAATTGAGAAGATACATATTGTTTTTGAACGTTGTGGTGTGAAGCGTGGTGATCGCGTTTCAATTTGTGGTCGCAATCAAGCCAATTGGGGCGTTGCCTTTTTGGCATCACTGACCTATGGTGCGGTACCGGTTCCCATTTTGCACGAGTTCAAATCTTCCAATGTGCATTACCTGGTCAATCATTCTGAGTCCCGCATTCTTTTTGTGGGAGATGTGGTATGGGACGGCTTGAGCCAGGCAGAAATGCCCAACTTGGATGCGATCATTGCTTTGAAGGATTTCTCATTGCTCTATGCTGCAAATGATCACATACTGGATACCCGTGAGCACTTGAACGAACTTTTTGGTAAAAAATACCCTCGGAGTTTCCAACCGGAAAGCATCAATTACTACGAAGATCAGCCGGATGAGTTGGCAATGATCAACTATACCTCAGGTACTTCTGGCTTTTCCAAGGGAGTGATGATTCCGTATCGGGCCTTGTTGTCCAATGTTCAGTTTGCAATTGAGGCTTTTCCGCAATTGGATAATTCGTCCAATGTGGTGTCCATGTTGCCGACTGCACATATGTACGGAATGATGTTTGAATTCTTCTTTGAAATGTGCATCGGTACACACGTGCATTTCTTGACCCGTTTGCCTACGCCCAAGATTATTCTGGAGGCCTTTGAAGCCGTGAAGCCGAATGTAATCATTTCGGTCCCCTTGGTGATCGAAAAGATTTACAAGAAGAAGTTGGTTCCGATCATCAATAAGAAAGCTCTTAAGCACTTGTTGCATCTTCCGGTGATTGATGAAGTGATTCACCAACGCATCAATCGGGAATTGGAAGCAGCCTTTGGTGGAAACTTTGCGGAGGTGATCATTGGTGGTGCTGCCTTTAACCGTGAAGCGGAGGCATTCTTGAAGCGCATTGGCTTCCGTTTTACCGTGGGTTACGGTATGACGGAATGTGCACCCATCATCACCTATGCCCCTTGGAATAAGACACCCCTTTATTCTTGCGGACGTCCGGCTCCTCGGATGGAAGTGCGGATTGACTCAAGCGACCCGATCAACGAGGCTGGTGAAATTCAAGTTAGAGGCGATAACGTATTCTTAGGCTATTTTAAAAATGAGCAGGCAACGAAGGATGCCTTTACCGATGATGGTTGGTTCAAGACGGGTGACTTGGGCGTCTTGGACAAAGACGGTTACCTTTACATCCGTGGTCGTTCCAAGAGTATGATCTTGGGCCCTTCTGGACAGAATATTTATCCGGAGGAAATTGAAAGTGAAATTAACAACATGCCTTATGTTGTTGAATCTTTGGTGATTGAAGATAATGGGCTGTTGGTTGCCCTGGTTTATCCGGAATTGGAATTAGCTGAAGCGGATGGACTCTCCCGTGCCCAATTGTTGCAAAAATTGAAAGATAGTGTCGCGGATCTGAACAAGGAGTTACCCAACTACTGCAAGCTGGCCAGTGTGGAAATTTTCCCGGAAGAATTTGAGAAAACTCCCAAGAAGAGCATTAAACGATATTTGTACCAACGTTAAGTATGAAGCCTGAAAAACAACGCCAGTTTGATTTGAGCTACCTGGAAATGGCAGCTGTTTGGGCGAAGAACTCTTATTGCGTCAGACGTCAGGTGGGCGCCTTGATCGTCAAAGACAATATGATCATCTCGGATGGCTACAATGGGATGCCGAAGGGGTTTGAAAATGTTTGTGAGGATGAGCAAGGGCTGACCAAACCTTGTGTGCTTCATGCTGAAGCCAATGCGATTACAAAGATTGCAAAATCAGGTAATAACAGCAATGGGGCCACTTTGTACGTAACTGATGCACCGTGTCTGGAGTGTTCCAAACTCATTATTCAGGCCGGCATCAGTCGGGTAGTTTATCACAAGGATTATCGGGTACGGGACGGCATCGATTTGTTGTTGCGGGCAGGCATTGAAGTGATTCAGTATTAGAAGATGGAAACAACATACAAACGCCTCAGATACATACTATTTGCCATCGTTTTCCTATTGATCGGAGCTTTGGTGACCCGGATTACGGATCTTCGGCAGATGAGCCAACTGTTGCACCGGCAGCACGATTGGGGAAAACTGGAACTGGTGTTGGAACAAATAGACCGTCACTATGTGGATAGTCTGGATCACCAGGCATTGACAGAAAACCTTTTACCGGCAATTTTAAAGGAGTTGGACCCTCATTCCATCTACCTGCCTCCGGCTCGTTTGCAGCAGGCTGATGAGGAACTGGAAGGTAATTTTGACGGTATTGGAATCATGTTCAACGTGCCCGAGGATACGGCTATCGTGGCATCCGTCATTGCTGGAGGTCCCTCCCAACGTGCGGGTTTGTTGCCCGGAGACCGCATCTTGCGCATCAATGGAAAGGATGTGGCAGGGGTAAAATTCCCGCAAGACAGCATGGTGCGTCGGATGAAGGGTCCTTCTGGAACACGTGTACAATTGGATATCCTTCGTGAAGGAACGCAGATTCCCTATGAGATCATTCGGGGTAAAATTCCGGTTAAAAGCCTGGATGTGGCCTATATGATCAACGACACGACCGGTTATATCAAATTGTCCAAGTTTACGCGCACCAGTTATGCCGAATTTATGACTGCGGTACCGCAGTTGGTGGCAGCGGGGATGAAGCGTCTGATCTTTGATTTGCGAGACAATACGGGCGGTTATTTTGATCAGTCCTTGTTGCTGGCCAATGAGTTTCTGCATCGGGGCGATTTGATCGTATATATGGAAGGAAGGGAACGTCCTCGTCAGGATTTTCACGCGGATGGCCGTGGCAGTTGTCAACAGGTAGAGTTGGCGGTTCTGTTGGATGAGAATTCGGCTTCCTCCAGCGAGATTTTTGCAGGAGCGATTCAAGACAACGACCGGGGGACTTTGTATGGCCGTCGTTCTTTTGGAAAAGGCTTGGTACAAGAACCGGTTAATTTTTCCGATGGTTCGGGCATCCGTTTGACGGTTGCACGTTTTTATACACCGGCTGGCCGTTGTATTCAGAAACCCTACGATCGGGGAGAAGACTCTTATGGAACGGATCTTCTGGAACGTTACCGGCACGGGGAAATGATGGTTGCAGATAGTATTCCGAAGAATGATAGCCTCATGTATTATACCGTAGCGGGCCGCCCGGTTTATGGCGGTGGTGGGATCATTCCGGATGTGTTTGTGCCGGTGGATACGGTAGGCGTTACAGATTTATTGGTAACCATCAACCGCCAAGGTTTGCAGGCGCGTTATAGCAAAAAAATGGCTGATAAACATCGGAAAGCATTGCAGCAGGCAACGACACTGCCCGTGCTGGATCAGGTCTTGGATTGCTTGAATTTGGAGGGAAGTTTCTTGCAGTATGTGCGAGAACAGGGTTTGGCGGTGGATCGTCATCAGTGGGCCATTTCCCGGGACATCGTGTTGACTCAGTTACGCGCGATGATCGGCCGCTACAGTGCGATGGATGACGCGGCATTCTATCCGTTGATTGCCCCCCTTGATCCGGTTATCCAGACGGCCGTTGCCAACGAAACGAAGGTTATTGCGCAATAAAGCGATAAACGATTTCTCCGGCTTGTTTTTCCGGAGCATCTGGAGCAGCAGTAAAACGGGAACGTTCTGCTGCTTTTATTGCATATTCTTGTAGACATTGGTCGGTAGAGGAAAGATCTTGAACAATTCGGGCGGTTTTAACATAACCTTTCCGATTGACAATGATGGCTACGGTAACATCGCCCGCGCCTTGGCATTTATAGGCTGGAACCTTTAAATCCAATGCTTTACGATCCTTTAACCGATAAGAAATAACGGAGGCACCTACGTACTTTTCCTGATTCTTGGAGGTTGCAGCACCTTCGAGAGCTACGTCCTCATTGGAGTCTTGATTTTGCAGGGCTTCCCAGCGCGAGGCATCCAACTTGGCTTGCAAGCGGCGAGCTTCGTCATACACATCGCTCGGGTTTTTGCTGCGGTCATCTTTGAGCCGTTCCCCATTACGTTCGTACGCATCCACTGCGGTATTTCGGACGTTTGTTTGGCTGGATTTGGCAAGCAGTGCATCAATTTCTTCTACAACACTTTTTTTGATTTCTTCCTGACGTTTGATTTCCTCTTCCTGTTCAATGCCGGTGAAATCAAATACAAAGGATACTTCTTCCGGGATGAGCCGTTGGATGGAGTAGGATAGGAATACAATCAATAAAATCAGGTGGAACGATACCGTAAGGTACAGTCCCGCCTGATTGTCTCGTTGACTGAGTTGATTACAGAGTTTTTCCCAAATCGGTCTGATATCCATGCTTTAGGCTTTCTGCAAGGCTTTTTCGATGGTGGCCAAGAGCACATCAATGGCAACCTGGTTATGTCCCCCTTGTGGAATGATCAGATCCGCATACCGTTTTGTCGGTTCGATGAACTGAAGGTGCATCGGCTTCAAGGTTTTTTCATAGCGTTCCATGACCTTTGAAACGCTACGCCCCCGTTCCATAATGTCCCGGGAGATGACCCGCAGCAAACGATCATCAGCTTCCGCATCAACGAAAATCTTGACATCCAACAGATCTCTCAATTCCTCGCAGGTGAAGATCAGAATGCCTTCAACGATGATCACTTGAGCGGGCTCAATGTGCAGGGTTTCAGTTGATGATCGGGAGCAGGTCAGGTAGGAATAGACCGGCTGGTCAATTGCTTGTCCTGCTTTGAGGGCTTTCAATTGTTTGATCAAAAGGGGCCAATCGATGGAGTCCGGGTGGTCAAAGTTTAGTTCCTGCCTTTTTTCAAGGGGAAGGTGGCTTTGGTCTTTGTAGTAGGAATCTTGCGGAATGATTACAGCAACATCCTTGCTGAGCATTTCAGCAATGCGTTTTACTACGGTAGTTTTTCCAGAACCGGTTCCTCCGGCAATGCCAATGATCAACATTAAAATTCAGCGTTTTTAGGGGTTCTCGGGAAAGGAATTACATCGCGGATGTTGGCCATACCTGTTACGAAAAGCAGCAGGCGTTCAAAGCCCAGACCGAAGCCACTATGCGGCACGGTACCGAAGCGACGGCTGTCTAAGTACCATTCCAAACCACGGGTATCCATTTGGAGTTCCTGGATCCGGTTTTGGAGTTTTTCCAAGGATTCTTCCCGTTGCGAGCCTCCGATGATTTCGCCAATTTTCGGGAACAATACGTCCATACCGCGAACGGTTTTTCCATCTTCGTTTTGCTTCATGTAGAAGGCTTTGATGTCTTTCGGATAGTCGGTCAGGATCACCGGTTTTCCGAAGTGCTTTTCAACCAGGTAGCGTTCATGTTCACTTTGCAGGTCGGCTCCCCAGAAGACCGGGTATTCGAATTTAACACCGGACTTCATCAAGATATCCACACCTTCCGTGTAGGTCAGGCGCACGAAATCGGTAGAGGTAACGCTACGAAGACGTTCGATCAGTTCTTTGTCGAACATATCGTTGAGGAATTGGAGGTCGTCCATGCAGTGGTCCAATGCGTATTGAACCAAGTATTTGATGAACTCTTCTGCCAAGTCCATGTTGTCTTCAATTTCATAGAATGCCATTTCCGGCTCGATCATCCAGAACTCTGCCAAGTGGCGGGGCGTGTTGGAGTTTTCTGCGCGGAAGGTCGGACCAAAGGTGTAGATTTCTCCGAGAGCTGTAGCGCCCATTTCGCCTTCCAACTGACCGCTTACTGTCAGGCTAGTATGTTTTCCGAAGAAGTCTTCTGTGTAGTTGATGCTGCCGTCTTCGTTGCGGGGAGGGTTGGCGACATCCAATGTAGTTACTTGGAACATAGCACCAGCACCTTCTGCATCAGAGGCGGTAATGAGCGGAGTGTGAATGTATACAAAGCCCTTGTCGTTGAAGAATTTGTGGATGGCAAAGGCCATGGCGTGACGGATACGGAGGACTGCACCGAAGGTGTTGGTACGGGGACGCAAGTGCGCAATTTCCCGCAGGAACTCCATGCTGTGCCCCTTCTTTTGAAGCGGGTAGGCTTCCGGATCGGCTGTTCCATAGATTTGGATTTCACGAGCTTGGATTTCTACCGCTTGTCCACTGCCTTGCGAAGCAACCAACTCTCCACGAACGCACAAACTGCTGCCGGTGGTGATTTGTTTGAGCAACTCTTCTTCGAAGCGAGCAGTTTCGCAGACTACTTGTATGTTTTTGATTGTAGAGCCGTCATTCAACGCGATGAAATTCACGTTTTTATTACCGCGTTTTGTGCGAACCCATCCTTTTGCGATGACTTCTTGTCCCGGAGTTTCTACCAGGAGCTGGCTTACTTTCATTCTTTTCATTTTCGTATGATTTATATTTATCCCACAAAATTAACAAACTGTTTTAAATTTTGTAGCAGCTATTGGCCTTTTGTGTGCAGTTTTGTGTTTGTTAATGTCCTTCCCATACCAATAGGGAGCTCGGGGCGCTTTCATTCCAACAGCGGTCCACGATTGTGATCGCAATGCGGCTACCTTTTTCCCAATTTTTGTCAACCTCCATTTGGTTGCCCTTGACTATTTTGTAAATGTATCTCGGCTCTTGGTAATCGGTCTTGGTATTGGGCGGAAATACATAAACAATGCTGAACAGTGCTTCTTGCAGCGGGTCTGTGGTTGCTGCCGTTTCCCAGCGCAGTTGCTTGCGGTGTTTGTGCAGGTTGTTCGGCGCTGCTGGAGCGATTGAATCCAAGTGCGTGTATGCTGGAATCAGCGCGGGGTACTGTTGGTAGTCGTTAGTTAGTTGGCGTTTTACATCTTTGTCGTTCTTTGACAATGACCAGCCCGGCCACCATACATTTCCAGCGACCCCTTCCAGTTGGCGTGTCATTTCAATTTTTCGGTGAAGTTGTGTCTGGCCGGGGTTGGCCTCATCCGGAGCATCCATTACTGCAATGTTTTGTCCGATGTACAGATGGGGTGTGAAACCGCCATCGTTCCACCAATGAAGTAGGATTTCGTAGTCTGCTGCCGGGTTGCCGATCTTCCAGTAAAGTTGGGGAACCAGGTAGTCAATGATGCCTTTTTGAGCCCAGGCCGGGACATCGGCATACAGTTGGTCGTAATTGGATAGCCCGTTCGTTTCACTTCCGTCTTCGTAGTCCCTTTTGTTGCGATGGATACCAAACGGACTGATGCCAAAGCGTACCCAGGGTTTGAGGGCTTTGATGGTATCGTTCAGTTCCTGAATGAGCAGTTCCACATTGTGGCGGCGCCAATCATTTTTCTGCCAATATTCAAAACCTTGTTCTACGGCATATTTGACAAAGGAATGGTCGTCGTGAAACTCTTCAAATCGTACAGGATAGGGATAGAAGTAGTCATCGAAGTGAATCGCGTCAATGTCGTAGCGGGTCACAATGTCGGCCACTACTCGTACCGTATGGGCTCTGGCCTCCGGTTCGCCCGGATCAAAATACAATTGTTTGCCGTAACGTTTGAACAGATCTGGACGTTGGAAGTACAAGTGGCCGTCCCAGAGCACTTCTTCCTCGTTTGAGGTAACGCGATAGGGATTGCACCAGGCGTGCAGTTCCATACCGCGTTGGTGCGCTTCTTCAATGGCAAAGGCCAGTGGATCCCAGAACGGATCGGGAGCCTTGCCTTGTTCTCCTGTCAAGAAGCGGGTCCAAGGTTCCAGTTCTGACGGATAAAAGGCATCGGCTTGCGGACGTACTTGAAAGATGACGGCATTGCAGCCGGCTTCTTCCAGATCATCAAAGGTTTCCCGCAAGTGTTGCTTAATCTCTTGACTGCTCATTGTGCGTAGTTGTGTGTTGCCCACAATGTGAATCCATGCACCTCGGAATTCGCGCTTTTGTGCGCCCACGGATACGCTATGCAAACATCCGAGCGTCAGGAGCAATAGGAGGAAGCGTTTCATCGTTAGCGTGCTATAGAGAGGATGCGTTTAGGAATGTCGGTGTTGTCCATTTTTCCGGCAAAAGCTTCGCTACCTACGCCGATCGCGAACACGGGGACATTTCCGCCGCTATGGCCCGTTGTCGTCCAGCCCAGACGACTTGCTTCGTTGGTCGCACGTAACAATTCTTTTTGTTCTTCTGCGGACAGTTCGTAGGATTTGCCATCCTTGTTGCCCGTATTTGCCACGGTTTGATCAAGGGCGGAGAAATCCACAGAGTAGCCTTTACGGCCCATTGTGAAGCCACCGGTTTCGTGGTCAGCTGTAACAACAATGAGCGTTTCGTCCGGATGCTGGCGATAAAATTCGAGTGCGACTTCGATGGCATTTGAAAAGTCAAGCGTTTCTTCGATGGTTGCCTTGGCGTTGTTTGCGTGTGCAAACCAGTCGATCTTTCCGCCTTCCACCATTAGGAAGAAGGGGGTATTCTCGGGAGTATGCAGCACTTCAATCCCTGCTTTTACCACTTGGCTTAAGGTAAGATCTTCGGCTGTGCGATCGCTGGGAGAGACCAGGTCTTGGTTGCGCTTTTCTTCGGTCTGCAGGAGAAAGAGGCGGTCCATTTCGTTGAACTTTCCAGCTTGGTATCCGTGAACGATGGGATAGCCTTTTTCTTGGGCAATATCATATGCGGAAGGTTGGTCTCCGGCCTTACCTTGCGGGTCCAGAAATCCACCGCCACCGAAGTAGTTGTATTGGCTTTCGCTCAATTGAAGGGCTAGGGTGTAGTAGTCGTTCCGGTCACTACTATGTCCGTAGAAGGCAGCCGGGGTTGCGTGATTGATGTTAACGGATGATCCGACGCCAATGCGGTAGCCTTTTGCCTGTAAGGTTGTAGCAATGCTGTAGATTGCGGAGGAATCGGGTGCTACGCCTAAGAAGCCGTTGTTAGTTTTTACCCCACAGGAGAGCGCAGTTCCCGCTGCAGAGCTACAGGTAATGTTGTTGGACGCAGAGTAGGTTGAAGCCATGCCAAGCACTGGAAATTCGGTGAATGACAGACATTGGTTGCCGATGGCTCCATCATTTTCCAGGTAATGCAGGTAGTTTTCAGCAATGGAAACGTGCGAGAAGCCCATACCATCACCAATGAAATAGAAGATGTATTTGGGTTGTTGTTCTTTATTGGAGCAGCTCGTGATAGCCAGTACAACCAGCAGGAAGGTGTATAACTTTTTCACAGAAGAGATTTTTGGAGTTAGGATTAGGAGAATATTCAAAAAATAAAAGGGTGTAGGAATCTTCCTCACACCCTTTCATTTCAGTTATCATGTTCTAGTATGATGCTACCGCTTGGCGAGCAACATACATGATTTTTAACGCTGAGCAACGACGAAGTTCTTGTTTTACGTCCGTTACAATCCCCATTTTGGTACTTTCGTCCACTTTAAGGGAAACTTGCATAAAAGAACGGTCAACTTCGCTGAGGTTTTCACGTTCTGCAGCAATGAAGTCACGAATGTCCAACACAGATTTGAAGGAGTCATTCAATTGGATACGAGAGTCTGTACCGTATTGAGCTTGCATTTGCAAGGTAGGGGTACCAATGTAAATGTAAGAGGTCAAGTCCTTACGTTCCAATTTGGAAATTTCAGTTGCTTCAGGGAGTTTTACGTTTACCAATTTGTCAGTTTGACGCATACTGGTTGAAACCATAAAGAACATCAGAATCATGAATACGATGTCAGGGAGTGATGCCGTGTTGATTGCCGGCATATCTTTTCCACCTTTCTTTAAAAACTTTGCCATACTATCTTGATTCTAATTATTTCTTACCAACGTTCTTAGGTTCAGCTTCAGAAATGTTTTGAGGAATGGCCTCACGAACAATGGCTTGTTGGTCTTCGTTCAATTGAAGATAAACTTTTCCGAAGTTTTGCAAGGAGAAATCGTCACGGATGCGGTTGATTGCACGAACCAATACGTTTTGAACTTCAATGTATCGGTTATAGCTAGTACCGCGGTCGTTTTGCAAGGAAATCACACCTTCAGAGACAGCATATTCGCCGAATCCTTCGATTTCTTTTGCTTTTTTGTTTGACAATTTTTCGTTGCCAGTAGGGTTGGTCAAGTGTTCAATTACAATTTGTTCCAGTTCGTTGACATCGGTAATTCTCTGTGCGGTCACTTGGTTGGCAGCGTATACGTTGTCGTTCGTGGTAATTCTTACTTCCAACAGGTTACGTTTGTTTACCTTAATGTCTTGTACTTGCGCGTTTTCATCCGGCATAGGAGGAAGACGTCTTGAAAGACCTTTGTCGGTATCCATTGTTGTAACCATCAAGAAGAAGATCAACATCAAGAACGAAATGTCCGCCATTGATCCGCCATTGATTTCAGGAGTTTTTTTAGATGCCATTGTAAACTGTTCTTTTATCGATTATTAATCATCTTGCGTACGCTTCCGTACAACAAGGCGAGGATCGCACCTGCAAACAACAGGTAGGTCAGGATAAGACCAGCGTCGGTAAGTTTCAAAGTAGCTTCAGTCGGTTGAACGTCCAAATTTACGTGAATCGGAGCTCCGCTAGCCAAGAAGTATGAAACTGCGCACAGCACAACTGCCAAAAGGGTTACAAAACCGGTGCGTTTGAGCGATTTCGGGTTTTGTGCCATTTTAACAACGCTGAGGATGATTACCAAGGCAATTGCCAGGAAAACCAACGCATATGTCCACCAAAGCAAGCCGTCAGCCATGTTTGAAGTGCTCATTGCATTGCCCAAGTTGCTCAGGTTGAAAACGCCTGAAGAACTTTGTGCAAAGAACACTACAACCAATACGGTTGAGCATGCCAAGAGGACGTATAATAAGTATTTTGCGAATTTAGACATAGTGATTATTTGTTTTGGTATTTAACTAACATATCAACCAATGAAATGGATGCATCTTCCATAGCGATGACGATTGAATCCACTTTAGAGATAAGGTAGTTATAGAAGATTTGGAGAATAATAGCAGCGATCAAACCACCTACGGTTGTAATCAACGCAACTTTCATACCTCCAGCAACCAAGTTCGGAGAAATATCACCAGCTACTTGGATATCGTCAAATGCTTGGATCATACCGATAACGGTACCCATGAAACCCAACATAGGAGCAATCGCGATAAACAAGGTGATCCAAGACAAACCGCTTTCCAAGCGACCCATTTGAACTGAACCGTAAGAAACAACTGCTTTTTCAACAGATTCAATACCTTGATCCATACGCAAGAAACCTTGGTAGAAGATACTTGCAACGGGACCTGAAGTAGTGCGGCAAACTTCTTTAGCAGCTTCAACGCCACCTTCGTTCAATGCAGCTTCAATCTTAGCCAACAATTTTTCGGTGTTGGTAGTAGCATAGTTCAAGTAGATAATTCTTTCGATAGCAATAGCCAAACCGAGGATCATACACAACAATACTGTTGCCATAAAGCCGGCACCACCTTCGATAAATTTGGTTTTGATAGCTTGGTGAATCGGAACACCTGCAGCTTCTTCAACAGGAGCTTCAACTTCCACAGTTTCAGTAGCAACTACTTCTACAGAATCGGTAGCAGCCACTTCTTCATTCTGAGCATAAGCAGAGAAAGTCATCAGACCTGCAACTGCCAAGAGCATGAAAATTTTTTTCATAAATTCTTGAGTGAATTAGTTAAACAAAATTAAGTAATAATAATTTCAAAAAATGCGGAGAGGGCGGGATTCGAACCCGCGAAACCCTTTTGGAGTTTACGCACTTTCCAGGCGCGCGCCTTCGACCACTCGGCCACCTCTCCTACAAAATATCGTGCAAGGTAGCAATAGTTTTTAAATACTGAAAATTATTTTGTGATCTCCCCTGCGATGTTTTGAGATAGCATTTGTCTAACAATCTCATTATCATTGTATTGTCCAAGAAGGAAAAATAATTTTGTCGTTGCAGCCTCAGTCGTGCTGTCCAGTCCGTTGATCACGCCCAGGCGTTGCAAAGCCTTGCCTGTGGCATAGGCGTCCATGTCCACTTTTCCGGTCACACATTGGGTGATGTTGAGCACGACAATGTCCCGTTCAATGGCTTCTTTGATGCAGTTCAGGAAGGTCTTGCTGGTGGGGGCGTTTCCAGAACCAAACGTCTCGATGATCAAGCCGCGCAGACCCGGTGTGTGGGTAATGGCGGTGATGGTTTGTTCAGTAATGCCCGGGAAGAGTTTGAGAACCGCTACATGGGGATCTAACTGATAGTTGACTTTCAGTGGATTGCCCCAGGTTTTGGGGTATCGGATCAAGGCCGTGTGGTAATGGATATGGATACCGATGTCGGCCAGGACCGGAGCATTGGGTGAGCGGAAAGCACGGAAGTTTTCGGCACTGAATTTAGTCGTACGGTTACCACGGTACAACTGGCTTTCAAAGTAGATGACTACTTCAGGAACAATGGGGTGGCCGGACGCGTCCTTGGCGGAGGCGATCTCGATGGCGGAGATCAGATTTTCCTTACCATCGGTGCGCAGCATGCCAATGGGAAGCTGGCTTCCCGTAAATACGATCGGTTTTTCCAGATTTTCCAACATGAAACTCAGTGCTGATGCGGAATAGGACATGGTGTCTGTTCCGTGAAGAATGACAAAACCATCGTAATGCGTATAGTTCTTTTCGATAATGCGGGCCAATTCCTGCCAGAAGGAAATGCTAACATCCGAGGAGTCGATGACCGGGTCAAATGAGTAAGCCTCAATATTGTAGCCGAATCTTGTCAACTCGGGGACTTCTTCGGTAATCTGTGAAAAGTCAAACGGAACCAGGGAGTCACTTTCCGGGCAAAGTTTCATTCCAATTGTTCCTCCGGTGTAGATCAACAGGATGTTTGTATTTGTCTTGGGCATATCTTTTAGGTTTATTAATCAGGTAATTGAAATAAGATGCGAGCCTGCTGTGTAGTTGTAGCGGCAACGGTTTCAAGTGGGAGTTGCTTCAATTGGGCGATGCGCTCCGCAATGTGGGGAATGTAAGTCGGCTCGTTGCGTTTGCCTCGGTGCGGGACCGGGGTGAGGTAGGGAGCATCCGTTTCCAGTAACAGACGGTCCAGGGGGATGAAGGGGATGGTGTCAGCGATGCCTGCTTTTTTGTAGGTGGCTACGCCTCCGATTCCGAAATGGAAGTCACCGTATTGTTGGATGCGATGATAGGTTTCGATGCTGCCTGAAAAGGCATGGAATACCCCCTTTGGGAGGCTCCGGTGCTCTTTTCGGAAACGCTCCAACACCGTAAAAAGAGCTTCAGTAGCTTCTCGTAAATGGATGATGACCGGCAGGTTTTGTTCTACAGCCCAGCAAAGTTGTCGGAAGAACACCTCTTGTTGTTCGGCCATATAGGTCGTAGACCAATAACCATCCAGGCCGATCTCTCCAATTGCATAGTACTGGCGGGTGGATAGCCGTTTTTCAATGAGTGTCAACTCTTCTTTCCAGTTTTCCCCGACCGAGGTGGGGTGCAAACCGATACACGGGTAGCAGGATTCCGGGTGCTGGTCACAGAGGGCTTCCAATTGTTCCTGGGTGGATGCGTCAATGCCAGGGAGTATGAATTGCACGATACCCGCCGCTTTTGCCCGACTTAGAACGGCTTCCACGTCTTCTTGAAAGGCTTCGTCGTAGAGGTGTGCGTGGGTATCAATGTATAGGGGTGTTTCCATCATCGTCTCTTTATAAACCCGCCGGTGTCTTGTTCGATCAATCCTTCGATTTCCAATGCGGTTAGCGCAATGCTCAGGTCTTGCAGACTTGCTTGCGGGCAGTAGTCGAGCAGTTCGTCCGGGGTCAGGCGAGCGTGGTCTGCCAAGCGCTCAAGGATCAAAATGGACAGTTCACTTGGGGTCTCAAAGATACTTAATTCTTTCGGATTCTGTTTCTTTTTTTTGTTTCGGTTCCAGCCCAGCTCTTTCCACAATTGGTCGGTGGAACTGAACAGGTTGGCAGTTTGGTTTCGAATCAGCTCGTTGCATCCGCTTGAGTAGAGATCGTGGATGCGTCCAGGCAGGGCATATACTTCGCGGGAATAGGAGGCGGCTTGTCGTGCTGTTGCCATACCTCCACCGCGTATGGCGGATTCACAGAGGATGACCACATCGCTCATGCCGGCAATGATGCGGTTGCGTTGTAGAAAATGCAAGGGGTAAGCGGGGGTGTTTTTGGGGAATTCGCTCCAGAGAGCGCCCTGCTCTAAGATGTGGATGGCTGTTTTTCGATGGGCACTCGGGTAGATTTGGTCCAGTCCATTGGCCAATATTGCATACGTGTCCAGGTTGTTTTCCAGGGCGCATCGGTGAGCTTCAATGTCAATTCCATAAGCCAGTCCGCTGATGATTATGGGCTTTGGATCCAGTAGGCTGGCTGATTGGATGATGTCACGAACAACTTGTTTTCCGTAAGAGGTTGCCTTGCGTGTGCCTACAATGGCGATGCTGCGGGGAGGCTCTTTTGTGGCAGAACCCCGATGGTATAGCAAAATGGGGGCATCGGGGCATTCCTTCAGTCGTTTGGGGTACTGAGGGTCGAGTAAATAGTCGATTTGGATTTGGTATTTGTCGTACCATTCCAGCTCTTTTTCGAGGTTGTGTCGGATGGTGGGGTTGTGCCAGATTTGTAGAAGTTCAGGATCAGGAATCCATTGAGATAATGCCGTGTCGTCCAATTGCAATAGTTCGCCTGGATGGGGAAATTGCTGCACCAGGGCTCGTGCTTGTTGGCCATGGTGTAAAAACAGTTGTTGGATCAGTCGTGCACCTAATAAATCACTCCAATTCATGCCCGAAGTTGGAGAATTGGAGTGTGTGTGCCGGACGAAAACGTCCGAATATTTTTTAAAAACGGAAAAAACTACAGAATGAGCATCGCGTCTCCGTAGGTGCCGAAGCGGTAGCCTTCTTGCAAAGCAACCTTGTAGGCATTCATAACGTGGTGATAACCACCAAATGCAGCTGCAGACATCAACATGGTTGAGTAGGGCAGGTGGAAGTTGGTAATGACCGCAGACGGAATGGTGAATTTGTACGGCGGGAAGATGAATTTGTTGGTCCATCCGTCAAATGCATTGATTTCTTGTCTGGGGGTAACAATGGTTTCCAAGGCGCGTACGGTGGTGATGCCGACAGCAAACACCTTCTTGCCATTTGCCTTTGTGCGGTTGACTGCCTCTGCTGTTTCTTCAGAAATGGTCATGCGCTCCGAGTCCATTTTGTGTTTGGAAAGGTCTTCAACATCCACGTGGGCAAAATGGCCCAGACCCATGTGGAGGGTCAGGAAGGTTGAATTGATGCCCTTGATTTCCATTTTCTTGAACAGGATCTTGCTGAAGTGGAGACCTGCGGCAGGAGTAGCAACAGCGCCTTCGTGTTTGGCGTAGATGGTGTGGAAGCACTCGTCGTCAATGGGTTCTGCGTGTGGACGGATCCACTTGGGGATCGGCAACTCGCCCATTCGGTACAGTGTGTCACGAAATTCTTCGTAGGTGCCATCGTACAAGAAACGAAGGGTGCGGCCGCGGGAAGTGGTGTTGTCAATGACTTCTGCTACCAAAGCATCGTTTTCTCCGAAATAGAGTTTATTTCCGATACGGATTTTACGGGCAGGATCTACCAGAACGTCCCACAAACGTTGGTCACGGTTCAATTCCCGCAAAAGGAAGACCTCGATGTTGGCGTTGGTTTTTTCTTTGTTGCCAGTCAGACGGGCCGGAAAGACTTTGGTGTCGTTGAAGACGAACAAGTCGCCCTCATCGCAATAATCAATCAGGTCCTTGAAGTATTTGTGTTCAATTTCTCCCGTATTTTTGTCCAATACGAGCAGGCGGGATTCGTCCCGGAAGTCTGCCGGATATTTAGCAATTTGCTCTTCTGGCAATGTGTAATTGAATTGTGAAAGTTTCATACGGTTTCTTATACGGATGCCGAGAAAAAAAGTTTCATGAATTCAAAATTTCTTCCATCGAAACTGCGTTTTCAATGGAAAAGCTACCGGATTGGGTCCGTCGAAGACCTACCAGGTGTCCTCCACTGTTGAGGGCAATCCCTAAGTCACGGGCGATGGAGCGGATATAAGTCCCTTTGCTGCATTGGATTCGCAATGTGAGAACCGGAGCTTGATAGTCCAAGATTTCTAGTTCATATAGATGAATGCTGGCGGGTTTCATTTCCACAACTTCGCCTTGGCGGGCGTATTCATAGGCCCGGACACCGTCAACGAGTTTAGCTGAGAAAATGGGCGGAACCTGATCTTGTTGGCCGAGAAACTGCGGAAGTGTGTCTTCGATCAATGCTCGGGAAATGTGTTCCCAAGGGTAGGTGGCGTCAATTTCCTTTTCCAAGTCGTACGAGGGAGTCGTGGCCCCGAAACGAATTTCGGCAATGTATTCTTTCCGTTGGTCTTGCAAATATTGTGCTTGTTTGGTGGCTTTCCCAATGCAAATGAGCAACAACCCGGTGGCCAGAGGGTCCAGGGTGCCGGCATGTCCTACTTTCAAGTTGCGTTTACCAAACAGCCGTTGCAGTTTGAATTTGATCTTTCGGACTGCGTCGGCAGAAGTCCAGCGGTAAGGTTTGTCTAAGGGAATAACAATCCCGTCCGGGTAGTTTTCCAGGTCTGAGGACAACTGGTTAAACATCCCGGGTGTGATGCGCGTAAAATTGGGTTCCATTAAGAATTAGCAGCAGGCGATTTTGTCGATACGTCTTTGGTGGCGTCCACCTTCAAAAGGAGTTTCCATGAAGGTTTTCAACATCGCCAAAGCTTCTTCAGTCGAAACAAAACGTGCCGGAAGCGAGAGAATATTGGCGTTGTTGTGTTGGCGGGCCAAAGCTGCGATTTCTGAGTTCCAGCAGAGTGCTGCGCGGATTCCTGCGTGTTTGTTGACGGTCATGCTAATACCGTTGCCAGTTCCGCAAATGGCAATACCCCACTCACAGGTGCCATTCTCGATGCTTTCAGCCAAGGGGTGGGCAACATCCGGATAGTCCATGCTGTCAGTAGAATGTGTTCCGAAATCTTTTACTTCAAGTCCCTTTTCACGCAAATACTCAATCAAGATACCTTTGAGTTCATAGCCGGCGTGATCGGCAGCAATTCCTATCATCTTCGCTTTGATTATGTTAATTTCCTGCAAAAATATAAAAAGCTTGTTATCTTTGCATACATTTCGTTATGAATCCATCGGAGAAAGCTAGTTTTCTGGAGTTCCTGCGCAAGGATGATGAGCATTGGGAGCTGACCCGTCTGGGCTTCTGGAAGAATCCCGAGCAGGAGGCCCGGTCGTGGAACGAAGCGGGGGCTGCGCGGTTGTCGGACGAGTCGTTCGTAGCGTGGAAGTATCGCGTTCTTCGGGCGTATTATCAAGAACGGAATTATTCGAAGTTCTATCGGAATTCCTTGTTGGACAGGCGTTTTGTTTTTCTTCTAAAACGCCGGCTCACCTTGCTTTTACAGCGCATTTTCAGTGATCAGGAACGGACCCAGTTGGATCAATATCTGGCCAATACCGATGAATCATTGTCCTATGTGGTTTCAGCGCATCATTTTGATCATCTGTTCCTACGGTATTTTTTGCAGGAGGCCGATTGGGTGGCACCTTTTGAAGTCCAATTGCAGCTGGAGAAGTTGACGGACGCCGAATTCCCGTTATCGGAAACGGAAGTCATGCAGCGCTTGCGGGCCAATGATACGCATTGCTGGTCGATCTTTTACCGCCATCTGAAGCCTTATGTGATTGGGTTGGTTCGACAGATTGGTGGTTCGTTTCAAATGGAAGATGCGGATGAAATCTGGAATGAGGTCTGTTTTGTGGTGAATGGAGCCTTGATCAATGGACGGTTGGATGAGGCGACTGGCGCCAAAGACTTGATTTCATATGCCGTGGGAGTCATTCGGAACAAATGTAGGGAGTTGTGTCGGATCCGATCTCGGCAAAAAAGAGTGGATGTAGAGAGCATCACCTATCGTTTGGCAGACGATACCGAATCCAATCTTTTTGATGACGAGTCCTGCATTCCTGCAAATTTTCCGTCACACGATACGCCGGTTGCGCATTATGTGGATGCTTTTGATCCGGATAGTGTTCGTGCCACGATGATTCTGGCATTGTATAATCAGACGCATCCCTTGCACGAGGCATTGGTCAAAGGCCTGGAAGACGAGGTGGCTGTTTTGTTGGAACATTATACGGAGGATATGTCGTATGAAGCCTTGGTTCAAAAGTACGAAGGCCCTGTATCCAAGGAAGAAATGATCCGTTTGGCTGCCCGTTATCGTCAAATGGTAAAACGAGTAAAAAACAAGTTGATCCAGCGTTATGCCGGATTAATCAAAGCACGGGTAGAATGAAGTGTGAATGTGATAAGATAGATGGCTACTTTGCTGGAACATTGACCGTAGCGCAAGAGGCTCAGTTTCAAGAGCACCTTATGCACTGCCCTGCCTGCCGGGAACGGTTGGCAGCTTATCGAAAACTGTCAGTTGCATTTCAGCAAGAAGAACGCCGCCCAACTTGGCGGCGTCTCGGTCGTTTTCTGCAGCAATCCCGATGGACTCGGGTAGCCGCATTGTTTGTGCTGATTAGTACAATCGGTATCGGATATTATTCCTGGACCCGTCCCAGTGGAGTTGTGATCCAACCGGGACAGAGTCCGCAAGTCATTTGGTCGGTGGATTCGTTTCCGGATACTTCAACGCAAGCCGATACGCTTATGCGGGATTCAATACCGCAAATGCCTGCTCACATCGAGCGGTAAACGCATCCTTTCCGATTGCAGCAATGATGTCGGCAACTCCAGGGCCTTTGGATGCACCTACTAGCATCAGGCGGAGGCCATTCATTACTTTGCCCATCGGCATTCCATTTTCTACGATGAATTGATGCAGCGCTTCTTCTACATGCTCTTTTGAGAAATCAGCCAGTTGTTGTACAAAGGCAACCGTTTGTTGGAGCAAGGGAAGGTTCTCTGCTTTCCAGAATTTTTGTACGGTTTGCGGGTCGTAAGTAGTGGGTGCCTCAAAGAAGAAGGAAGAGAGCTCCCAGAAGTCGTGTACAAAGTGAGCACGTTCTTTGATCAGACCAACCACCGTTTCTACATAAGCCGGGTTGACTTGAAGTCCTTTTTCTTCCAAGATGGGCATGAATTCAGCTGCGAGTTGAGCGTTGCTGCGTTTGCGAAGGTATTCTTGGTTGAACCATTTGGCTTTATCGGCATTGAACTTAGCTCCTGAGCGAACAATGCGGTCCAATGAGAAGGCAGGAATGAGTTCTTCTACAGAGAAGAGTTCTTGTTCGGTGCCCGGATTCCATCCCAGCAAAGCTAACAGGTTGACAAATGCTTCCGGATAATAACCGTCTTCGCGGTATCCGCGGGATACTTCTCCGTTGGGAGCCTCCCAGCGTAAGGGGAAGACCGGGAAACCCAAACGGTCTCCGTCACGTTTGCTGAGTTTGCCTTTTCCGTCGGGTTTGAGCAGCAAGGACAAGTGAGCAAATCGGGGTTGGGTGTCTTGCCAGCCGAACGCTTCGTACAACAAATAGTGAAGGGGAAGCGAGGGTAACCATTCTTCACCCCGAATGACTTCGGTGATTTCCATCAAATGGTCATCCACGATATTTGCCAAGTGGTAGGTCGGCAGTTGATCAGCCGCTTTCCAAAGCACTTTGTCATCCAAGGTGTCAGTATTGACTTCAACGTGGCCGCGAATCAGGTCATCCATTGCTACGACCCTATTTTCGGGCATTTTGAAACGGATGGTCCAATGGGTTTCTTCTTGCAGGCGGCGTTGTGTTTCTTCTGCACTTAAAGTGAGTGAGTTGGTCAGGCTGTTGCGGGTTGCTTGGTTGTAGGTGAAGGTCTGACCGTTTGCTTCCGCTTCTTTCCGGAGACGATCCAATTCTTCACCGCTGTCAAAGGCATAGTAAGCATATCCTTTGGCAACAAGTTCTTCGGCATATTTCCGGTAAATGGGTTTGCGTTGTGACTGCCGGTAGGGGGCATGCGGATGTTGCTCGGAGGCAGTTTCAACGACTTGACCATCGAGGGTCACCCCTTCGTCCGGATAAATGCCGCACCAGCGGAGGGACTCAATGATGTAGGCTTCTGCACCAGGGACAAAACGTTGTGAATCGGTGTCTTCAATGCGAAGGATGAATTTTCCGCCATTTTGTTTGGCAAACAGGTAGTTGTATAGTGCTGTGCGGACGCCGCCCATGTGCAGGGGGCCTGTGGGACTGGGGGCAAAGCGTACGCGAGTTTGACGTTGTTGCATACTACAATTTTTATTTATGGTTTTTTGCTTCAATTTTTTTCTTCAGACGGGTCAGTGCCGGTTCCTTTTCGTATTCCATGATGGACAAACTTCCGTCATAAACGGTGATCAGGTCATAGTGCGGGTCTTCGTCTTGTTGGAAGTTGCCGGGCTCGTAGGAGAGGGGTAGGGTGATGCTGCCATCGTTCTCGTCTTCACGCTCGCTGAGAGTGACAATGGTGGTGTCATCGCGATAAACTTGAGTGGGCTGGGGTTGAGGCGTGATGGTCATATCGATACCCGTCACCACGACGGTGATGCGAATGGTGTCGTTTTCAAGGGTGTCATCATAGACCACGCCCCGTTTGAATTTTTCGGTGGGGCCGGTATAGTCTTGGATATGAGCCATAATTTGCTCGAGCTCGGCCATGGTCAGGTTGTGCTCGGAGTTCTTGTTGCAAGAAATATTGACCAGGGCATTGGTGGCGGTGCGCAAGTTGTATTCGTTCAACAAGGGCGACTCAAATGCCAGGCGTACGGCTTCTTTGGCGCGATCTTCTCCAGATGCAGTACCGATACCCAATAAGGCAATCCCACTATCTTTGGTTACCATCTTCACGTCTGCCAAATCGACGTTAATGAAGCCTTTGCTCGTGATGATTTCGGCGATCCCTTTGACTGCGGTGTTCAGCACTTCGTCCACCTTGGGGAAAGCGTCAGCTACATTCAAATCCGCGTAGATTTCATACAATTTTTGGTTGTCGATTACTAGCAGGGAGTCCACTTTGCTGGAGATTTCCTTCAGTCCGTTCATTGCTCGGCGGTAGAATTCCATACCCTCGTCCTTGAAAGGAAGGGTAACGACGCCGATGGTCAGTAAGCCAAGTTCATTCTTGGTGATGTCCGCAATGACAGGGGCTGCTCCGGTTCCGGTTCCTCCGCCCAATCCGGCGGTGATGAAGACCATCTCAGTACCCGCTCCGATGGAACGTTTGATTTCTTCGATGGATTCAATGGCGGCCATTTTTCCGCGTTCCGGATCGCAGCCTGCGCCCAATCCACGGGTGAGGATGTTGCCGAGTTGTACTTTGATGGGCACGGGACTCTCGTTCAATGTTTGTGCATCGGTGTTGCAGATGATGAAATCCACATTTTGGATACCTTGACGGTACATTTGGGTGACTGCATTGCAGCCGCCACCCCCAACACCGATGACTTTGATCCAAGTGTTTTTCTTATTGATATTGGTGGGAATCAAGTATTCTTCTTCCATAGTTATGCTTCGTTGTCGTTGTTGTTGTCAAAGATGTCCATTTCTTGGATGGATCCGATTTTACGAGCCAGGCGATGCTTCCAACTTTCCCGAGGCTTGGTGTCGGCTTTCGGGTCTGTATGGGCCGGTTTGCTGGTTCCGGGTGTTTGTCCGTTTTCGTTGGTTTGAAAGAGAACACCCTGAGCTCCTTGTTCGGAATTGGGGTCCAGCGTCGGGATTTCGTAGCTGGGGAGGTTGTCGCCCAATGCATCAAAAGCAGCCAGAACGAGTCCTACTGCGGTTGCACCGGTGGTGGTCAAGGCCTTGTCTTCCGATTCTGCCAATACAAAGTTCTCGGGCCAAGCTACACGGATGCCCATATTGGTAAGTTGGGAGGCCAAGCGTTGGATGTGCATCGTGTTGGCAACCCCTCCGGTGAGTACCAGTCCTCCCTTCAATTCTGCCTTCAGACCGGTATTGGTAATGGCCAGGTCGGCGGTTTTGATGATTTCCGAGAGACGGGCTTGGATAATCATAGCCAGTTCTTTCGAGGGAATTTCCTTGCTGGCAGCTCCACCGATGCCAGGGATGGAGATGACCCGTTTGCCATTGTCCAATGCGGCAAAAGCGCTTCCGTATTGTACTTTCAGTTGCTCGGATGTCTTCCAGGGAATGCTGCAGAGTTGACGGATGTCCTCGGTAACAGCGTTTCCTCCAAAGGGTATGATATCCAAGTGACGGATGATGTTGTCCTTGATGACGACCAGGTCTGTTGCACCGGCTCCAATATCCAATAGTGCAACCCCCAGTTCCATTTCATTTTGGGTCAGGATGGAACGGGCACTAGCAATCCCGCGCAAGGAGGCTCCACACTCGGACAGCCCATTGCGGGAGAGTACCATGGAGGCACCCGATACCGCTGTTTTTTTGCCGATGAAAAGGCGGAAATCGGCTTCCAAGTCCGCACCAATCATACCCACCGGGTCGATTTCACCCATGCGGTCATCGATGTTGTAACTTTGGGGGACGGCTTGCAAAACGATGTCTCCGTTCGCTACGCGTGTGTTGCGGGCTTCTTGCAGGATATCTTCAATTTCTTCTTCAGTAATCCAGTCATCGCCGCTGCGTCGCCGCTGAATGACGGTTGACTCGTGACGAATCCGCTCGCAGCAATGGCTGATCCAGACTTCTCGGATCGGTGTTTCTACCTGCTGCGCTACCGAGTTGATAGCCGTCTCAACGCTTTTGACCACTTTTTGGATGTTTACGACTTCTCCTCGAACAATGCCTTCTGTCGGCACCTCCTGGTAACCGACAATGCGAATGCCGCTGTCGGTTTTTTGCCCGACAATGGCAGCTATTTTATTGGTTCCCAAATCAAGGGCAGCAATAATATTTTCCATATTTTATCTCTTTTTCTGTTTTTTTCGGGTACAAACAATTTGGTCCTGGAAGCGGAGGTCCACTTCAGAATAGGCATTCCATCCATCCAACGGCACAATCTCTTTGTAGAAGGACAGCAGCTTCCGGAATTTTGTTGCAATGGCTTCGGGTTTGCCGAAACGGATGATCTGATCACCAACGCGGGTGAATAGCAACAGGTTTCCATTTTCTTCTACGTGAATCTCTTGAATCTGAGCCTCCCAGAAAGGATGTTCGTGGATGTATTGGATTACCTGTATGATTCCTTCCATCTGGCGGTTGTTCGAGGAGTTGAGGATGCCTCGGTAGCCTGGATCCAGGCGGATGGGCAATGGACCGGTGATGATGGGCACATGAGCGGTAAACTGGCTGCTCCACGGGAAACAGAACTCGTCACTATCGATGTAAAACGAGCTTTGTTGGGTCAGCCAACGGGCAATGGGTTGCCGTTGATGAATGCGGATGCTCAAGTTGCCGGAGCAATCTATGGCAGCATTGGCGTGATTGATGGCGCCCTGGCTTTCCAACAAGGTTTCCAATTGGTGCAGGTCAACTTGGGAAATGTGTTTTCCAATCAATGGTTCCGGCAGTAACCGGAGGTAGTTGGTTACATCTTGTCGGCTGACGAACTGGTGTTCCAGACTATCGGCAATCGTGATGTCGATGTGTTGGCATACTTGTCGCTCCTGGTGCTGCCGGGTCATTCGTTCGGCAACAACGAGGTAGCCTGCCGCCAATAGGATGACGAGGCTAAGACCCGTGATGGCAAGGATGCGTCGGAACATAGTCTATCGAGTGGTTTTTAGTAATTCGGTAATGGGTTGGATGAGTCGGTCAATGTCTCCAGCCCCAAATGTAATTAAAATATCAATAGCCTGTTGTTTTAAATGGCTCAAAAGCTGATCCTTGGCTATCACTTGGGCGGTCGGACCCTGGATCTTCTCCAAAATCATTTCCGCATTGACGCCTTCGATGGGTTCTTCCCGAGCAGGATAAATTGGCAACAGAATGACATCATCCGCCTGGCTCAAGGCTGCCGCAAATTCTTCGTAAAAGTCGCGTGTACGCGTGTAGAGGTGGGGTTGGAAGACCACCGTTACGCGACGGCCGGGGAAGATGTTTCGGATGGAAGAAAGGGCTGCTGCAATTTCCTTGGGGTGATGGGCGTAGTCATCCACGTAGGCGCAAGCGGGGGTGTTAACGTGTACGTCAAAGCGGCGTTCAACGCCTTGAAAGCTGCGCAAACCCTTGCGGATGGCTTCCGGGTTCGTTCCGTGTAGCCAAGCTACCGCTGCAGCTGCGACTGCATTTTCAACATTGACCCAGCCTGGAATACCGACCTGGCAATGGGGAATCGGCTCACCCGGTGTGTGCAGGGTAAATTCAAAGTAGCCGCCAGGCAGTGGCTGCAGATCTTTTGCGTAAAAGTCTGCAGGTTGGTCGTAGGCATAGCGGTAAACGGAGGCTGTAAGCGCATCGTCAGGAACCCCTAAACTAACTCCCTGTTTGAGGACAATTGCTTTTTTGATCTGGCGAGCAAATTGAAGGAATGCAGCTTGGATTTGCTGCAGGTCATTGTAGATGTCAAGGTGATCGGCATCAATCGCGGTAATGGCTGCAATGTCCGGGAACAATTGTAGGAATGAGCGGTCAAATTCGTCAGCTTCTGCAACCAGTACTGGGTTCTTGGCCAGCAGGAGGTTGGTGTGGTAATTTTTGGAAATTCCACCCAGGAAGGCATTGCAACCGGCTCCCGAGTCCGTCAATAAGTGGGCTAATAGGGTTGAGGTGGTTGTCTTTCCGTGAGTGCCGGCAATGGCCAGGGTCTCTTGTCCCTGGGCAATCTCGCCCAAAGCAAGGGATCGTTTGACCAGACGGTACCCACCTTCGCGTGCCGTTTGTAGTTCTTTCAAACTGGCAGGGATGGCTGGTGTGTAGATGATGAGTGTATCATCGACGGTCGTGGGAATTAGTTCCGGTTGGTCTTCATAGTGGATCCGGATGCCTTGGGATTCCAGCTTTTCGGTGAGTCGGCTGGGGGTGCGATCGTACCCACTGACCTGATAGCCAGCATGGTGGTAGTATTGGGCAATGGCGCTCATTCCGATCCCGCCGATGCCGATGAAATAGACATTTTTAAGACTCATTTCCGGGGTACTAATTGTAACACTTCGCGGGCAATCTCTTCCGCTGCGTTGGGTTTGGCTAATTGTAATATGTTGGTGCAAAACAGGCTTTGGCGATCTTTGTCCTGGAGCAAGGCTTCGCATTCGGTCTGCAAGGATTCGATGGCCTGATCATCACGGAGCATGGTTGCAGCCTGGTGACGGACCAATGCCTGTGCATTGTGTGTCTGATGGTCCTCGGTTACAAATGGAGAGGGCACAAACAAGGTGGCCTTTCCTGCGGCACAGAGTTCAGAAATGGTGCCTGCACCCGCTCGGCTGACTACCCAGTCGGCAGCGGCTAAGGCAAGGTCCATCCGTTTGATGAAATCGCAGTTGCGTACACCTTGGTGGCATCGTAGTTCGTATTCGGAGCCTGCTTCGGGTCGGCGGATACTCGCATCACTCCATTCAGGGAGTTGTTGGAAGAAGGTTTCCAATTCGGTGCGGTAATATTTCCCGCTTTGCCAAAGAATTTGGTAGGGAGCATTTTCGGGGATGTTGGCCACCCATTTTCGAAGTGCCAGGTTCAGGGTTTTTGCGCCCAAGCTTCCTCCGACGATCAACAGTACGGGTTTGTTTGGATCCAGTCCGAAGTATTCCATTGCAGCATGGCGTTGCGCTTCGGTGGCCGGATGAATGTTGTTGCGAATGGGGTTCCCGGTAAGCAGGATCTTTTCTTCGGGGAAGAATTGCTCCATCCGATCGTAGGCTACGCAGATTTTTCTGGCGCGTTTTCCCAAGATTTTGTTGGTAAGGCCTGCGTAGGAATTTTGTTCCTGAATCAAGCACGGGATGCCTTTTCGGGAAGCGGTCCACAAGGTAGGTGCGCTGGCATAACCGCCTACTCCTACGACCACATCCGGTTTGAATTTGCTGATAATCTGACTGGCCCGACGAAGACTCTTGAGGAGTTTGAACGGCAGAGCAAGGTTGCTCAGGGTCAAACGGCGTTGCAAGCCGGCAACCGGGAGCCCTTCAATGGGGTAGCCTGCAGCGGGTACCCGTTCCATTTCCATCTTACCTTCGGCTCCAACAAAGAGTATGTCGGCTTCAGGTTCCAGTTTTCGGAGAGCATCTGCAATGGACAAGGCGGGGAAAATATGTCCTCCGGTACCTCCTCCACTTATGATAATTTTTGTTCTGCATTGTTCCATAGCAAGGCGTTTTTTTCTTTTTCTTCTTTTTCTTTGCTGATTTCAATAGTCCGGTTGATGGCCAGGATGATGCCGAATGCTGCACTCATCAGCATATAGGCGGTACCTCCATGGCTGATCATCGGAAGTGTTTGTCCGGTTTCCGGGATGATGCCGATGTTCACCGCAATATGAATCAAGGCTTGGAAAGTGATCAATGTGCTCAAACCAATGACGCAAACTGCCGAGAAGATTTTTTTGCAGGATCGGACGATGATCACGCAGTGGAACAGGAACCAGACGTATAGGAAGAGGACAAGGGTGCCTCCTATCAATCCCCATTCTTCTACGATGATGGAATAGATATAGTCGTCGTAGGGGTTGGGTAGGGTGGTCCGTTTGATGCTGTTTCCTGCTCCCAGGCCTTGGATGCCTCCCAATTGGATGGCTTGCCGGGCTTCGTTGCTCTGGTATTCTTTGTCTGCGATCTTGTCTTGTTCCTCTTGGCTCAACTTGCTTTTTTCTTCATCACTCATAAAGAAACGTTCCACCCGAGCTGAGACGGTGTCCAGCCGGCTGAACCAACCAAATTGGTAGTTGCAGAAAAAGGCGATGCCCCCAGACAAGCCAAGGACGGCCATACTTAGCAATAAGAATTTTCTGGGTACCGATGAGCAAATGAGAATGATTACTGTGGTCAGGCCGATGATCAAGGTTGCGGAAAAACTACCGAGTAGGGTCATGATGCACGTAGCACCAATAGGAGCGAGAATCCACAGCGCAAACGTTTTGAAGTCTTTCATTTTTTGAGCCTTGACTTCCAGGATTTTGGCCAAATAAATAACTACAGCGATTTTTGCAAATTCTGCCGGTTGGATGGAGGTGAATCCCAGATCAAGCCAGCGTGCGGCTGGAAGATGTGCGGTGGTTTTTAGAACGTAATACTGAAGCAATACGCCTAATAGCATCAGTAGGATAATGAAAATGGAAGGAATGGCAAGCCGTCGGTATATTCGAAGCGAAAGTTTGTAAAAGAGAAGGAGTACACCCCAACTGATCAGGATACTCTTCATCTGACTAAACAAGTAGTGGAATGTGCTGACGTCCCCCCGGTTGGCCAAGGCATAGGAGGAAGAGTACACGGCAATGATGGAAATCAAAGCCATCAATAGGACGATGATCCAGATGACTTTGTCTCCGCGTAGGGTGAGTTGTTCTTTAATCTTTCGTGTTGCCATAGTTTATAACTTCCGGACAGCGTCTTTGAATTGCCGTCCTCGGTCTTCGTAGCTTTTAAAGAGGTCAAAACTTGCGCAGCAGGGAGACAGCAGGACCGCATCTCCGGGAACTGCCAGTTCGTAGGCCTTGCGTACGGCCTCATCAGCGGACGATGCATCCACGATGGTTGCGATTTTGTCCCCGAAGAACTCATGCAGCTTGGTATTATCTTTACCCAGGCAGACCAGAGCCTTTACCTTTTCTTTGACCAGGGGGATCAGGGGTTCGTAATCGTTGCCTTTGTCCTTGCCTCCGGCAATCCAAACCGTCGGTCGCGTCATGCTTTCCAATGCGTACCAGGCTGAATTGACGTTGGTCGCTTTGGAGTCATTGATGAACTGTACATCGCGGATGCTCAGTACTTTTTCCAATCGGTGCTCCACGCCTTGGAAAGTACGGAGACTTTCGCGGATGGTTTCGTTGGAGATGTTCATAATCTTTGCGGTAATGGCGGCAGCCATCGTGTTATAGAGGTTGTGTTTGCCGGAAAGGGAGAGCTCTTCGACCGGAATGCCGTATTCGTCGTCTTCGGTGCGAACACAGATCGTTTGATCTTGTAGGAAGGCCCCATGTGCGACGCTGTGTTGTTGCGAGAAGGGGAACTTTTTAGCCCGTAGGACAATCTCACTCAAATGGCCGATGGTGATGTCATCATCTTCGCAAAAGATGAAGCAGTCATTCTCGGACATGTTTCGGGTAATCCGGAATTTGGAGTTGATGTAGTTCTGCATTTTGAAATCATACCGGTCTAGGTGGTCGGGTGTGATGTTCATCAGGATGGCAATATCAGCCTTGAAGTCATACATGCCATCGAGTTGGAAACTGCTGAGCTCCAGTACATAAATGTCGAAGTTGCGGGTGGCGACCTGGTAGGCGTAGCTTTCTCCGATGTTGCCGGCCAAGCCTACGTTCAAACCTGCATTTTTAAGCAGGTAGTAGATGATGGATGTGGTGGTCGTTTTCCCGTTACTGCCGGTGATGCAAATCTTTCGAGCTTTGTCGTAGCGGCCAGCGAACTCGATTTCTGAGATGATAGGAATCCCTTTTTCCCGAATCTTGACCACCATGGGTACGTTATCGGGGATGCCCGGACTTTTGATGACCAGGTCGGCATTCAAAATCTTTTCTTCGCTATGTCCTCCCATCTCGTATGCGATGCCATATTCGTTCAGGCGATCCAGGTACTGGGGGGTGATGCAGCCATTATCGGATAAGAATGTATCATAGCCTTTCACTTTGGCTAAAACGGCGGCACCTACACCGCTCTCGGCTCCACCGAGTACAACAACTCTATTCATAGGATTATCTGATTTTCAAGGATACAATGGATAAAACAGCTAACAAAATGCCGATGATCCAGAAGCGCATGGTGATTTTTACCTCGTGCATCGGTTGTGCCGGTCGTTGGATGGCGGCCGGTATGCCGGTTTTCTGGAAGTGGTGATGTAGGGGAGACATCCGGAAGATCCGGCGGGGTTCCCCATATAGTTTTCGGGTGAGTTTGAAATATGTACTTTGCAGAATAACGGATAAGCTTTCTGCGAAGAAGATGCCGCAAAGCACCGGAATCATCAGCTCTTTTCGGGTGATGATGGCGACTACCGCAATGATTCCACCCAAGGTTAGGCTGCCGGTGTCCCCCATAAACACTTGGGCCGGATACACATTGTACCACAGGAATCCCAACAGGGCACCCAGGTAAGCGGCCATGAAGACGACAATTTCACCGGAAGCGGGAATGTACATGATGTTGAGGTAGTCCGCATAAATGATGTTACCGGACAGGTACGCCAAAATGCCCAATGCAACACCAACAATCGCGGAAGAACCCGCAGCCAATCCATCCAGTCCGTCAGTCAGGTTGGTGCCATTGGAGGTGGCCGTGATGACCAGGATGATGACCAGGATATAAATGATCCATTGTAGAAGGTGCTTGGTAGGTCCGTTTCCGGGAGCTAGCCATGCGTAATCGAACTCGTTGTCCTTAATGAAAGGAATGGTGGTCTTGGTGCTTTTGTGAGCGGGATGGTAGCATTGGCTCAAGGAAATCGCACGTTCCGTCGGGTTCTCTAGTTGGGACGCTTCGGAAACAACGGCTGTAGTGGTACTATCCAGTGGAGTGGTCGCTTTGTTTCGGATGGTGGCTTGATCGCTAAAGCACAGCACCAGGCCGACAATCAACCCCAAGGATACTTGTCCAAAAATTTTATAACGGCCACGCAGCCCGTCTTTTCTTTTCTTGAAAACTTTGATGTAGTCATCCAAAAAGCCAATTCCACCCAACCAGACAGTGGTCAGGATCAGTAGTTGGATGTAAATATTGCTTAGATCGCCCAGTAGCAGAACTGGAATGAGGATGGAAAACAGAATGATAAAGCCGCCCATGGTTGGTGTGCCTTTTTTCTGCATCTGTCCGTCCAGTCCCAGATCTCGGATTTCTTCGCCTATCTGTTTGCGTTGTAGGTAACGGATGATGCGTTTCCCAACAAAAAGTGCCAGGAACAAAGACAGAATGCTTGCAAAGCCGGCGCGGACCGACAAATACAAAAGCAGCCCAGAACCGGGAAAGTCCACAGCGTGCTGCTGGAAGTAGTCAAACAGGTGATACAACATGAGCGATGTCTGTACGATTATTGGTTGGATTGTAAACAGGTTCGGATTAATTCCAAATCGTCAAAGTGATGCTTCACTCCGCGGATGATTTGGTAGTCTTCATGGCCTTTGCCGGCAACCAGAATCAATGATCCAGGTGTGGCAAAGAGTAGTGTGCTGCGGATGGCTTCTTCCCGGTCTGTAATGCAGACGCTGCGTTTTTTGCCTAGCGGGGAAAGTCCTGCATGAATTTCCTGAATGATGGTCTCGGGATCTTCATCACGGGGATTGTCGGAGGTGATGACAATCCGGTCAGCGTATTTCTCGGCAATAGCGGCCATTTCAGGACGTTTGGTTTTGTCACGGTTGCCACCACAGCCGAAGATGCAGATCAGGGGATGAGCGTTTCCGGTAATTTCCTTCAAGGTTTTCAGTACATTTTCCAAGGCGTCCGGGGTGTGTGCATAATCCACCACCGCCGTCAGGTCGTTGCCTCCCCGAACGTATTCCAATCGTCCGGAGACGGCTTGCAAAAGACTGAGTTGGGTGAGCACTTCGTCCCGGTCGGCACCCAGCAGACGAGCTGTTGCATAAACGGCCAACAGGTTATAGGCATTGTGAGCTCCGATAAAGCGGGTCCATACCTCGCTGCCATCGATGTTCAGCAGGCTTCCCTCCAGGCTTTTTTCGACGATGCGTACTTTGAAGTCGGCAGGCGTTTTTGCGGCGTATTGGTAGATCTTTGCCTTTGTATTTTGGGTGACGATATTTCCATTTCGGTCGTCTGTATTTGTGAGGGCGAAGGCGGTATTGGGCAGGTGGTCAAAGAACAGTTTTTTACAGCGGATGTATTCTGCAAAAGTCTTGTGATAATCCAAGTGATCGTGGGTGAGGTTGGTGAAAATACCACCGGCAAAATGAAGCGCCAGTGTGCGTTGTTGCTCCAGTGCGTGGGAGCTGACCTCCATAAATGCGTATTCACAACCTTGTTCCACCATTTCCGCGAGCAATGCATTCAAAGTAATCGGGTCGGGTGTGGTGTTTTCTGTAGCGTAACGAGCCGATCCGACATAGTTGGCGATGGTTGAGATCAAGCCACATTCATAACCCAAGCCACGGAACAAGCGGTAAAGCAAGGTGGCAATGGTGGTTTTTCCATTGGTTCCGGTAACGCCCACCAGGTGTAGTTTTTGGCTGGGATGTCCGTAGTAGGCATCTGCCAGAGTGGCCAAGGCAAAGCGACCGTCTGATACGCGGATCCAGGTAATGTCCTTTGCATTCGGATCAACGGCCTTTTCTTGTTCGTAGACAATGACTTTAGCTCCGTTGCTGATTGCGTGCGGAATGAAACGGTGCCCATCCGTGCTGGCACCTTGGTAAGCAATGAACAGGTAGTCGTCTTTGCAATGTGATGAGTTGCAGGCAATGCCGGAGACTGTCCGGTTTTGTTCTCCCAGAATTTCCAGGGGAGTTACTGCTTGAAGGAGGTTATGAAGTGTTGTCATTTTTTCTGAGGGGCTAAGGTTAGGGTAATGGTGGTGGGGCCGTTGATCGGAGTACCGGCGGGAGGGTCTTGTCGGATCACCCGGCCCTGTCCTTGAACAACGACACGACAGCCTTGATTTTCCAATCGGTAGATGGCATCTTTCAGACCCATGTTCAGAACATTTGCCACCGTACCTTCGGTGAGTTTTACGTTTTTGGCGCCCAGTCCGGTACTGTCAGTTTTGAATTCTACCCAGTTGTTCACTGAAATGGCCGGACGCTTGTGGAGCGGAACCTGATTCATGGCAGTTAAGCTTTCTTCCCCGAGTCCGTTGGCAATGTTGGGATCGTCGGAGGGTTGTTGTGAACCGGCCTTTAGGATCGGGTGCCATTCAGGATGTGTGTTGTAGATAAAGTCTGCAATTTTTTTGAAGACTGGAGCAGCCCATTGAGCTCCATAGAAGTTGCCACGGGTGCGTGTGGAGTAGAGCACCACGATGCAAGAATACTTGGGATCTTCAGTCGGGAAGTAACCTGCAAACGATGCCTGGTGTTTACGGTAGCCCTGTGCATCCTTGTAAACTCCGTTGAAAAGGATTTGTGCAGTGCCCGTTTTACCGGCAATGCCGTAGCGGGGGTCTTGGATGTTTTTCCCGGTGCCGTTCTTAACCACCCCTTCCATCGCAATTTGTACGTTCCGCAAGGTCTTTTTTGAGCAGACGGAGCCCAACAGTTGTTGAGGTTTGTAGGCTTCGACTACGACACCGTCTTTTAACAAGGCGTCGGCCAGGTAGGGTTTCATCATTTTTCCACCGTTGGCGATGGCGTTGTAAAAGGTTAAGGTGTGGAGCGGGGTAATGGTCAAACTATATCCCATCGAAATCATCGGCATAGAAAGGGCTGACCAACTGCTTTCTCCAGGAGAGGGAATCCGTGAGGTGGCTTCCCCTTCAATATCAAATCCATATTTTTCCCCAATCTTCATGCTGTGGATCCGGGAAATGAATTGTTCTTCGTTGTCTTTGTAATATTGGGTAACCAATTTGGCAAAGGCGATGTTGGAGGATTTTTCGAAGGCGGTCAGGGCGGTGAGTTGTCCGTAACCTCCGGCGTGAGAGTCTTCGAATACCTTGGTGGAGTATTGCCATTTTCCATTGCCTGCGTCCACCGGAGTATCCAGGGTGATCAGGCCATCTTCCATCAAAGAGACCAGGGTTACCAATTTGAACGTGGAACCGGGGTCGTTGGCTTCGGCAATGGCGTAGTTGTAGGATTCGTCAAATTTTCCGTTTTTGTCTTTCTTCATGTTAGCCATGGCCCGGATTGCTCCTGTCTTGACGTCCATCACAATGGCAGTGGCTCCTTCAAGCAAGTCGGATTGGGCCAATTGTTCACGGAGTGCTATTTCTGCAGCTTCCTGAATATCGATGTCCAGTGTGGTGCGTAAGTCGAATCCATCTTTGGCAGGATGGAAGGTGCCATTGGCTTCGATCCATTCGTTGTTCAAGTCCAAAGCAATGGTGCGGATACCCGGCTCTCCTTTGAGTTTTTGGTTGAAGCTGCTTTCCAGTCCGACCCCGTATTCGGCATTATGCTCGTTTTTACGGATGTAACCGACGGTTCGGTAGGCCAGTCGGTCGTAGGGGGTTTTCCGTTGGGTGACATCTTCCGGATTGAAACCTCCAGCAAAACGGCCCAGGCGGAAGATGGGGAAGGTGCGTGCAAGTTCCAGTTCTCGGTAGGTTACTTTCTTACGATTGATGTAGATGAACTGCTTTTTGTTTTTGCGGGCTTTGACCAAGTACTTTTTGTATTCGGAGGGTCGTTTGTCTTGATACAATTGCGACAAACACAACGCCAGGGAGTCCACATCGGCATTGAACAAGCTGTCGGTGATGCGTGTGCTGTCCCAGGTCAGCAGGTAGTAGGGGATGGACATGGCCAGGGTGCGTCCATCGTGGGAAAGGATTTTTCCACGACTGGGTGTGATGATTTCCTGTTTGAAGAAATCTTCGTACTTGGCAGGATCCTCACTGAAGAATTGTACCCGGATGATGCTGATCAACAGGACAACGGCGCAGGAGAAGGCGGCATAATAGACCCAGCGAAACCGTTTGCTGAGCTGGGCGATATCCGATGTACTGTTGTTATTTTTCATGGGCGAGTGGAATGCGTTTGGGGGCATCTGTGGGGGCGGTCAACGTGGAGCCGTTGGCAGCCAGTGATTTTTGAATTTCTGTTTTTTGGGAGCGCTGCAGGACTTCTGCAAATTTTCCAGCATATTCAATCTTGCGCTCGTGCAGGATTTTGCTGTATTTGACTTGTTGTAGCAAAGCATCCTTGATGGCAAACCGAATGGAAATCATGACCAGGATGAGGGCACAGACATACAGAAGGAATGCCCAGTGCTTGAGCAAACCTCCGTTGCGGACCAGCATTTGTCCGCCCAATATGTCTTGAAAGGTGTCCTTCAGTTTCATGGCTTAGGAGCAATGCAATTATTTGATTTTTTCTGCAATTCTCAGTTTGGCGCTGCGTGCGCGGGTATTGCTGGCAATTTCACTTTCCGAGGGTAAGGCCGCTTTTTTGTTGATGGCCTTCAGCGGGGCAGAAGATCTGCCGAATGCGTCGCGTTCATCTTTGCCGGCAATGTTTCCGCTTCGGATGAAGTTTTTGACCATGCGGTCTTCCAACGAATGGTATGTAATCACGGAAAGTCGGCCTCCGGGGCATAGACTGCGTGCGGCACCTTGTAGGAAAGCTGCCAGACTTTCCATCTCGCCATTCACTTCAATGCGCAAAGCTTGGTAGATTTTTGCGAGGAACTTATGTTCTGCCAGTTTGGGAAGCGCTTTCTCAATGGCCCGAGTGAGGTCTCCTGTGGTGCTGATGGGGGCTTTGGCTCGTGCATTGACAATCATTGAGGCGATGCGGCGGCTGTTGTCCACCTCTCCGTATAGGCGAAGCAGGGTTTCCAAATCTTCTTCAGAATATTGATTCAGCAGGTCCCGGGCAGTTCGTTCGGACCGGTCGTTCATCCGCATATCCAGGATGGCATCAAAACGAAATGAAAAGCCCCGTTCGGAGGTGTCAAATTGATGGGAAGATACCCCCAGGTCGGCTAGAATCCCATCGGCATGTTCAAATCCGTGGTAGCGGAGAAAGTTTTGAACAAAGCGAAAGTTGTGATGAACTACGTGGATACGCGGGTCTTTGGGTGCATTGGCCAAGGCTTCCCGATCCCGGTCAAAGACCAGTAAGTGTCCATCCTTGCCCAAACGGGACAGGATCTCGCGGGTGTGTCCGCCTCCGCCCAAAGTGGCATCCACGTAAACGCCCGAAGGATTGATATCCAAAGCGTCCACGCTCTCTTTCAAAAGCACGGGTATGTGGTACGATTCCATTCTCCTTCCTCCGAATGTTATTGACCGAGTAGCTTTTCCGCCAAGGGGGCGTATTCTTCCTCGGAAAGGATTTCTGAATCAAAGCGATCGGCAGCCCACAATTCGATTTTGTAGTCGCTTCCGCTGAAAATGACGTCCCGCACGATACCGGCTTTGTCTGCTAATTCTTTCGGGAGAGAGAATCTTCCC
Organism: Bacteroidales bacterium; assembly: GCA_017546605.1. Lineage (GTDB taxonomy): Bacteria > Bacteroidota > Bacteroidia > Bacteroidales > UBA932 > JAGCJX01. The sequence continues at coordinate 62,639 of JAFYSH010000022.1, read as the reverse complement.
ATTTTGGCATCCGGCTCAATGATTACACGGTGACGCATGTAGGTTCTCCAAAACAGGTCGTCTTCGCGTCGGTAAAAATTAAGCTTGGTTTTGAGGGCCTCGGACTCTTTTTCCCACTCAGAATAGGTGTAGATCTCCAGGCAAGGAGCGAAAAGTGCGGGTTTGACAACGAATTTCAATGGTTCGTTTTCGGGTACAGCGGTCTTCAGGGCAGCAGGAAAAATCAGCCTTCCCTTGTCGTCAACTTTGCCTCTGTATTCACCGATAAACTTAGCCATAATCAAAAGGTTATCTAAACACTCGCAAAATTAAAAAACATTTTCCATTCTTTTCCACTTTTTTCCAAATTCCTCCACAGAAGTTATCAACAATTGGAAAAATGAAAAAGAATTAAAGGAATTTCGGGGAGCTGGCGAGTGCGATAACGCTAACTGCTTCGTTGACTAGGTCTTCGGGAAGGAGGCTTCGTTCGTAAATGGAGCTATCGGTTGAGTCATTCGTGTTGGTCCATGTCATCCGGTCTTCGGAGATGGAAAAGTAATAGGAGGTACCCCAGGCTGTTCCATCCAGGTATTCGCCTGCAATGATGTTGTCCTGGATAGAAGCCACCGCGTCAAATCGTTGCCAATGAAGGCTTTCGATCTTTTGCCATAAGATGACATTGCCTACTTGATCAATCTGCAAGTACACTTCAAAATTGGGGGTTTTACCTTGCCATTGTACCAGGTGCCAGGTGCCGGCCACCAAGTGGGTGTCTCCTCCGACAGGCGGGTCCGGCTCCGGATCCTCTTGTTGGGGGATGGAGATTTGCAGGGTAGAGGTGGTGTGGCTGGAGGTATGAGCCGTCACTTGTCCGCGAAGTTCGTACATTGTACCTGGTGTTAATTGACTGATGGGTAGGATCGCTTCGTAGCCATTGCCACTTCGGCTGGCAGTCATGCTTTCCCAAGTGGAGGTACCTTGTACGCGGTATTCCAATTGGGCAGAAAAGTCATTGAGTGAACGGCGCTCATCCAACAGAATCGTTACTTCGGATACCGAAAAAGACAGGGAGGTCTCATTCAATAGGCCTTGTGGTTCGGATTGTGAGATGGACACGGTCGCATCCACGGTTTGGAACGTGTGGATGGATGAGGTAAGCACAGGGGCAGCATCATGGGCTGCTCGAGCTTCCACTCGGTATTCATACGATGTATTTTCTTGGAGATCTTGGGTGTTGTCTTGTGGAATGTTCAAGTAGTAGGGCAGGAGGTCTTCCCAATTTGATAGGGGAATGGTTTGCCAGTTTTCGCTGCCTTGTGTGCGGAATTGGAAATGAGCCGACTCGATGGGAACAGAGCTATCATTGATCTGATAGTCCAGTTGCAGCAGTTCAACTTCTGCGTAGAGTCCGTGGGGAATTGTCGTTCCAAATTGAACGAAGAGGGAGTAGTCGTCCTCTTGAATTTCTTCGGCCTGTGTGGAGAATGCAGTCTTATCGCTATAGCGGATGTCCTGGTTGCCCAAGTCTGCCCAAAGGCGGCAGTGATAGGGAGTCTGAGGTTGCAGGTTGAGCAGTTGGTAAGAAACGACTGAGCCCTGTACGTTGTCAGGTGTTACTGATAACCAGGTTGTTTCGTGTTGGAGACGGTATTCCAGCCCATAGCTAAAGTCTAGCGAAGGTACGCCATCCACAGTTAGGGTCGGAGGGACTGTTTGGACCCATGCCTGGTGGGTGGATGCTTCGATGTGGAGCGGATGAAAGGTGACAGATAGGACCGGATCGGGTTTGATTTCAGGCTCCGGGTTGGGTTGGTCTTTTGTGCATCCTACGATTGTGAGCAGGAGCAGCAAAAGGGCAAAAGGATATTTCAATGACATACAAAATTCTTCTTAGGAGTTTATAACCAGCCTCCATTATCGGCTACTTTTTTGCGAACCACTAGTTCAAACGATCGTTCCACCAACATACCGCCCATTTCGTCACCACCCACGGTTGGTCCACCGACAATCGCCGTGACGCTGATGCGGCCGGTGCCGGTTTGGTTGCATTGGATCACGAGTTTTCCGTTTCGGAAAAAGGGTTGTTGGAGAATGCCCAATGTGTTTTGGGTTGCTTGATCTACTGATACTTGCTGGTAGGCCAGGTAGGAGGATCCACTGCCAAAGAATTCATCCAGCGAAAGTTCTTGTTCCTGGCCGGCATGGAAGTATAGACACGGAGTGTCGTCGATCTGCATCAAGAGTCGGTGAGCATCGATATAGCCGCCACCCAACTGGCCGATGTAGGGCTCCAAAGGGATGTCAACATAAGCACCAGCCACGTAGTCAAAGATCTTTTTGGATCCCGTTTGGTACTGGTTTATGTCGTGAACAGAGGTCAGTAGCAGGTTTTGGAATTCTTCCCGTGTAAAGGATTTTCCTTGTTGGAGAGCGTAAGAAAGCCCCAAGGCTGCACAGCCGGAAACATGCGGACACGCCATGGAGGTTCCCTGCATGTATTCATATCCCCATTTGCTGGTAGAGGTGGAGGAGATCCCGTAGAGTGTGCCTTGGTTGGTTTCTCCACCAGGAGCACAAATGTTGGCGCCGGTGCCGTAATTGGTGTAGTAAGCCGCGGAGTAGTCGGCTGCCATGGCGGTTACACAAATGTTGGAATAATAGGCCCCCGGATAGGCTGGTTGCGGGTAACTTTCATTGCCTGCCGCAAAGATGACGAGTCCTCCATCGATGAGACCGTCAATGCCAGCGTAGGTCCGGAAATAATCCATCACCTCTTTGTAGCCGGCGTGGTATTGTTCAAAATCCCGGTCAGAGGTCCATCCGCCAGATTGGAAGCACCAGGAGTTGTTGGCAATGACAGCCCCATTGTCGGCAGCATATTTGATGGCTGCGACGATGTTGGAGGCACTGGTGGTCTTGTTGTCTGAGAAAATTTGGCAGGACATAATTTTACAACCATCTCCTTTGCCCGATCCGCCAGCGATTCCAGCAACGTGCAATCCATTGTTGGTTACGGCAGCAATCGTCCCAGCAACGTGTGTGCCGTGGCTGCGGTCATACGGTTTGTCCCAGGAAAGGGTACCGGTCATATCGCAGAAATTAAAACCATGAATATCGTCGATGTAGCCGTTGTGGTCGTCGTCCACTCCTGGTAGGCCATTGGCTTCCGATTCGTTCGTCCACATATTTTCTGCCAGATCTTCGTGGGTGTGCATTACCCCTTCATCGACTACTGCCACCACGATGCGAGGATCTCCGGTGCAGTATTTCCAAGCTTCAAAGAGGTTGATGTCCGCTCCGACTTGGGCATAACCTTCCAGCCAGGCATCGTTGTAATAATGCCATTGATACGGAAGTTCCGGATCGTTGAACGGCATCGGGGTTTGTGTCATTCGGGCTGGTCTGGCCTGCGGGTTATTATCGATGCGTTGTGCTTCAATTTTTTTGACAACAACATCGTACTCAATCAGTTGGATGCGTTTATCTTGCGCCAGAAGGTTCGCTGCTTGTTCCACCGGCAGTGTCGGATCGAATGAGACCAGGTACCAACGGTCCAGACCCGACAATTGGGTGCGTTTTTCTGTCCGTGCATTGTTCGGGAACAGGCGTTGCGCGGAGAGTCCCGGTAATGCGTGGGTCAGTTGTGGAAAGTCAATTTGTCCCAATGTCAGTTTGACCAGCAAGTGGCCGGGAACAACATCGTCTGTGGTTTGGATAATTTTATCAGCGTTTGTCTGCGGTAAGTTGTGTTCGGTTTGGTTGCAACTCATCAGCAGTACAAGCCATACAAAACCCGCCCAGATTCTGGGCGGTAATGCAGTGGGATTTTTCATCGGATAGGAGGGTTAAAACCAAACAATGTCCAAGGCCGGATCTTCCATATCCGGATCCAACGGGAAAATCGGTCGTTCGAGACGTTGGTAAGGCAATTGGGTGAGTTCTTGATCAACGCCACCACGTGTGTGGGCCATCATCCAGTCAGCACGCATATCGTAGAGTTCTTCGGTCAAGTAGCCCAGTTTTACAACAATGATATCTGCTTGACGGGGGTTGAGGTCCAGTCGGTCGAAGTCCTTTTCATAGTGGAACGGTTGGCGGCTTTCAGTGACAATGATTTGCATCGATCCCATGCGAACAACGACTTGATCGTTGTTACCGTAATCCAAGATTTTTTCCACTTTTCCGTCAATCAGTACAGGAGGTGCATAGCGGTTGTCCACCATGGCTCCGGCATAAGCTTTTACGTGTCCACCCACGCCTACTTTGCGAGCCGCGGCAACGACTTCAGGTCCCGGGATGGATGCGTAGATCAGGCGCTTTCCGTTTGCTTTCTTGAATTCAGGGCGTTGCAACAATTGGGTCAGGGTCCAGGTAACGTCTCCGGCTCCACCTGCAGTCGGGTTATCACCCATATCGCTGATGAAATAGGGGCGGACTTCACTTTTCAAAGCTTGTTCAAGCACCTCTTCCAAGGTTGCTGTCGGTGCAACGAATTCAAAGTCATTGCGGATGGACCAGAAGTGTTCCGCCAATTGTTTGGCACCGGCTTCCACTTCCTTTTTGCGGTCACCTACAACCATGATGACCCCGTGGTTGCGGGGTTCATCGGCCCACGGATAGGACATCCAGATGGCGGCATCCACGACACCTTTTTTAGCTTCAATAGGAACGATGGCATCGTACAAGGATTTTCCCGGTTCAACGCGTGTAGAGGTTTTCTCGCCCGGAAGCAAAATCGGAACTTTTATCCAAGCTTTGTATTTGGGTTTGCCCAAACCATTTTCCAGACGGTCCAACAAGTTGACAATGGCCCGTTCCCGGCTGATGAAGCGGTCTGTGTGGGGAGACATCCGGAATGAGGTGATCAAATCGGTGGAAGAGGCCAAACGAGCAGAAACACAGCCGTGCGGGTCCATAGAGGTGGAAATCAGCACGTCGTTACCTACGACCTCACGGATTTTTGTGATGTAGTCACCTTCGGGGTCGTCCAATCCTTCCACGCTCATCGCTCCGTGGATATCTAAGAAAATACCATCATAAGGCATACCTTCTTTTAGCAATCGAAGCGATTGTTGCAGCAAGCTATCATAACATTCGCGGGTTACCATTCCGCCCGGAGTCGCCCATGCAACCAGGGTCGGAACCCATTCAGCCCGTTGCAGCAACGAAGAGTCTTCGCGGAAAAACGGGTAAGATTGGAGAATTTCTTCGCCGTATTTCGGGCGGAACATCTCCCAGGTTGTGCGTGCCGGAGAGAATGTGCTGCATTCAACACCTACGCCCACAATGGCAATACGGGGTTTGGAAACTTTGTTTTGACAAGCAAGAGTCATCAGCGACAGGCAGCCAGCCAGGATGACTTTCATATTCAGGTTAGAGATCCGCATTTTTATTTTTTTTAAAGGTACGAAAAGCAAAAGTAAAGAAAATTGGGAGAAATGAGCTACCTTGCAGTCAAATTTAGAAAATTCATGAAAGCAATTCCCTATTATTTATACCTAATCGTCATTTGTTCGTTATCTTCTTGTCAGCAGCGAGGGAACGATCCGGGGCACATTCCTGGAGAATTGTCCGATCAGCCGGTGATCTCCGAGGCGGTAAGTGAATACGGTATTTCGTTGGAAGATTATGAAGAAAAGGAAGGAAAGGTGCGTTCGGGGGATTACTTTTCTACGCTCTTGCAACGTTTGGGACTTTCATACAAGGAAGCTTATGCGGTGAGTGAAGCTTGCAAAGGCATCTTTGATGTGACCAAATTCAAAATCGGGAACAGCTATCATGCCTATTACCCGAAGACTGCTCCGAATCGTCCTGACTATTTGGTGTACGAGCAAGACAGTAAATCTTACGTGCTTTTTGGACTGCAAGACTCACTATTTGTTCAGGTACATGAAAAGCAGATGCAGATTCAGCAAGCGTATGCGGATGTGACAATCCGCTCGTCGTTGTGGAATGATTGCGTGCAAGCCGGTGTCAGTCCTTTGTTGGCAATCCGTCTCTCGGAGATCTACGCCTGGACCATCGATTTTTTTGCCGTCCAGCCGGGCGATTCCTTTCGGGCGGTCTATGAACTAGTGACCTACCAAGGTGAGGTGTTGGATGTCAATCGGGTACTCTATGCGGAGTTTGTTCACAATAATAGTTCCCACAAATGTTATTGGTTTGAAGAAGAGGAGGGTGGCAATGTCTATTGGAATGAAAAAGGAGAAAGTTTGAGGAAGGCTTTTCTGAAGGCTCCCTTGAATTTCACTCGGATCAGCTCGGGTTTTTCTTACAATCGGAGACATCCGGTGACCCGCCGTGTACAAGCTCATACAGGGATTGACTACGCAGCACCGACCGGCACACCGGTGATGAGTATTGGGGATGGAGTCGTGGTGTATCGTGCCTATTCGGGAGCTGGAGGAAACATGGTGAAAATCAAGCATAACTCCGTTTATACTTCGGCCTATCTTCACTTGTCCCGTTATGCAAAAGGGTTGAAAGTCGGGGATCGGGTGCGACAAGGTGAAGTGATCGGTTATGTCGGCAGTACGGGACGTTCGACGGGGCCTCACTTGGACTTCCGAGTATGGAAAAATGGCAGCCCTATCAATCCTTTGCGCATGGAATCTCCTCCGACCAATCCTGTTCAGGAACAAAATAAGGAACAATTTGAAGCGGCCAAAAAAGAAGCCGACCAAGCGGTGGTGACCCTCTTGGCGGCTGATTATCTCAAACGATCTATCCAGCAATTGGTTAGTCGTTGCTGCGATCCCGAAGGACAGCCTTCCTAAGTTCGAAGTTCTGTCCCAAGTATTTGCGACGGACTTCCGGGTTGTTGGCCAGCGTTTCGGCAGTACCGCTTTCCAGAATATTTCCTTCGTACAGCAAGTAGGCCCGGTCGGTGATGGCCAGGGTCTCGTGTACGTTGTGGTCCGTGATGATGATTCCGATATTTTTGTTTTTGAGCTTGGCAATGATGTGCTGAATGTCTTCTACTGCAATCGGGTCCACTCCGGCAAACGGTTCATCCAGCAAAATGAATTTAGGATCAATGGCCAAAGCCCGTGCAATTTCGCAGCGGCGGCGTTCACCCCCTGATAATTGGATTCCCAGGCTTTTCCGGACTTTGTGGAGGCCGAACTCGTCAATCAATCCTTCCAGGCGATCTTTCCGTTCGGATTTCGGTACCCCACACATCTCCATAATGGAAAGGATGTTGTTCTCGACACTCATTTTTCGGAATACCGATGCTTCTTGGGCCAAGTAACCCAATCCGCGTTGAGCACGCTTGTACATCGGAAGATCGGTGATTTCTTCTTCGTCCAAGAAAATACGACCCGAGTTGGGCTTGATCAAACCGGTGATCATATAGAAACTGGTGGTTTTCCCAGCCCCATTGGGTCCGAGCAATCCGACAATTTCCCCTTGATCTACGTGGATGGATACGCCCTTAACAACGGTACGCATGCCATATTTTTTCACCAAGTCAGTACAATATAATCGCATAGTTATTTGATGTCTAATTCCAAATCAGTTTTTAAATGCCGCAACTCTTCGTGGTCTTTCATCATTTGTTTTGCTTTTTCGGAGGGCATATAAGGCTTGGCTGCTTGTTGTTCAAGCTCCGGAGTCAGTTCAACCAGGATGCGGACCAAACTGTTGTGCAGTTGTTTGCGGATGAATTCCTCCATCTCCGGCAGGTTCTTTTTACGGATCCAGTCTTGTTGGGAAGCATTGTCCACAAAGAAGGTGACACTGGGATTATCGGCCTCCAGGTTGAAGAACAACTCTGCTTTTTGGAGAGCGGCCGCTAGGGAAGTCCGGTTCTTTTCTTTTTGCAGTTCAATGTACGAATTCCAGCTGTTGCGGAAATCGGCTTGAGTGAAGGCCTCTTTCTCGGTCACTTGCTTGGATTGTTCCACTTGTTGTTCGGCTTCGGCTTGTGCCAACATTGCCTTGATGGAGAGTCCGCCAGGACGCAGCGTGGGACCTTGTTGGGCAGGATTCGGAGCCGGTATCGGTTTTGGAGCGGGTGCCGGTGCTGCCTTCGGGGTAGCTTCCGGTGTTGCGGCTGGTGTGGGTGCCGGAGCCGGTGCTGCGGTCGGTTTTGCTTTCGGGATTACCGGTTCGCTTACTTCATTCAGCAACATCGCCCATTTGATTAGCGCAAACTCAATCAGCAGGCGTTGGTTGCCAGCTTGTTTGAAGCCAGCCTCACACGTTGTAGTGATGCTGAGGGCTTGGTAGAGCCATTTGACACTGCATCCAGCGGCTTGTTCTTCGTAACGTACAACCACGCTCGGGGGAAGTGATAACAGGGCCTTGGATGCTTCGTGTTTACAAACCAATAAATCACGTAGGTGGCTGCTCAAGCCGGAAAGGAAATGCAGTGCATTAAAACCTTTCTGCAGCACCTCATCAAAAAGCAACAGGGCGTCGGTGTGGTTGCCATTTCGGGCCGCTTCGGTCAGCCGGAAATAATAGTCGTAGTCCAGTACATTGAGGTTTTGGACCACTTGGGTATAGGTAATCTGCTTGCCGCAGAAGGCTACGGTTTGGTCGAAAAGTGTGAGGGCGTCCCGCATGGCACCGTCTGCTTTTTGGGCAAGGATGTGCAGGGCGTCGTCTTCGATTTCAATGGCTTCCTGTGTGGCGATTTGTCGCAGGTTTGAAACGATATCCGGAATGGAGATTCGGTTGAAATCGTAGGTTTGGCAGCGGGAGAGGATGGTCGGCAGAATTTTGTGCTTTTCCGTGGTTGCCAGGATGAAAATGGCGTGTGCCGGCGGTTCTTCCAGGGTTTTGAGGAAAGCATTGAAAGCCGAGGCTGAGAGCATGTGGACCTCGTCGATGATGTAAACGCTGTACTTTCCGATTTGGGGAGGTATGCGCACCATGTCTGTGAGGTTGCGGATATCATCGACCGAGTTGTTGGACGCCGCATCCAATTCGTGAATGCAGTAAGACCGGCCTTCGGCAAAGGAAAGGCAAGACTCACAGGTGCCGCAGGGCTCCATGTCTTCCGTGGGATGCAGGCAGTTGATGGATTTTGCAAAAATACGGGCAGAAGTGGTTTTACCCACGCCGCGGGGTCCGCAAAACAGGTAGGCGTGTGCCAATTGGCCGCGAAGAATCGAATTCTTCAAGGTACGGGCAATGTTGTCTTGTCCGATTAATGCTTCAAAGCTGTTGGGCCGGTATTTTCTGGCCGATACAATGAATTGTTCCATACCCTACAAAAGTACAATTTTTTTTCGAATCAGGTACAAACCATCGCGGATTGGCAGGAGGACACTTTCTAAGGCATCGGACGTGGCAACTTGTTCGTTGAAGCGTAGGATTGCCTGGGTCTGGGCATCTTGTGGTGGACAATCTTGCAGGACTTTCCCATCCCAAAGCACATTGTCTGCCAAAATAAAGCCCCCTGGACGGACCAGTGGTAGTACCAATTCCAGGTAACGAGGATAATCCCGTTTGTTTGCATCAATGTAAACCAGGTCGTACGGCTCTTTGGGGAGGGTGGGGATGAGCTCGCAGGCATCGCCCAGGTGCAGAAAGGCCCGCTCTTGTCCGGGTTCCCGCAAACCAGCCCGCTGAAAGCCTTCCAGAATCAGATCCTCCAGTTCATCATTGATTTCCAAAGCATCCAGCCGCCCCCCATCAGCCAGACCACGGGACAGGCACACGGCAGAGTAACCGGTGAAAGTTCCCAATTCCAAAATGCGTTGGGGTTGTAGCATCAGGGAAATGAGTTGGAGTAATTTGCCCTGATCGCCGGCAGACAGCATCCTGGCCTGCTTGGTACGAAGGTGTGTCTGGCGCTCAATCCATTGTAAGGCCTGATCGATTTGAGATAGTGTAGACATGATCTTATCGGTATGAGAGCTGGCAAAGCTGTTGGGGAGAAAATAAGTTCTGGGCCACAACTAACAGATCGGCAGCCGAAATGTTCTCAATCCGGCTACGGATCTCCTCCCGGCTCAGAATGCGGCCATAGGTTAACAAGCTTTTGCCCATGGACAATACTTGGCTTTCGCCGTGGTCGGAAGAGATGGCCCATTGGCCCAGGAACTGCCGTTTTGCGGCGCGTAATTGGGCATCGGAAAGCGGGTCGTTGCAAAGCCGTTCCAGCTCTTGATGAATGAGTCGGGTGCAGCGTTCGTAGTGGTCGTGGTCGCAGCCAAAGTAAATTGCAAAACTGCCGGTGTCCCGGTAAGCATTGTAAGAGGCATCCACGTTATAAACCAAGGCATTTTTTTCGCGAAGCAAGGTGTTGAGGCGGGAATTGGCAGCCGGTCCACCCAGCAGGTTGATCAGGAGGATAAGGGCATTCCGGCGAGGGTCAAAGGCGTGATACGCCGTACCGCCAATCAAACAGTGGGTCTGGTAGCCTTTGCGTCGCAGTTCCTTATGAAAAGCCGGTGTTTGGAAAATTTCGTCAGAGATCTTCTCATTGCCTTTTTTTGAAAAGGGGTGGCTGGAGACGTATTTTTCCAGGCTGCGATGAATCATTCGCTCAATACGCTCTTCCGAATAATCGGCTACTACTGTCAGACTCATGTTTTCCGGAAGAAATTGCTGTTGGACGTATTGAATCAGATGGTCTCTGCGAATTTTCTTGAGGCTGTTGGCTTTGCCTAAAACGGGCATAGCCAGAGAGGTACCGACGAATAGGTGTTCCTCAAAATCATCAAAGATTTGTTCGGCCGGTGCGTCTTTGTAGGAGTTGATTTCATCCAGAATAATGGTGCGCTCCTTTTCAATTTCTTTATCCGGGAAAGTGGAGGTGAATACCATTTCGATGAGCAAATCGATGGCCTTGGGAAGGTCTTCTTTGAGAACCGTTGCGTGCACCACGGTGTCTTCTTTGGTGGTGTAAGCATTCAACTCTCCTCCCAATCGTTCCAGTCGGTTGTTGATCGAGGTGGCAGATCGGGTGGCTGTTCCTTTAAAAAGCAGGTGTTCCGTGAAATGCGCCAAGCCACCCAATGAACCTTCATCACGGGTGCCACTTCGAATGCTTAGGGCACAGTAGGCCACGGGGCTTGAACTTTGTTGGCAGGCTAACCGGAGCCCCTGAAACTCGGCTGTGGTCATCTTAGTGGGAGTAGGGAACTGCCATGCGACGGATATCTTCGGAGATAAATCCCAGGCCGTTGCGAGAATTGATTTTATGTTTCCGGTAAAAAAGGAGATCGTAGGTGTCTGCTCGGATGATGAGCTTGTAACAATAGGAACCCCGTTGGTTGACTTCCGGATAGAGGACTAAGGAAACGCAGGTGTTGGGATTGCCTGCGGCCAAAGCGGCTTCGATTTCTTGGGTTGTGGCCAATCGTGCGTGTCCGTTGAATTGGGCCTGCAGGGTGGAATCCGAGACCTCATAGGCAAAGTCATCCTGGCCAAAGAAGATGGTCAGTTGGTCATTGTTGTCAATGCCGTTGGCATAATCCGCCAAGCCTGCAAAATGATTTCGGTTTTCACGGATTACCTTCAAGACGTGAGCTTGGGTAATACGGATGTATGCAGGCAGGAAGGGAAATACACGGCCATCATTCGCTTGGATGGATTGTAGGGGAAGGGTAAGCACCTCCGGCATGGCATCCATTCCTTTTTCGGCAGCGGCTCCCCCTTTGAGTAGGGTCAGGAATTCCATTGCCGGCTCGTTTTCGGAATTGTGCTGGCCATTGATTCGAATGAGAAAATAGTAAGAGGAATCCGTTTTCAAGCGTTCAAAATCTTCCCATGAACAGAACTCATAGGGGGATAGGTACCAGTTGGCTTCAATGGCATCACGCAGCAACAGGTCAATCATGGAATCCGGTTGCGGTAAGACAATTTTGGTCGTCTTGGATTGAAAGTCACGGATGTTGCCTTTCTTTTCGAAGAACGAACTGAGTTGAGCATGGGCGGTAAGGTGCAAACAGCAACCGATTACCAAAAGGATCCATTTTTTCATTCGAAGTAATTTGATAGACCAAATGGGCCGGCCAATATGACCAGCCCATTGGATATTTGTTTGAATAATAAGTACGACTTATTTTACACGTTCACCGTAGCTGCGGTCTTCGGTGTTTACGCGAATTTTTTCACCTTGGTTGATGAACAACGGAACCATGATTTCAGCACCGGTTTCCAAGGTAGCGGCTTTCAATGCGTTGGTAGAAGCAGTATCACCTTTAACAGCCGGTTCGGTGTAGGTAACTTCCAATTCAACGTAGGTGGGAAGTTCGCAGGTCAAGCAGCGTTCTTCGTCCGCCAAGAACATCATTTCTACCGTTTGGCCTTCTTTCATCAAATCTGCATTGTCCACCATTTCCGGAGCCAAAGAAATTTGTTCGAAAGTTTCGGTATGCATGAAGTTGAAGCCCATATCGTCTTTGTACAAGTATTGGTAGGGACGTCTTTCAACGCTGATTTGTTCTACTTTTTCTCCGGCAGAGAAGGTGTTTTCCAAAATACGTCCATTTTCCAAGTTGCGAAGTTTGGTCTTTACGAAAGCGGCACCTTTACCCGGTTTTACGTGTTGGAACCAAACGATTGAACAGGGTTTGCCATTGAAATTCAGGTAAAAACCATTTTTGAAATCTGCGGTAGTTGCCATAAAGTGTTGATTTATTTAAATTTAACTAAATTATCAAATTCGGAGCTGCAAATATACGAAAAAACTTGTTCCAACTGCCATTTCGGTGTAGAAGTCGCACCGCAAATTCCCACAGTATCTTCGGGTTGAAACCATTTCGGGTCAATTTCCTGCATCTTTTCAATCATGTAAGTTCGAGGATTGATCCGCTTGCATAGTTCACACAGAATGTGGCCGTTTGAGCTTTCCTTTCCACTGACAAAAAGGATGACATCATGTTCCCTCGCGAATTTTTGCAGGTTGGGGTGGCGGGAAGAAACTTGACGGCAAATGGTATTGTGGATGGCTACCTGTTGGTCTTGGCCGGTGAGACGGAGTAACTCGGAGCGGAGTTCCTTCCCCAAAGCCTCGTACTCAATCGGATCTTTGGTCGTCTGGGAAAAGACGGCAATCGGATTGCAGAGGCGTTCATGGGAGTGGATCAACCATTGGTGCAGGTCGTTGATGTTTTCCAAAACGATGGCCTGGCCGTTGGTTTGTCCTACCAGACCATTGACTTCGGCGTGTCCAATCTTTCCAAAAATTAGGAGGGTGCCGTTTTGGGCTTGAATTTCAGCAAAGGTGGTTCGGATCTTCTTTTGCAATTGCAGCACTACAGGGCACGTACAGTCAATCAAATGCAGATTCTTTTTCTGTGCAAGCTGATAGGTGCTCGGGGGTTCTCCGTGAGCGCGGATGAGTACCGTTGCATCCGACAAGTTGTTCATCTCGTCGTATGAGATGACTTTTAGGCCTTTGCTGTTGAGACGCTCCACTTCAGTCCCGTTGTGGACGATGGAACCGAGCGAGTAGAGCGAAGTGTGTTTTTCCAAGTAATTATCGGCTTGCTCAACGGCTCGTACGACGCCGTAGCAGTAGCCCGAATTTTCATCAATGGTTGCAATCATCGTTCAAGTAGTTGGGGAGAATCGACTGGAACCATTCCATTTGTTGGTCCATGGTCAAGTGGCTGTTGTCCAACAATAAGGCATCCGGGGCTTGCATCAACGGGTGTGTTTCTCGCGAGGAGTCGATGCGGTCTCGCTCCTGGAGGTTGGAGAGGACCGACTCCAGCGTAGCATCAGGCTGGTTGGGTAGCAGGTCTTTCAGACGCCGTTCAGCTCGGATGTGCAGGTCGGAGGTCATGAAGATCTTAAGCTCAGCATCGGGAAAGACTGCGGTTCCAATGTCCCGTCCGTCCATTACCACGCCCCGTTCTCGGCCCAGGTCGCGAAGAATTTGATCCACATAGGCCCGGATCTCTGGAATTTCAGCTACGTAGCTCACTTGGTTGGCAATTTGTAAGCTGCGAATTTGTTCCTCCACGTTGTCTCCATTCAAAAAAGTCTCGCTCTTTTGGATGGCTTCATTGAACTGGAAATGGATTTCTGTGCGTTGGAGCTCCTGTTTCATTGCATCCCGATCAATCCGATTGTCTGATGTCAGAATGCCTGTCTTGGCCAACTGTAGGGTAATGGCCCGATACAGTGCACCGGTATCGATGTAGATGTATTCCATCTCTGTGGCGATCCTGCGAGCGAAGGAACTCTTTCCTGTTGAGGAATATCCGTCAATGGCGATGATGATTTTCTTCATGCGGCTTTTCGTAATGCTTCAATGGGCAAAAGTAAGAAAAATATCTATATTTGCGGAGAGATCGTGATAAGATGAAGTACGCTGTCATTGATATGGGAACCAATGTCTTTGCTGCTTTGGTAGCAGAGCAGGGAGCGTCAGGTTGCTGCTGGAAGGGCGAATACAAGGTTGCAGCACGTTTGGGCGATGGTGGTCTGGTGCATGGGCAACTTTCTGAGCCGGCATTTGTCTCGGCCCATACGGCTCTTGAAAAAATATTCGAATGGCTTCAGTCGTACGAAGATTTGGCGAGTGTCCGGGCGTATGCTACCTCCGCATTTCGTGAAGCGGCCAATGGTCCCCAGCTGCAGCAAATTCTTAGGCAACATTTTTCCATCCCCATTGAGATCATTTCTGGAGACCGGGAAGCGGAATTGATTGCGAAAGGAATTTTAGCAGCGGTTCCCGAACTGCCTTCTTCAGCCTTGCTGATGGATATCGGGGGTGGAAGTTGCGAGTTCATATTGCTACGACATAAAAAAATTGCTTGGAAATGCAGTTTTCCGTTAGGTATGGCGCGAATCTTGGAGCGGTTTCAACCATCGGATCCGATACAGCCAGCGACGATTGCAGCCATGCGGGCTTATTGTCGGGAAGTGTTGCAACCTTTGCAGCGGATCATTGATCAAGAACAGCCACAATGCCTGGTAGGATCCTCCGGTTCGTTTGAAACATTTCGGGATTTGCTGTATCCGACCCATCAACGGATCAGTGATCCGGAGTTTGTTCCGTCCGTAACATTGGATCGGCCGACGTTGGAGAAAATGTTCCAGGACTTGATCCGTTCCAAGCGGGAAGAACGGATGCAGTTGCGTTGCATGACACCCGTACGTGTGGATTTTATTGTCTTGGCTGCCGTATTTACGCAGTTGGTGTTGGATCTGTTGCCGGCCGGGATTCAGATTAAGCAGTCCTCCTTCTCTTTGAAGGAAGGGGCTATGGTAAGTTTGTTGGAAGAAGCAATGTATTAACAAATTATGAATATTCTAATCATTGATGACGAGCGGAGTATCCGCAATACCCTGAAGGAAATCCTTGAGTTTGAGGGACACACCATCACCTTGGCGGAAGATGGAGCGGTTGGTTCGGAGAAGGCGATCGCCGGAAATTTTGATGCCATTTTTTGCGATATCAAGATGCCGAACATGGATGGGCTGGAAGCATTGACCCGTATGATGGCAGCCGGTTGTGAATCGCCGGTCATCATGATTTCGGGACACGGTACCATTGACACGGCGGTGGACTGCATCAAACGAGGTGCGTATGACTTTATTCAGAAGCCCTTGGACTTGAACCGTATTCTCATTACGCTGAAGAATGCTACCGACAAGGGCCGTCTGGTTAAGGAAACCAAGATTCTTAAAAAGAAAGTTGCCGGAGTTCCCGAGATTGTGGGTGAGTCGCCCGCTATTTTGAGGATTAAGGAAATGATCGACCGGGTAGCACCGACCGACGCACGGGTCTTGATTACCGGATCCAATGGAACAGGAAAAGAACTGGTAGCACGATGGTTGCACGAAAAGAGCGAACGCTCATCCATGCCTTTTGTGGAGGTGAACTGTGCTGCCATTCCTAGTGAGTTGATTGAGAGTGAATTGTTCGGTCACGAAAAGGGGGCATTTACCTCGGCGGTCAAGCAGCACAAAGGTAAGTTTGAACAAGCCGATGGAGGAACCTTGTTCCTGGATGAAATCGGCGATATGAGTCTTGCTGCACAGGCCAAGGTATTGCGTGTATTGCAGGAAAATAAACTCTCACGTGTAGGTAGTGATAAAGACATCAATGTGCGCGTTCGCGTGGTGGCTGCGACCAACAAGAACCTGCGGGAAGAGATTGAAAAAGGTCGTTTCCGGGAAGACTTGTACCACCGTCTTTCGGTGATTGTGATGCATGTTCCGCCTTTGGTGGAGCGTCGTGACGACATTCCTTTGCTGGTGGAGCGCTTCATCCAGCAGATTTCAGAAGAAGCCGGCAAACCGGTAAAGACCATTGAAGCGGCAGCCTTGGCGGAATTGAAAACACATCCCTGGACAGGTAACATCCGGGAGTTGCGTAACGTGGTGGAACGTTTGCTCATCCTGTCCGGACCGGTCATTACGTTGGATGATGTGTTGCTATACGCCCCTCCGATCAGCAACTGATCGGTTTAGCTTAGGGAATTGTATTTGGGCAGGAGCATGATGAAATTGGCTCCGCCCAATTTTTTTGACCGTTCGTATCGGATCAAGCCATTGGTTTGTTCAATGATGTTTTTGCAGATAGCCAACCCAAGACCGGTTCCGCCAGTCTTAGTGGTAAAGTTGGGCTTGAATAACTTGTTCAGGTTCTCTTCGCTGACCCCAGCTCCGTTGTCTTCAATTTGAATGCAGTAGGTCTCGTCGTTCACCGTGACGGAAACTTCAATTTCTCCTTGGGTATGGAAATCTCCACTTTCCAGTGCTTGGATTGCGTTGGAAATCAAATTGACAAACACGCGGGTAATCTGACTTCTGCGGGCCATGACACAGGCAACCTCAACATTGGAAGTAAAGGAAATGGAGATGTTGTCCCGGGTATTGAACAATGTAATCTGGTCTTTCAATAGGCTGCAAAGTTCTACCAGTGTGATTTCCTCGTTGTAGAACTTGGAGAAGTTGGAGAATTCAGCGGCTGTTTCAGCCAAGATGTCAATTTGTTCCAGCAGGGAAGAAGATGCGGCTGTAAATATCTGTTCCCAGTCGGGAACCCCTTGTTGTTGCATTCGGCGTAGGTGCTGGATGCTCAGACGCATGGGGGTCAGTGGATTCTTGATTTCATGGGCGATCTGACGCGCCATTTCCCGCCACGCCTGCTCCCGTTCACTTTCGGCCAACCGTTTGGAACTAAGCTCCAAGTTATCCACCATTTTGTTGTAGGTGCTGACTACGATACCGATTTCGTCCTGGCCTTGGTAGTCAATGTGTTCGGTCTTTTGGGTAACGTCAATCATCTCCATTTTCTTGCTGAGTTCAACCAAAGGGCGGGTCAGGGAGTTGGAGACAATACGTCCGGCAAATAAGGCGGTCAAAATCAGGAGTAAGTAAATGTTGATGATGGCCGCAATGATGGTGGTGGAATTTCCTTCCAAGCCGGTGTAAGTGGTAAAATAGGGGATGTTTACAATGGCAAGAAGTTTTCCTGAGTTGTTGAAGATGGGCGCGTAGAGCGATGTATAGTCTTGTTTTGCAATGCTTTCTGTGAGCAATACCAATTTCTCATTTTGGAGTTGGATGGATTCGTAGGCTTCCGGATTCAGACGGGAACTGATCAGTAGCCGGTCAAACACTTCATTTTTGGTAGAGCGGATCAAGTTGCCCTTTGGATCGTACAGGTTGATGTCTACCTGGGTGTTGTTGGAGATCCGGTCCATCGAATTATAGAGCTCTTGGGAGTTGAGGTCCTGAAGGGATTGGGCATAGCGGCAACGGTCGGTCAGGCTGCTCACCGCACTGGCCATCTTTTCTTCCATCTGGATGCGGTTGTTTTCCTGCATCAGGTTAAAAGCAAACGCAACACTTCCGGCCCCCATGCAAATCAATGCAAAGACCAATACCGTAGTCAATAGGAAGGAAATCTTGTGGCGCAGGGATTTTCTGGCGCGTTGCAGACTGGGTCGTACTTTGCGTCGGAGAATGTACGTGGTGCAACCGAATAGCAGAGAATAAATAAGGGCTAAATAAGAGAAGAACAGGATGTAGGAGAATACATTCCGGCTCTCCCGGCTGATCATGATGATGCGGTCTTCCGAAATTTTGTTGACAAAATGCTGGTATCCGTTGATCATCACATTGCTGTATCCGTTCGGAATCTCTACATTCAGGTAGATCGGGTAATTGTATCGGCCCCGGTAGGAAATCAACCGGTTCTGGTAGTATTTGGCGAACGAATAGTAGCTTGGCATTGAATTTCCTTCCAGTTTTTTGGAGTCCAAAAGCAGAGAGGGATAACCGACAACTTCATTGTCGTTGGGAGAAATTTTTGAATAAATCTGCAGGTAAAGGAAGTGGTGTGTGCCGTTCAGAATCATCGGAAAAGCTCCGATATACGATGCTCGGATCCGGTAGTCGTTGATGTAATAGAACGAGGAGACCGATGAGAGGGGAATCCCGTATTGCTCAATGATTTCCCGATTCATGTACCGGTAACAGTTTACCGGATAGGCATAACTGTCGGTGCTGAGCACATCCCGGGCATCGCAGACATATACGTTGATGTCGTAGGTTTGCAGAAAGTTCCACAAGTATTGTTCGGCAATCCGGTCCCGGATAATTTCGGATCCGCGATTCATGCGCATCAAGGCTTGGATGATGCGGTCGCTGGCAATCTTATCTTCAATTTCCTTGAGTTGGAGCTCCAAGGTAAGATCGCGGTCAACGGAGAGTTTTGAACTCCAGATCTTGCATCGTTCCTCTTCCCGGATGAAACCGAAGTAGCTGATGGCAATGACCAGGTACAGGGAGATGGAAATCGAGTAGGTCAGTAGCCATTTGAATGAATAAATCTTGCATTTTCGGTTGCCACCCCAGCTGGCGATGGACAGCCGGATGGAAAGCAACAAGGCCCAGAAAAGTAGGAAGTAAATCAAGTAGATCAAGATGCTGAACCAGCTGATTTCTTCCAATCGGAAAATTTCCAACACGATGTTGGAGTTGATCAGGACCGAATGCAAGGTATTGTGGATATAACCGATCAAGAAGAGCGGCCATAGCATCAGTAGAATTTGAAAACATCGTTTTTGGAATGTTTTCATTTTTAGGATCCTATGATAAATGGCTTCGCTGGCAATGGTGGCTGCCAATGTCTGTAGGAAGAGAAAAATGTGGTTGGCCAGTAGTTTTGCCAGGGAGTTGAAGAATTGGGAGTCTGCGTAGATGGACGGTGAAATCAACGGGTTTTCACTGCGGATATCCCCCAATAGGAACGTAACGGTCAGTCGGGCAAGGATCAAACTACCAGCTGTTATTGCCCAGCTGAGCAGCGTCCGATGGCGTTTGAGGTAGGAGAACAGGGCCACCAGGGAGAACAACACCGACAACCATCGCAAAAATGTAAACGGAAGGTCCTCAGACAAAGGGGAGGTACTGCTGATGGAAAACAACGGATTGCCTTCTTTGCTGTAAATCAAATGGTTCGGGTTCTCGGAAAGCGGGGTCGGGACAAAGTTTCGATTCAGCTTCAGCCGAGGATTGGTCTCGTTCTGCAACAAGGCATTTTCCGGGGCATATTCGGACCGGATCAAAAGTCCGGCTACCAATTTTACCTTTCCGCTGCGGTAAATATGGGTAATGTACCAAGCAGAGCCCAGGTTGGAGTATTGGTCGTGATTGGGTAGGTGGGCAAGAGGTGTGTTATAAAAACTGTTGATGCTCTGATCCTGAATGCGGTGCATTAAGGGCAGTTTTCGAATCTCGTCATTTCCAATCGGGAAGAGGTTGACCCAGCTTTGAAGGGTGTCATTGACATACCGGTAGAGCACCATGTCTTCGGGCAGGTCAATGTTCATCCAGTTGTTTTCCGGAATGATGAGGGCTTGACGGACATAGCTTTCCAGCAGGTACTGCCGTTCGGTGATCTTGCGCTGCAGGCGTTCGGTCTCCCGTTCAATGCTCTGTTGTCCGGGGTCTTGCAGAAAGGAGAAAGCAAACGTAAAGACAGCAAGGAGCAGCAGGAAACCGGTCCGGTTCCTGGTAATCCATTGTTGTAATCGATGCCCAAAATCCCTCATGCGATATTAATTGCTATTCGTTGTGATAGGGCTCGCCTCGTAAGATGGTGAATGCCCGATACAGCTGTTCTGTAAAAAATAGACGGATGATCTGGTGGGAGAAGGTCATCTTGGAAAGAGACAATTTCCCATTGGCCCGTTGATAAACCGCTTCTGAAAAGCCGAAAGCCCCGCCTGTTACAAAAATCAGATGTCGGGTGCCGGCATTCATTTTTCGCTCCAAAAATCGGGCCCAATCGATGGAACCGAACATATCTCCGTGCTCATCCAGTAAAATAACCTCGTCAGTGGGTCTGATTTGTTTCAAGATGAGTTCCCCTTCTTTTTCCTTGACCAGGGCGGGATCCCACTGGTTTCCTTTCTTGCGGGGGATAGGAAGTTCAACCCGTTTGTAGTCGATGTAATGCCCCAAGCGTTTCTCGTAAAGGGCCAGTCCTTCTTTTACAAAAGGGAATTCCGTTTCACCGACTAATAAAAAAGTAACTTTCATCTTGCAAATGTAGAATTTGTGGAATGATTTTTGAAAAATAATCCACTTGATGAATCGATTTTTTTATTGGATCTTACCGATGCTGATGTTAGGAGTCGGGTCCCTGCAGGCACAGACGCAGGATCGGTCTCATGATGTCTTTGTTCCCATTGCGAAGTACATTGAAGCAGGGAATTCGGATTGCCTGTCAGCCTGGATGGCAGACAACCTGGAATTGAACCTTTTTGGAGTAGCAAATGATTGCAGCCGCAGTCAGGCTCGCCAGATTTTGAAACATTTTTTTGAACGATACCGTCCCCATTCCTTTACCGTTGTTCACAAAAGCCTTTCACCACCGATGACCTATGCGGTTGCCAAGATGAGTGCAGGCGGAGAACGGTTTCAAGTAACCATCTTTGTCCAAACGCAGGAGGACGGTAACTTCATCCAGCATTTACGAATAGAGCGGGATTGATTCCCGCTCTATTTTTATTTTTGTCGCATGAAGATCTGAATCGGACAGCCGGTCAGTTTGAAGTGAGACCGCAGTTTGTTTTCCAAGAAACGTTTATACGGATCTTTGATGTACTGCGGAAGGTTGCAGAAGAACGCAAATGAAGGACTTCGGGTCGGCAGCTGGGTGATGTATTTGATCTTGATGTATTTTCCTTTTGTTGCCGGAGGAGGGTAGTTTTCAATTTCAGGCAACATGGCTTCGTTGAGCCGTGAGGTCGGGATTTTCTGTGCGTAGTTGGCATATACTTCAGCGGCCGCATTCAGTACATCCAAAATCCGCTGTTTGTTGATCACCGAGGTAAAGATGATCGGAAGGTCAGTGAAGGGGGCCAAGCGTTTTTTAATCTCAACAATGTAGTCACGCATGGTGTTGGTTTCCTTCTCAATGGTATCCCATTTGTTGACCACGACAACGCAACCCTTTTTGTTGCGGTGGATCAGGTTGAAGATCGCCATGTCTTGTGCTTCGAGTCCGCATTGGGCATCGATCATCAGGATGCAGACATCTGCGTGCTCAATGGTGCGGATCGAGCGCATGACGGAATAAAATTCCAAGTCTTCGGTTACACGAGCCTTTTTACGGAGTCCGGCCGTATCCACCAACATGAACTCGTGTCCAAATTTGTTGTAGTAGGATTCGATGGAGTCCCTTGTTGTTCCGGCAATCGGGGTAACGATGTTGCGGTCTTCTCCCAGCAAGGCGTTTGTCAAGGATGATTTTCCGACGTTGGGTTTTCCTACGATGGCGATGCGGGGGATGTGTACTTCCTCCTCGGTTTCGGCGGTTTCATCTTGCGGCAAACGACGCACAATTTCGTCCAGCAATTCACCGGTGCCACCACCGTTGGCCGATGAAATGTTCCAGATTTCGCCTAGTCCCAACGAATAGAACTGGTACGAATCATAGATCTTGTCGCCAGCGTCCACTTTGTTGACTGCCAACATAACCGGCTTTTTGGAGCGGCGCAAGACGTCCGCAATTTCTTCGTCAAAGTCGGTGATGCCGGTACCAACTTCCACCAAAAAGAGGATCAGGTCAGCCTCGTCAATCGCCAACATAACTTGTTTGCGGATTTCTTCTTCGAAGATATCTTCGCTGTTGGAGGTGTATCCACCTGTATCCACGACCGAGAATTCGTGACCACACCATTCGCATTTTCCGTAGTGCCTATCACGGGTTACACCGGCAGTTTCGTCCACAATGGCCTGGCGCATACCCACCAGACGGTTGAACAATGTCGATTTGCCCACGTTCGGGCGTCCTACTATCGCTACTAAACTCATACGCTTTTTGTTTCAGTTATTTGGAAATGTGCGGGTCGCAACCGGAGGTACAACTGCTGCAGCCGTCATCGGAGCAGTTCGGGTTGTTCGGTTTGCGATAAAGCTTGCGCAACATCCGGATTTCATCTTCTTTGGCGCAGATGATGCCGCGTTTGCGCATTTCCCGGTTGTGGCCAACTTCAGTTTCCGGAAACTCCCCGTCTTTCTTGAATAGGATGTTGATGCAGAGCAGGAAGATGGCCAGACCGACCAGGATCAAGGATAACCCAAAGACCATTTTGATCATAAGGTAATCCATTTGCTGGGGTCTAATAACGGTTTCTCAGAAATTTTGAGAACCGGAGGCAATTGATGGGCCTTGAAACGGGACGCTTGCTTGAGCCGCAGAATGCGTTCAATCAAGGCGGCATCGCAGCCAGCGCCGATCAGAGATTCCGGAGACTTGCCTTCTTCTTGCAAGGCATAGAGAATCGGATCCAACACGGCATAATCGGGGAGGGTGTCGCTGTCTTTTTGGTCGTCGCGCAACTCCGCCGAAGGAGCCTTGGTCAAGGTAGAAAGAGGAATGATTTCCCGTTCACGGTTGATGTAGCGGGACAATTCATAAACATCTACCTTGTAAAGGTCACCCAATACCATCATAGCCCCGCAGAGGTCGCCGTACAAGGTGCCATACCCCATCGCCAATTCGCTTTTATTGGTCGTGTTGAGGACCAACGCGCCGTGGCGGTTGGAGTAAGCCATCAGAATAGCGCCTCTGATCCGGGCTTGAAGGTTTTCTTGTGTATTGTCCCAATGGTTGTCCCAATCGAAAGCAGGAACCAATTCCATCATGTACCGGTTGTAGATTTTTTCAATGGGTACAATGTGGTAGGAAATGCCAAGGTTGTTGCTCAACTCTACGGCATCGTTTACGGAATGCAGCGTAGAAAATTGAGAAGGCATCAGCACACCGGTCACGTTCTCGGGGCCCAGGGCCTCGGCCACCAAAGCGGCCACCAAGGCTGAGTCAATACCTCCGGACAATCCCAGTACAGCCTTGGAACATCCGGCCTGACTGAAGAACGAGCGGAGCGTGAGCACCATTTCCTGATGAATGGTTTCGATCGGTTTGGGATTCAACATGGGGTCAATTCAAAAATTAAAATACGAAACTGGTGCTGATCGGTTTGTAGTTGTACACTTTGTCAATTACATCGGCAAAGATTTCTGCTACAGAAAGGATCTTGAACTTGGAAACATCAACGCCTTCCGGGTGACGGAGCGGGATGGTGTCAGAAACAACCACTTCGCAAAGGCTTGATTTGGCGATACGTTCGTAGGCAGCACCGGAAAGTACGGGGTGAGTAGCCAATGCGCGAACGCTCAAAGCACCTTTTTCCATCAACATATCAGCCGCTTTGGTAATGGTGCCAGCGGTGTCGATCATATCGTCAACGATTACGATGTTTTTACCTTCCACGTCGCCGATGGCAGTCATAGAACCTACTACGTTAGCGCGTTCACGAGACTTGTGGCAAACGATCAGCGGGCAACCCAAGATGCGAGCATAGGCATTGGCACGTTTTGCACCACCCATATCGGGAGCGGCAATGGACAAGTTGTCAATATTCAAGCTACGCAAGTAGGGCAAGAAAATGGAGCTTGCATAAATGTGGTCCACCGGGAAATCGAAGAAGCCTTGGATTTGATCGGCGTGCAAGTCTGCAGTCATAACGCGGTCGCAACCAGCAGCGTGGAGCAAGTTTGCAACCAGTTTGGCTCCAATAGATACACGAGGACGGTCTTTGCGGTCTTGGCGTGCCCAACCGAAGTAGGGGATTACCGCATTTACTTTATATGCAGAAGCCCGACGGGCTGCATCAATCATCAAGAGCAATTCAAACAGGTTGTCCACCGGCGGGTAGGTAGATTGAACGATGAAGACGGTCGCACCGCGTACGCTTTCATCGAAAGCCGGTTGGAATTCACCGTCGCTAAAAACGGTAACAACCGATTGTCCGACATCTAATCCCAAATGTTTGGCGATTTTTTCAGCCAGGTAGCGGGAACTTCTACATGTGAAGATTTTGATTTGATGCATGTGGTCCATAGTGGTGTGCAATTATTTATACAGTTTTTAAAATGTTTTCAATGTAGTCCAGCACTTCATCGCGACCGATTCCTTTTTCGGAAGAGGTGATGAAGCGGGGCGGGAGTTCCTCCCAGTATTCCAACAAGGATTTTTCAATGTTCTCGATGTTGTTTTTCAAAACGTTCGGACCGGATTTGTCCGATTTGGTATAGATGATCGAGAAAGGGATTCCGGATTCTCCGAGCCGAAGCATGAATTGCAGGTCAATTTGTTGCAACGGAAGGCGGGAGTCGATCAATACAAACAGATTGACCAGATCCGGTGACAGGTTGACGTAGTCGCGGATCATTTTGTCCAGACGGTCAACGGTGGTTTTGGAGGCTTTCGCATAGCCGTAACCGGGAAGGTCCACCAGGTACCACTCATCGTTGATGATGAAATAGTTGATAAGTTGGGTCTTGCCGGGTTTTGCAGATGTGTGGGCCAAATTCTTTTGTCGGCAGAGCATATTGATCAACGAAGATTTGCCCACATTGGAACGTCCAACGAAAGCAAATTCCGGTTTTGCCACCTTCGGTCGCTGATTGACTGAGGGGCTACTCGTACTGAAGAAAGCTTTGGATATGATCATATTTTTTTACCTCCAAAGTGCAAAGTTACAAAAGCAGAAACAAAGGTGCGAAAAAAAGATAAATAATGTTATTTTTGTGGGTAGAAAATGAAGCCTGTTTCAGAAATAACGTTGTTTGCCTTGTGTGAACAGATCCGTCGTCAGTTGGCTGCGAGTATGCCTTCCTATGTCTGGGTTCGGGCAGAAATCAATGGACTGAAAGAAACCGCTTCCGGGCATTGTTACCTGGATTTGATTGACAAACCCTCGGCGGAGGCTCCGCTGCGGGCGCAGGCGCGTGCAGTCATTTGGAGCGGGACCTGGCGTCTGTTGCGCCCGTTTTTTGAGTCGGTAACCGGCCGTTCACTGGCAGTGGGTATGCAGGTTTTGCTGCGGGTGCAAGTGCAATACAGTGAGTTGTACGGACTGACCTTGGTGGTGCAGGATCTGGATCCTTCGTGCACACTGGGCGAGGAGGAACTGCTGCGGCAGCGGGTGATCGAGCGACTCAAGCATGAAGGGATGTTTGAGATGAATGCCACACTTGCTCGCCCTCGTCTGTTGCGTCGGTTGGCGGTGATTTCTTCGGAAACAGCAGCCGGATATTTGGATTTTGTTCGTCATTTGTCGCAAAATGAATACGGATATAGGTTTGTACATCGTTTGTATCCGTCTTTGATGCAGGGGGCAGAGGCGCCGGCTGATCAGATTCGGGCATTGGATCAGATCGCGCAGGAGCAGGAGGAATACCTGGCCGCCGGACGCTTGGGGTATGATGCCGTACTCATCCTGCGGGGAGGTGGTTCCAAAACGGATTTGCGATGTTTTGACGATTATGAACTGGCTGCTCACGTAGCGCAGTTTCCGTTGCCGGTGCTCACGGCCATCGGGCATGAACAGGATGTGCACATTGTGGATTTAGTGGCAGCGGTTCATTTGAAAACTCCGACAGCGCTGGCGCATTATTTGATTGATTTGTACCAACAGGAGGAGGCTATGCTGCTGTCGTGGGCTACCCGGTTGGAATTGGCGATCCGAAACAAACTCTCGGGAGAGCATGCGGTTTTGGATCGGTTTGGACAACGTTTGGAGGCGGCATTCCGGCTTCGGATGACAGCTGAGCGGGCAAAGCTGGAGTTGCTGGGCCATCGCTTGGAAAAGGGCAACCCGAAGTATTTGTTGGAGCAGGGATATGCTCTGGCATTGTTGGGTCAGCATCGGATCAGGGGTGTAAATGCTCTGTCAGAAGGAAATGAAGTGGAATTGGTGTTCGCGGATGGTCAGGTGACTTGTCGTATATTGAAAATACAAACTAGCAATTCAGAATAATGGACGAAAATAAAACTTATGAAACGGCACTTGCCGAACTGGAATCTTTGGTGCAACGGGTGGAAGATCCGGACCGGTCTTTTTCCTCGATGATGGCGGATTTGCGCCGTGGTCGGGATCTGGTAGCATATTGTCGGGAACAACTTCGTAAACAAGAAGAGGATCTGCTATGAAAAGATGGGTGATCTTTCTGTTGTTCTTGTGTGGGATGCAAACGCTTTCCAGGGCGGGTGTGGTGGAGGTGGACTCGTTGCCTGATAACCTGAAGCAACTGCTGTCGGTTTCTGCGAGTCCGTTGTTTCAAGATCCGAATGTGCCCCGCTTTGTGATGGTGGATCCCAGTGGAAAGTATTTGTTTGGGATAGGGGGGTATGTGAGTGTCAATACATTCTACGATTTCAATCGGTTAAAGTCTCTGGGTTTGAAAGTTAATACAATTCCGTTGGATGAAACCGATGTCTTGCGATCCCAATACCTGGGGATGGATCTGTCCCGGTCGCGGTTGTCGTTCCGCTTGTTGGGGGATTTGTCGATCGGAAGGATCAATGCTTACTTGGAAACGGAGTTCAGTGGAGCAGAGCAGTCCTTGGCTCTGAAGCATGCCTATATTTCGATTCGGAGTCTGACATTGGGGCAGACTTATTCTTATTTTGGAGATCAGATTGCGCCGGTTACCATCGATCCGGAAGGGCCGGTTGCTTCTCCGATCCGTTTTGTGCCCCTGTTGGGCTATTCGCATACGTTTGGTTCGCGTTTCCGGTTTACGGCCTCATTGGAATTTACCTCCTCCACGATGGCTACGCTTTTTCATGAGGCGGAGGGAACTCCGATGGTGGAGCCGGTTTCCCAGCGGTATCCGGATCTTCCGCTTACTTTGTCCTATACGGATGCCAGGTGGCATTTGTTTTTGGCTTGGAATTCCCGGTTGATGACGTATCCGGCTTGGGATCAGTTCAAGAGAAAATATACGTACGCCGTACAATTGAATGCTCGATATCAGTGGTGTACGCAGCGTGAGCTTCAGCAACGGATTTATGCCCAAGTGGTTTATACTCGGGGTATGGGAGATTGCATGACCGATTTGCAGGGTGGTGGGATGAACTTTTGGGTCGATCCTTCTTATGAAAATTTGTACCTGATTCCGGCCTATGGGATGATGTTGAGTTATGAGTTGTTGTATGGACGAAATACCATGAGTGTGATCTATTCAAGGACGCAGGTATTAGGAGATTATGCCTTTGCATCGGAGTTGTATCGGGCCGGCGACTATGCTTCGGTAACTTACCTTTGTGAAGTGGTCGATCATGGGGTTGTGGGAGTTGAGGGAATTTGGGGACGTCGGACCCTGGTGGATGGAAGAAGAGGTAATGATGTGAGAGTTAATTTATTATTGCGATATGATTTTTGATTGGGACCCTTATCTGGAACCTTATCGGCAGGTAATTGTCAAGCGCTACCAGGCGGTGATTCGCAAGAAGCAGGAGCTTGCTGGATACAACCAGTTGCTGAAGGATAAAATGAACAACCATCTTTTTTATGGAGTTCACAGGGAGAAGCAGGAACGTGTATTTCGCGAATGGATGCCCAATGCGAAATCGTTGTACTTGGTTGGAGAATGCAACGGTTGGCGGGAAGATCCGGACTATGCGTTCAAACCGTTGGGTAATGGCAATTGGGAATTGCGGCTTCCTTTGAGTAAAGCGCCTCACGGGATGCTTTTCCGATGGTCTGCGCATTGGCAAGGAGGGGGTGGTGAGCGATTGCCAGCTTATGCAACCCGATGTGTGCAGGACCAGCAGACCAAGGTGTTTTCTGCACAGGTTTGGGATCCTCGGCAGTCGTACCAATGGCGCTATCCCAACCCGGAGCGGGTGGATCATCCCTTGATCTACGAGGTGCATATCGGAATGAGCTCGGAAGAATATGGCGTGGCAACGTTTGATTATTTCCGGAAAGAAGTGTTGCCGAAAGTGGTGGATATGGGTTATAATACCCTGCAGATTATGGCATTGCAGGAACATCCGTATTATGGTTCGTTTGGTTATCAGGTAGCGAACTTTTTTGCATTGAGCTCGCGTTATGGTACCCCGGAAGACTTCAAGCGATTGGTGGATGAGGCGCATCGTGCGGGTATTGCTGTGGTTATGGATATTGTGCATTCGCACGCAGTGGGCAATGAGCAAGAGGGTTTGGGTTTGATGGATGGAACGGAAACCTTGTACTTCCACGCAGGAGAACGAGGTCAGCACCCGGCTTGGGGAACTCGTTGTTTTGATTATGGCAAGGATGAGACGTTGTATTTTCTACTCTCCAATTTGAAATTCTGGATGGAAGAATATCGCCTGGATGGTTTTCGTTTTGATGGGGTTACCAGCATGATCTATCGGGACCATGGATTGGGGCGGGCATTTGTGGATTATCAACCCTATTTTGACGGACAGCAGGACGAGGATGCCTTGACTTACTTGGGGTTGGCCAATGTGTTGGTTCACGAGGTGAGTCCGTCGGCTATCACCATTGCCGAGGAGGTGAGTGGTATGCCGGGTTTGGCGGCACCGTTATCGGAAGGGGGCTTTGGTTTTGATTTTAGGATGAGCATGGGGATTGCTGACCACTGGATCAAATGGATCAAGGAACGATCCGATGAGGATTGGAGTGTTGGGGAAATTTACTACCAATGTTCCAACAAACGGCAGGATGAACGGACTATTAGCTATGCAGAGTGTCACGATCAGGCCATGGTGGGAGATCAGGCTCTGTTGTTCCGCTTGTTGGGTAAGGAAATGTACACCGGGATGGAGTTGGACTGTCCGAATTTGCAGGTGGAGCGGGGTATTGCTTTGCACAAAATGATTCGCCTGGTGACCCTGGCAACGGCGGGGGATGGCTACCTGACATTCATGGGTAATGAATTCGGGCATCCGGAATGGATTGATTTTCCCAGAGTGGGCAATGACTGGTCCTATCATTATGCACGGAGGCAATGGTCGTTGGCAGAGAATCCATGCCTGCGCTATGGTAGGTTGCGGGATTTTGAACGTGTGATGATTCAGCAGGCGCGGGCGGAGCAATGGCTGGCCCATTCCTTGGAACATCTTTGGCAGGATGAGCAGCGGAAAATTTTGATTTTTAAACGTGGAAGGTGTATCTTTGCATTCAATTTCAATCCTTTATGTTCTTTCTCGGATTTTTGCTTCGTAGCACCGGCCGGAAAGTACAGATGGGTGCTGGATACGGATCAAAAACTGTTCGATGGCTTTGATAGAATCGAGGCCGGAGGTTTTTATTTTACCCAGCTGCAAGATGGTGAGAATCGTCTTTCGTTGTACTTGCCCAGCCGTTCAGCATTGGTGTTGAAATTGGAGGATTAAACGTTAAAACCGAATAGATATGGCTTATTTGAAGTTTAACAAGGCGGAGCTGGTGAATCTTGAGTATTCGCTAAAACGCGAAGTGTTGTCAAGCAATCGGTCCGGTGGATACAGCAATACAACCATTGTTGGTTGTAATACGCGCAAGTACCACGGTCTTTTTGTTTTGCCGATCGATCGATTTGAAGGTCGGAAACATATTCTGCTGTCAGCCGTGGATGAGTCGCTGATCCAGCACGAACACGAATTCAATTTAGGAATCCGTTCGTACGGTGATATCTACGAGCCGAGAGGTCATAAATACATCGTTGACTTTGAGCTGGGTCGCAGCTGTGATATTAGCTATCGTGTGGGAGGAATGCTTTTCCGCAAGTCAATGTTGTTCTTGCACGATGAGGAGCGCCTGTTGATCAAATACACTTTGTTGGAAGCTCATTCGGAAACGGTTTTGCGGATCAAACCCTTTTTGGCATTCCGGGACATTCATTCCTTGACCAAGGCAAACCCGCAGGCGGATACCCGTTACGAAGCGGTGACAAACGGCTGCCGTTACCGGATGTATGAGGGATTCCCGGATCTCTTCCTGCAATTCAATAAGCCGGTTGAATACATCCACAATCCGAACTGGTATTATGGAGTTACGTACCGGGAAGAACAACGTCGTGGATTTGAGAGTAGTGAGGATTTGTACGTGCCGGGTATGTTTGAAATGCCGATCCAAAGTGGTGAGTCCATTATTTTGTCGGTGTCAACCGCAGAAATGCCGGTCAAGTCATTCTCCCGTCACTACGATAAAGAGTTTGCAGCCCGTATGGGACACTCCAGCTACCGGGAATGCCTGCGCTTGGCTGCCAAGCAATGCATCTCTCGCCGGGATGGCGTGACCAGTGTGGTATCCGGTTACTCCTGGTTGGATAATGGATTGCGTCAAAGTTTGTTGGCGTTGCCGGGGCTGACGCTTTTCAACGACGGAGATCAAAAGACTTTCAAAGATATTGTAAAGGGTATTTATGCCCAATACGATGGCCAACTATATGGAGGATCCAAGCAGGCCGATGCCGCTTTGTTGCTTTTTAGGGTTGCACAATTGTTTGGAGATTATCTGGACGATCATGCTTTGGCTTGGAAGACCTTCTCTAAGGTTTTGTTGCGCATTCTGGATACGTTCCTAAAAGATGAGCGGATTGGCGTGGAATTGCACGGGAACGGCTTGTTGTGGACGCGTTTGCAAGGAGTGGCTTTGAGTTGGATGAATGCTTATGACTGCCATGGAAATCCTGTAACGGAACGTTCCGGCTATCAGGTAGAAATGAATGCGCTCTGGTACAATGCGCTGTGTTATGTAATTGATTCGGTGAAAGGATCGGATCGAAAAGGTCGTCTTGTGCAACAAGCCATCGCAGTGCGGGATCGTATTAAAGAAAATTTCTACCCGATGTTCTGGGTGGAAGAACGTGGTCATTTGGCGGATTACATTGGTGAAAATGGCTATCGCGATATCTCTACTCGTCCGAACCAGATTCTGACCTGTACCTTGCCCTATTCACCGATTGACGAAACGGTGCAGGCTCAGGTTTTGCGCAGCATTGAGAAAGAATTGCTGACCACCCGCGGTGTGCGGACACTGTCGCCTAAAAATCCTTTGTACAAGGGCGTTTATGAGGGTAACCAGGATCAACGCGACCACGCTTATCACCAGGGATCCACCCGTACCTGGTTGATTGGATTCTTCATTGAGGCGTCTTTCCGTCTGTATGGCAAGAGCTTTGTTCGCAAAGCGGAAGAGTTGGTTGCTGCCTTTGAAGAGGATATGACCATTCACGGCTTAGGCTGTATTGCTGAGTTGTATGATGGAGATCCCCCGCATTTCCCGCACGGAGCCATTTCCTACTCGGTGAGTGCGGCAGAGTTGTTGCGTGCATTTTATTTGATTGAAAAATACAAGGAGGATAGTTTATGAGAGTGTTGATGTTCGGTTGGGAGTTTCCCCCTCACATCGCTGGGGGGTTGGGAACAGCTTGTTATGGTATGGTCAAAGGTCTTGCCAAACACGATGTGGATGTCTTGTTCGTGATGCCGTCCGCATCAGGTGACGAAGATCAGAGTGTTGTTAAGATTATTAATGCCAGTGATGTAGAAGCATCCTCTTCCGTATATGATTCCCGTTTGTTCTCCAATCGGGTGCAATTCCTTCGGGTGGAATCCAACATCATCCCTTACATGACCCCGGAGCAATTCACCGAAGTGGTGCAAGAGCAACAAGATCGGATTGAAGAAAAACGGATTGACTTCAAACAGAA
Organism: Bacteroidales bacterium; assembly: GCA_017546605.1. Taxonomy (GTDB): domain Bacteria; phylum Bacteroidota; class Bacteroidia; order Bacteroidales; family UBA932; genus JAGCJX01. The sequence continues at coordinate 30,722 of JAFYSH010000022.1, read as the reverse complement.
GTTTAAATTTTCCGGTAAGTATGGTGCGAACTTGATGGAAGAAGTGGCCCGCTATGCGATGGTCGGAGGAACCATTGCGATGCAACAGGACTTTGACGTCATTCATGCCCATGACTGGTTGACCTATTTGGCAGGTATTGCAGCAAAACGGATTACGGGCAAACCCTTGGTGATTCACGTACACGCGACGGAATACGACCGCAGTGGTGAGAATGTGAATACCCAGGTACACGCTCTGGAAAAATTGGGGATGCAGGAGGCTGATCGGGTGATTACGGTTAGTAACCTGACCCGTAACATTGTAATTAACAAATATGGTATCGACCCGAGTAAGGTGGTGACGGTTCACAATGCCGTGGATTTCCAAGGACACAATCGGATGGATGTAACCCGTGGTGTGCCGGAAAAAGTGGTGACCTTCCTGGGACGGATTACCTTCCAAAAAGGTCCCGAATACTTTATTGAAGCGGCTAACAAGGTCTTGAAGCGTTGTCCGAATGTCCGTTTTGTAATGGCTGGTAGTGGAGACTTGTTGAACCGCTCCATCCGTCGTGTGGCCAAGTTGGGTATTGCAGACCGTTTCCATTTCACCGGATTCTTGCGAGGCGCTGATGTACAACGGATGTTCTGCTATTCCGATGTTTATGTAATGCCTTCGGTATCGGAGCCTTTTGGTATCTCTCCGCTGGAGGCGATGCGGGCAGAAGTGCCGACCATCATCTCCAAACAATCTGGCGTGGCAGAGGTGCTCAAACACGCAATCAAAGTAGATTTCTGGGACATTGATGCAATGGCAGACGCGATGTATGCTTTGCTCAATTACCCGGCCTTGCCCGAGATGGCTGTTCGTTGTGGCTTGGATGAAGTCAACTCACTGAAGTGGGAAAATGCAGCCTTAAAAGTTAAAGAAGTATATTCGTCAACCTTATAATATCAAACTTATGAAAGCATCTGCAACACAAACGATATGCCTGTATTTTCAGGTACACCAACCCGATCGATTGAGACAATACCGTTTCTTCGATATCGGTGTAGACTCTCATTATTTTGACGATTTTTCCAACCGTACGATCCTGCAACGGGTAGCCCAACGTTGCTATTTGCCGATGAATGCTCTGTTGTTGGAACTGATCGGAAAGTTGAACAAATCTTTCAAGGTTGCTTTCTCTATTTCCGGGGTTGCATTGGAACAGTTTGAGCGCTATGCACCGGAAGTGATTGACAGTTTTAAGGCATTGGCGAATACCGGTTGCGTTGAATTTCTGGCGGAAACCTACTCTCACTCGTTGGCTTCCTTGACTTCGATTCCGGAGTTCAAGAAACAAGTGGAATTACACAGCCAGACCATCGAAAAGTACTTTGGTCAGAAACCCAAATGTTTCCGCAACACCGAGTTGATCTATTCCGATCAAATTGGAGAAGTAGTTGCCAAGATGGGATTCCGTACGATGTTGACCGAAGGAGCCAAACACATCATGGGCTGGAAGAGTCCCAACTATGTGTATGCCAACGCAATCAATCCCCGTCTGAAAGTATTGTTGCGCAATTTCAACCTCAGTGATGACATTGCATTCCGCTTTTCTGACCGGAGTTGGAACAACTGGCCGGTGAATTGTGAGAAATTTGTGACCTGGCTGGTGCAATCCGGACAAAACGAAGAGGTGATCAACTTGTTCATGGACTACGAAACCTTCGGAGAACACCAGGATGCTTCATCCGGTATCTTTGATTTTATGCGCAATTTGCCGGAAACGATTTTGGCTAACAGCAACTTTGAATTCTGCACACCTTCAGAGGCCGCCCGCAAACACCAGCCGGTAGCACCTTTGCACGTGCCGTTTGCCATTTCTTGGGCCGATGAAGAACGTGATACTTCTGCCTGGTTGGGTAATGAACTGCAAAATGAGGCATTTACCAAACTCTATTCGTTGCGTGATAAGGTATTGGCCACGGGAGATGCACAAATCCAGCGGGATTATGTCAAATTGCAAGAGAGTGACCATTTCTACTATATGTGCACCAAATTCTTCTCGGATGGTGCCGTACACAAATATTTCAACCCGTACGACACCCCTTATGAAGCCTTTATTAACTATATGAATGTGCTCAGTGATTTCTCACTGCGTGTGGATCGCAGTTTGAAGGAACGTTAGCAGTATTTGATTCGAGATAACATAGATGAACACAGAGAAAGTAATAATGCCCGACTATCTGTTTGAGGCAAGTTGGGAGGTATGCAACAAAGTCGGAGGCATACATACGGTATTGGCTACCAAATCGGAATCCTTAGCCAAAGACTTGAAGGACAAACATATATTGATCGGTCCTGATGTGTGGATGGAAACTGAACAGAATCCGGAATTTATTCCGGACCCTCTTTTGTTCCGTTCTTGGCGTCTGGCTGCAGCACAGGAAGGTCTGCGCGTACGCATCGGACGTTGGAATGTGCCGAGCCAACCGATCGCCATTCTGGTGGATTATACCCAGTTTATTGCACAAAAAGATGAAATCATGACGGGATTCTGGACCGCTTACGGTTTGGACTCCATCAGTGGTCAATGGGATTTCATCGAACCGGTGCTGTTCGGATATGCAGCCGGTAAAGCCATTGAAAGCTTTGTTCGCTTCAATGTGCAATCCCATTTCAAAGTGGTGGCCAACTTCCACGAATGGATGGCCGGTGCCGGTTTGTTGTACTTGAAAGGTTCTCCGGTGCACGTAGCTACGGTATTTACCACCCACGCGACGGTGGTGGGCCGTTGCCTGGCATGCAACAATACACCGTTGTATGATTCGATGGACTTGGTGCAACCGGAAGAAAAAGCGCGCGAATTCAACGTTGTGGCCAAACACTCGATGGAAAAATGTGCAGCGAATCAGGCGGATGTTTTCACCACCGTTAGTGAGATTACAGCCCTGGAATGTGAACGTTTTCTGGGTCGCAAGGTGGACGTGGTGACTCCGAATGGCTTTGTCAGCTCCCTGGTGCCCGCGGCCAATGAATTGAAACGACAAAACAAAGAAGCCGGCAACCTATTGATTCAAGTTGCTCAGGCCATGAGCGGTCAAACGTATGAAAACCCCTTCCTGTTGGGAATCAGTGGCCGTTACGAATATAAAAATAAAGGGTTGGATGTATTCCTGGATGCAATGGCCCGTCTGAATGCACAGAAAGATGCGCGTAAGATTTTGGCGTTCATCATGGTGCCCGGGGGACATAATGGACCGGACCGGGATTTGGTGGCTCGCTTAAATGGCAATCCCAATGCACATACGACCCAAACCTCACATACGCTTCAAGATCCGGAAACGGATGCCGTTTTGAACCGGATGCATGCTTTGAGCTTGTACAACCGTCCGGAGGATCGGGTCCATATCTTCTTTGTTCCTTCTTACTTGAATGGTGCTGACGGAGTTTTCAACAAACCGTATTATGCTCTTTTGAGCGGTTTGGATATGACGGTCTTCCCTTCGTATTATGAGCCTTGGGGCTATACTCCTCTGGAGAGTCTGGCCTTCGGAGTGCCGACGGTAACCACATCCGTAGCTGGTTTTGGTTTGTGGGTGCGTGAATACTACCGGAAAGAACACCCTTCGATTCGTGTGATTGAACGAAACGACCGGAATTACAACGATGTGGTAATCCGGACAGCGGATCAGGTGGAAAAAGTTTGCAACCTGTCGGAGGAAGCTTTGGAAGACTATCGTGACAATGCCGAAGATGTGGCATCCATTGCCCGTTGGAGGAATAATGTGACCTACTACAAACAAGCATACTCCAAAGCGATCGAACGTGTAGTGGCCGCGCATGGGGCATATCCCGAACACCGGGTGGATGAGCCGATGCAAGGTTATCAACGACTGGAAGCAAACCGCCCGTCTTGGGGACAAGTGTTGGTGAACCGCCAATTGCCGGAGCGACTGAAACATTTGGATACTCTTTCTCGGAACTTGTGGTGGTGCTGGAACCAACAAGCCATCGACCTGTTCAAGAGCATAGATCCGGAAATGTGGGAAATTGTCAGTCAAAACCCGATTGCCTTGTTGGACACCATTTCTTACAAGAAATACAAAGAACTTGAAAAGAACGAAGCCTTCCTGGCAGAGTTGGATCGCGTGTATGCGGACTTTATGGCTTACATGGAAGGAAAGAAACAACGCAAAGGACCCGCCATTTCCTACTTCTGTATGGAGTATGGTTTGGATACCTCGTTGAAAATTTACTCGGGTGGTTTGGGTATTCTGGCCGGCGACTACTTGAAGGAATCCAGTGATATGGGTGTCAACATGACGGCCTTCGGTTTCTTGTACCGATATGGTTACTTTACCCAAAAACTCAGTGGCCAAGGCGACCAGGTGGCCACCTACGACGCCCAAGACTTTATGAAGATTCCGGCGGTTCCGGTGTACGATAAGGATAAAAATTGGGTGACGGTTTCTGTGGCATTCCCGGGTCGTAACATCTATGCACGTCTGTGGCGGGTTGATGTAGGTCGTACCGAGCTTTATTTGTTGGATACCGACTACGAAGACAACTTGCCGGAAGATCGTCAAGTGACCCACCACTTGTACGGTGGAGATTGGGAAAACCGTCTCAAACAAGAGTTGCTCTTGGGTATTGGTGGTATTCGTGCGATGCGCTCGTTGGGCATCAAGGCCGATGTGTACCATTGCAACGAGGGACATGCTGCCTTTATCGGTTTGGAACGCCTGCGTGAATACATTTCTGAAAACTATACTTTTGGGGAAGCGTTGGAACTGGTGCGCTCATCCTCCCTCTTCACCACCCACACCCCGGTACCTGCCGGACACGATGCCTTCAGCGAAGATCTTTTGCGCAAGTACATTGCCCATTACCCGTCCCGTTTGAAAATTGACTGGACTACCATGATGGGCTTGGGTAAATTGAATGCACACGATCCGGGTGAGAAATTCTCGATGAGCAATTTGGCTTGCAACCTTTCGCAAGAAGTGAATGGAGTGAGCTGGTTGCACGGTATTGTCAGCCAAGATATTTTGTCCGGTCTGTGGCCTGGTTACCTGCCGGAAGAGTTGCACGTAGGTTACGTGACCAATGGGGTACACTATCCGACCTGGACTGCTCCCGAATGGAAGGAAGTACACGCCCGTGTATTTGGAGAACGATTCTCCTCGCACCACTACGACAAAGAATGCTTCAGTGGTATTTATCAAGTAACAGACCAGGAAGTATGGCAGGTGCGGAATCAGTTGCGTAGCCGTTTGATCCAAGCGGTTCGTGAACGTTTGGCAGATCCTGCTGCGACCAATCACTATTCGCCGCACCACATTGTGAAGATTCGCGAAACTTTGCGGGAAGACATTCTTACCATTGGTTTTGCCCGTCGTTTTGCAACCTATAAGCGCGCACACTTGCTTTTCAGAGACCTGCAACGTTTGGACGAACTGGTGAACCATCCGGAACGTCCGGTACAATTCCTGTTCGCAGGTAAAGCGCACCCGGCAGATAAGGCCGGTCAGGATTTGATCCGTCGCATTGTGGAAATTTCCAAGATGCCGCAATTCATCGGAAAGATTGTTTTTGTTCCGAATTACGACATCAACTTGGCCAAATTGATGGTGCAAGGGGTGGATGTATGGATGAACAATCCTACCCGTCCCTTGGAGGCTTCCGGTACTTCAGGCGAAAAAGCTGCCATGAACGGTGTAATGCACTTCTCTGTGCTGGATGGATGGTGGGTAGAAGGTTACAAGGAAGGCGCTGGTTGGGCTCTGCCGATGGAACGCACATACGATGACCAAAACTACCAGGATGAATTGGACGCGGCGACCATTTACAACATCATTGAGAATGAGATTGCGCCGACCTACTACGAGCGCGAAGCTCAAACCGGTTTGCCGGTGGGTTGGATCCGCTTCATTAAGAACACGGTGGCCCAAGTGGCTTGCAACTTTACCACCAACCGGATGATGAACGATTACATCGACAAGTATTATCAGCCGTTGTACAAACGCAGCCGTGCCTTGTTGAAATCGGATGCCAAACAAGCCCGGGAAATTGCCTTCTGGAAGCGGAAACTTAGACGGGAATGGTCGCAAATTGAAGTGTTGTCTTTCGACAAACCGGACAGCGCTAAAGGTATGCAGATGTTGGGCAAGACCTACCGTTCGGAAATCCGTCTGATGATTGGAGATATTCAACCGGAGGACATTGGTATTGAACTCTTGTTCGCTACTCAAGATAAAAAAGGAAAATTCCATGTGGAAGAACGATTCACCTATCGGTTTGAATCGCTGGAAGCAGGAATTGCAACGTATCGTTGCAACATTCTTCCGGATGCTGCCGGCCTGTACTGGGTGGCTGCCCGGATGTTCGCAAAGAACAGTTTGTTGCCTCACCGTCAAGATTTTGAATTGGTAAAATGGTTGTAGCGGCTACCGGATTTTTTGATGGCATACACTTAGGTCACAGAGCAGTCTTGCGGCAGCTCTGTGACCTTGCTGAAAGCCGGGGAGGATCCAGTGCGGTGGTGACTTTCTGGCCCCACCCTCGTACGGTCTTGCAGCAGGATGCGTCGGATCTTCGTCTGTTGACGACCTTGGCAGAGAAACAACAAATCCTGCGGGAGTTGGGTATTGATCAATGCCACGTGGTGCCTTTCAGTCGGGATTTCAGTCACCTGACCTCTGAAGAATTCTTGCGAGACTATTTGCGGGATCAGTTTGGCGTGAACATCCTGTTGTTGGGCTATGACCATCGACTGGGCTGTGATGCACAGCAGACACCGCAGATCTTGGCTGAAAAAGCCTTGAAACTGGGAATTGAGCCCATCATCGTGCAGCGGACAGATGCCGATGGTAGTGGAATCAGCTCCACGCGGATCCGGAATTTGTTACAACAAGGGGCTTTGGAAGAGGCCAATCACTTGTTGGGACGGGCCTACCAGTTGAAGGGGGTTGTCGTGGCCGGCAATCAGCTGGGACGGAAATTGGGCTTTCCAACGGCGAACATGCAGCTGTATGAGCCCTTGAAACTGGTTCCGGCGCATGGTGTCTATTGTGTGGAAGCTTGTTTTGAGGGGAAAACCTACCCGGGCTTGTGCAACATCGGATCCCGTCCGACTGTTGGACTGGGCAATGCCATTACGATTGAAACCCATTTGTTGGACTTCTCTCAAGATATTTATGGCCTGGATTTGGAATTGACATTCCTTGCCAGAATTCGGGATGAACGGCGTTTCTCCTCCCTGGAAGCCTTGCGGCAGAGAATGGGGGAAGATTTGGAATTTGCCCGACAATACTTTACCTTTGTACGAAGTAAAAACAAATAACGTGGACTGGATTGAGATCGTCATAACAATCGTTCTGCTGGGTGCTGGATTGGTCGGAAATATCCGAAAAAAAGCACGCGTGGCGACGTCTGAACCGGATTTTCTGGACGAGCCGCATCTGTGGCAAGAACCGGAGAAGACCGCGCTTGCTGGGCAGGATCCGGAAGTTGTGTCTGATCTTGTTGAGGAAGCTCCTCAAGCGACTGAGCGCATGGAAGAACCCAAGGAAGTTGTGGTAAGCGCTTCATCCCAATGGTCCAAGGAAGAATTGAAAAAGCTGGTTCTTTATTCGGAATTGATGAAACCGAAGTTTGAAGAATCCTAATTTGTCTTGAATTAATAAACATTGATTATGTCTGGAATACATTATGTTACCGCGGAAGGTCTGGAAAGACTGAAAGCGGAGTTGGAAGAATTGATTAAACAGCGACCGATTATCTCCAAACAGATTGCGGAAGCTCGCGATAAAGGCGATTTGTCAGAAAATGCAGAATACGATGCAGCCAAAGAAGCACAAGGCTTGTTGGAGTTGAAAATTTCCAAACAAGAGAGCCTCATTGCGAATGCTCGGGTGATTGATGAATCCAAATTGAGCACTGACCGGGTTCAAATGTTGAACAAGGTAAAACTGAAAAACCTGTTAAACAACCAAGTAGTGGAATACACCTTGGTGGGCGAAAGTGAAGCAAACTTCCGCGAAGGAAAGTTGGCTGCTGCAACGCCGATTGGCAAGGCTCTGATGGGCAAAGAAAAAGGCGATGTGGTAGAAGTGAAAGTTCCCTCAGGTATTTTGAAATTTGAAATTCTGGAAATTTCCATCTAATATGGCAAGCATCTTTACTCGGATTGTTCAGGGAGAGATTCCTTCGTACAAAGTGGCGGAGAATGAACGCTTCTATGCGTTTTTGGACATTAACCCGATGGCTCCGGGTCATACCTTGGTGATCCCGAAACAAGAAACAGACTATCTGTTTGATATTGCTGACGAAGATTATCAAGCCCTGATGCTCTTTGCTAAACGAGTGGCGGAAGGCATCTTCAAAGCCATCCCTTGCAAACGGGTAGGCGTCGCTGTTTTGGGTATGGAGGTGCCGCATGCGCATATTCACCTGGTGCCCCTACAAACCGAAGCAGATATGGACTTTCGAAAAGAAAAAGTTCAATTGAGCCGTGAAGAGTTTGAACGCATCGCTTCGGCCATTGCGGAATCTATTCAATAGTGGAAATATGAAGAAACGTTTGTTTTTGTTCCTCTTGATGGGGATTGGTTTGGCGGCTTGTTCTCGCCAGCATGCTCAGTTTGAATTGGCAGCTCCGGGTACTCCGGATGGAACCGAATACGTGTTGGCCCGTTTGGCCATCAACCAATGGGTTGCTGTAGATACCTTGCAATTACAAGGAGGAAAGATTACCTATACATTCGCTGCACCGCACGATGCACCGGAATTCTACTGTCTGTTGAAAGATCAACAGCGTGTGGCGTCTTTTGTGGTCAACGAGGCAGATCGTCTGAACATCGTTTTGGGTCAGACTGGTTCGGTTGAAGTCAATGGATCGGAAGAAGCTTATCTTTTCCATAAGCAAGAAAAGGATTTTGAGGCCGCTCAAGCTTCTTTTGAATCATTGTCATTGAAGATGGCTCAAGCAAGCGCCTCTGGAAACAAGGCTTTGCAAGAGAAATGTCAGTTGGATTTGGGCCGTTTCTATGTGAAATACAAACAAGAGTCCATTCGTTTCTTGATGAAACATCCGCAATCAATTGTGCAGGTGCCCACCTTGTACCGTCGTTTCTCGGATGAGTTGCCCATCTTTAACGAGTACCGGGATGCACTCTATTTCGGTCGTGTTTACGATTCATTGCGCATCACTTACCCGAAATCTACCTACTTGCACGCATTGAAGGAAGAGCGTGACTATCGTACGGCAATGCTGCAGTTGGAAAAGAAATTAAGTCAAGCAAAGACGGCTACGTATCCGGATTTGAGTATGCCTGATCGCGATGGAAAGATCCGCAATTTGTCGGACGCACAAGGAAAGTTGATCCTCTTGTCGTTCTGGTCAGCCGCTGATGCCAACCAAAAACTTTTCAATAACGAATTGAAGGCCTTGTATGAAAAATACCACCAACGTGGCTTGGAAATTTATCAAGTGGCGTTGAATGCCGACAAGACGCAATGGGCTCAAACGGTGAAGGAGCAACAATTGCCTTGGATATCGGTGTGTGATGGTATGGGTGCCTATTCAGTAGCAGCTGCTTATTACAACGTGGGATCAGTACCGGCGATGTATTTGATCGACCAGGCAGGGAACATCCGTCCGGAACGCAATGAATTTGATCCAGTAGCGCTGGATCGTTTGATTGGCCGATTGTTGCGGTAGTCAGGCAAATTAAAGAAGCGATTTCTTGCTGGTGCCAGCAACGAAATCTTTGAGATAAAAGGGTTCAAAGTAAGCAACATCTTTGAACTCTTTTTTTTCGTAGGCCACACGGGCCGGTCGGAGCATGGTACTAGCATCTGGACATTCTTCAAACCAGCTCGCCTTGCTTTGTTTTTCTTCCGACAGGATGGTGCGGAACTTCTGAACGCCATCCCCTATGAATACCAAACGGTCGTATGCTTGAAATTCCTCCTCAAATGAGTGCTCGTCCAAAATGACGGGGAGTGGCTCGGTCAGCGCTTGAGCATCGGCGTTGTAGCGGGCGGCATAAACTTCCATCCGACGGGCATCCACCATGGGAATGATCAACAGGCGTTGTGCCGAGATGCCTTGTGCTTGCAGGTGGAGTCGTGCTGCTTCGGCCAGCAGGTCGAGCGTACCAATACCTAGGAGCGGAAGTCCGGCTCCATAGCAGAGTCCTTTGGCGGTTGAGACCCCTACTCGAAGACCGGTATAGGAGCCTGGCCCTTGGCTGACGGCAATTGCTTGGCAGTCTTTCAACGAGAGGTTGTGTTCTGCCAATACTTCAGTAACAAAGGGAGCCAACAGACGAGCGTGTGCTTTGGGTTCGTTGGTCCAACGTTTGGCCAGAATTCGGTCATTTTCAGCCAAGGCAACGGAACAAGCTTCCGTGCTGGTCTCAATCAGAAGGAATCGATTTTTATTCATACTGCAAAGATACAAAATCTCCGTCGTTCAACCTATCATGAAGTAGACTATAGGGTCCGGAAATAATTTCGTCTTCCAACCGGATGCCGGAGAGAATTTCGATGCGTTCCAAATCTTGCATTCCCACGCGAACGGATCGTAATCGTGCTATTCCATCCGCTTGTCGGATGAAGACTTGCGCCTGTTTGCTGCCCGGACGTTGTACGAAGCAACTGAGCGGAAGGGTGAGTACATCCTCCTTTTTTTGGGTTTCGATTTCAATGTTGGCGGACATGCCTGGTCGGAAGGGCGAGGCATGATCGGAAAGCAGCTCTGCGTATGAGTCTTCCAGCAGCAAGATCCGAACCGGATAGACAGGGATACCGGTGTTCCGTTCAGAGTAGGAGGCCGAATTGGCCAGTTGGGTGACGATGCCTTGAAATTTCTGTTGGGGATAGGCATCGATAAATACTTGAGCCGTATCCCCCAGTTTTATTTTTAAAATGTCATTTTCCGTAACCTCAACCCGCACTTCCATTTGTCGGAAATCTGCGATTCGGAGCATTTCAGTTCCTGCCATCTGGCTGGTGCCTACCACCCGTTCCCCTTGTTCGACATTGAGTCGGGAAACAATGCCCTCCATAGGCGCGTAGACGAAGGTTTTGCGCAGGTTTTCTCGGGCCTGGTTTCTCGAGGCTTTTGCGTTGGCGACATTGTGGGTAGCCGTTTCTAATCGGCATTCGGCCAATCGGAATTCTGCTTCGGCATCCTCGTATTCGACCTTGGAGATGGATCCCTGCTCAAATAGCATCCGGCTACGTTCGTAGCGTCTTTGCTGCTGTTCAAACTGGTAGGACTCTTGCTTGAGTTGGGCTTGAATGGCTTGTAGCGAAGCTTCAGCTTGATCAACGGCTGCCAGGTAACTGTCTTGTCTGATTTTCAGAAGCAAGTCTCCTTTCTGGACCTGGTCCCCTTCTCGAACGTAGAGGTTGACAATTTCGCCTGAGACATCGGGCGACAAGGCAATCTCGATCAGCGGTCTTAAATAGCCATTGGCTGGAACCTGCTCGGTCATCGCCTGGATGGAGGGGTGGACAATCGTGACAAGGGCTCCTCGTTCCCCACGGATGAGGGAGAGGATGACCCATCCGGAGATTAGAAAGAGAGCGATGCCCCCGTAGAGGTACTTTCTTGGTAGTAATCGAGGATTTTGCATTGAAAGTAGTAGCTGAAATGACTTTGCAACATTTCGGAACGGGCATTGATGCGTTGCTGATGGGCCCTGGCGTAATCGTTGCCATCGATCAAGCCAAGGTTGAATTTTTGAACGACTTGTTTGAAGGAGTTTTCTTGCGCTTGAAAATGATGACAAGCGGCCAAATATTGTTGGTAGGCGCATGTTGCTTCGTGAATCAAAAGTTGAAGATTTTTATAATGTGCTTGTTGGGTCTGCAAGAGTTGTAGTTGGGAGCGTTGGTATTCCAGTTCGGAGCGTTTGATACTGCGGACTGTATTCCCTTGGTGCCAAAGGGGCCATTGAAGCTGCAATCCGAAGCTGAAGGGTTGCGGGTAGTTGGGTTGGTAATAGGCGACTAATGAAATGTTTGGGAAGATGAGTCCTTGGGTGGATAACCATTCCCAGCGGGTCTGTTCCATCCGATGCTGGGCTGCCTGCAGGGTTGGGTAGTCTTGGGTTTGAGAAAACAGCGTATCGGCACAAAGGGTAATGGGGAGCGGTACGGGCATTGTTAAGAGGGTTGTATCGGGATAGAGTGGAATGTGGGATGGTAGATTCAAACTTTGCCGGAGTGTTAGCAAGGCTTCACGACATTGGTTAGCTGCTTCAGTGGCTTGATAGATTTCCTGGGCCACTTGGGCCTCCAATTCCAGCAGTGATGCGTAGGGGAGGGAGCCGGCTTCTACGAGGTTGCGTGTATGGACTTGTTGGGTTAGCAAGGTCTTTTTGCTTTCCTCGGCCAGTTGACTCAGTTCGATGGCCAATAGAACATCTAGGTATTGGCGCGTAATCTCCAGACGGAGGTCCTCCCGCAAACATTCTGTTTCGTGTTTTTCAGCCAATAAGGCTTCCCGACTACTTCGCAATCGGTTGATTCGGCTACCGCCTTGGAATAAGGTAAGTTCTGCACGGAGTTCCCAATGCGCTGCAGCTTGAATGCTGGATTTTGTTTGAATGGGTTGGTTGCCACTGGCGATGATGGATGGTGTAAAAGCAGCAAGTCGCTCCCGATGTTGCAAACGGGTCTGCTGTAGTTCAATTTTCTGAAGTTGAATTTCCGGGTTGTTGTTCCATGCATACTGGATGCAAGCTTCCAGACTCCACGTGGGAGTTTGTCCCAGGACGCTGATTGGTTCACAAAGCAGCAATAGTAGGAGAAAAAGGGCGTGTGGTGCAAGCAATCCACACAGCCCTCCGATACTTTTTTTAGACATCATGCCACGACAACTTCCGGAGGATAAAAATTTTTGCGGATGCTGTCAAACAGATTCCACACCAATTTGCAGATCAATCCAAGGCCGGCTGCGATGGCTTCCAGTACCTTGCCTACCTGTTCCGATCTTCCACCTACGACTTGGCAGGCCTCGTGTGCGGAGATAGCTGTGAATGACTGGGGGATGTTCATGACCATGCCATTTTGATGCTGTTCCAACCCCGATTGAATCCTTTGATCAAGTCATCCATGTACTGGCTGATGTTGCTTAGCACGGTGATGATGATCGCGATGACTCCGTGGACCAGGTCTGCTCCGGTGCCACCTCGAACATTCGCTGATTCAGAAGGACCTATACACATAAGCCCTTTCCCAGATAGAGAGATTCCTTCCATGGCGTTTAATAATTGTTGTTATGACTACCGGTTAGGTGCGTAGTCTTCCACCTTTGCTGATGCGCATCAGTTCTTCCATATCTAAATGATCGTCTCCCCATTGGATGACTTCTTGCTCGTGGCTGATGAGTAGGATGGTTTTCCCATGGTCAGCCAGGTTGCGAATGATTTGTTTCCATTGTTGACGATCGGATTTGTCAAGATGGGCACTGGATTCATCCAGTACCAAGATTTCCGGTTTGCGATACAGTGCCCGAATTAGTGCCAGCTTCTGGCGTTCGCCACCTGATAGGTCAAAACCACCTTCTGTGATGGGGGTTAGCAAGTGCTTGGGTAATTGTTGGAGTAGCTCGTCCACATGCAGGAGATGACATAGAGCGTTGATTTCCGGTAGGTTGGGCTGCGATTCGTTGGGTGCGATGTTCTCCAGAATGGTGCCTTGAAACAATTCGGCTTGTTGGGGCACTATGCTGATGAAAGAACGCCAATCTTTTAGGTTGATGTGCTGTAAATCGATGTCGTCCAGGAAGATGTGTCCTTTTGTGGGAGATAGGGTTCGTAGCAACAAGGCGGCCAGGGTAGATTTTCCACAGCCACTCCTGCCAGAAATGACGGTAATCCGGCCTTTGTGGAACGTGTGGGAAAAGTTGCTAAACAACGGTAGTCGTCCCGGATAGTGAAAGTCAACATCCTGAAAGCGGATGGTCTGGAAAGGGGGAAGTGTTTCAGAGGGAAGTGAGCCTTCGGTGGTTTCTATGGGAAATTCCTGGATTTCAAACAGCCGGTCAGCGGCAATTTGGGCCTCTGACAAACTCTGGGTGCTTTCGATCAGATGGAGGATGGGCGTTGTGAAGAAATTGGTCAGTGAATAGAATGCAACCAATTCCCCCAAACTTAATCCTCCTTCCAGAACCATTTTCCCGCCCAGTACCAGTAAGCAGGTCGATTGTAGTCGGCTCAGCCCTTCGGAGCAAGCCAGCAGGTGACTGCTGGTTTGTCCACTGCGATAGAGTTGTTCGGATAATTGGGTGTATGCTTTTTCGATGCGTCGGATAAATCTTGGTTCGGCATCGAAGAGTTTGGCAATGCGTATTCGGGAAATACTTTCCAGACAGGTTGCCTCAAACTGGGCAGCCTTTTCAATCGCTCCCCGGTTATGCTTTTTGAGCAACCGCTTGCCCAAGCTATAGAGGAGGGCGTAGCCCGGAAGAAAAGAAAAAATTATCAGGGCCAGTTTCGGGCAGAAGGAAATGAGAAGGGTGAAAGAAAGAATAAGAGATAAAAGGCTGATAGATAGTATCAAGAGTCTGCCTGAAACAAAGGCCCTGATGCGGAATGCGTCACCAATTCGGGCATTCAATTCACCACAACTTCGGTGGTCGAAGAACGATAGGGGTAATTGGAATAAGTGCCGCAGGTATGAAAGAACAAGTCCTCCGTCCATCTGAATACCAGTGCGAACCACAAATAAAGATCTGTAATAAGCCGTAATCCAAGATAGAATTACTAAAACTAACATAAATGAACCGATTAAGAATAAGAGAGGGTATTCTTCATTCGGGAGGACTTGATCGAGTAGAATCTGTAAAAATAGGGAGGAGGTGATACCGGCCGTGGCATAGGCGATGGAGCCCGCCAACGCAGGTCTCCATTCGTGCCGGTGCCGCTGGATCAATTGCCATGTTCTCTGCGTCCAAGAGCGTTTGTCGCCACCCGGCACAAAGGCATCGCCAGGGATAAGTAGTAGCAAGTAACCGGACCAATGTGCGCTTAGGTCTTGGTGGGAGTATCGTGTGGATTTGCCTCCGTCTGGGTCCCAGATTGTCAGATATTTGGGGTGGTACCCAGTCAGTACGACGAAATGCAACCATCCGTCTGGACGTTGAAAATGCAGGATGGCTGGAAGGGGAATTTCCTTTAGATCTGTGTGATTTTTTTCGGGCGATTTAAAAGCCCTGGCTTCAAAGCCATAGTGAATTGCAGCATCAGTCAGCCCCTTCAAGGTGGTGCCACCGGAATCTGTCCCACAGACTTCGCGGATCTGCGTGATTGGAAGCATCAGGCCGTAGTGCGCTGCAACGTAAGCAATGCTGGCGGCTCCACAGTCTTCTTGATCCAATTGCCGGATGTTCTTGGTGGCTGAACTCATGCTCTTTTTGTTTTAATCCGGGGCTTGTTTGTTAAAAAAAACAGGAGGCTCTTCCCACTGCGCTGGCGACGTCTGCCCCTTTCCGCCGCATACGCATCTCTCGCACAGCCTCCTGTCCGGTTTAATAATGAAAAAGAATGTAAAAAGTAGCAGCGCTAATTAGGTAAATGAGGATTCTTGCCAGGAGATAGGTGCGCCGTCTGTTCTTTGGAATCATCGGCAGCATTCCGACAATCGTCTTTTTTACTTCTTCGGAAAGATAAATCTTTGCCATAACGCTGTTCTTTTCGAGTGCAAAGAAAAAGGGCGGATCCCGAAAGACCGCCCTTTTTCGTCAAATTTCCAGCGTGTTTGTATGATTTGACCAAAAGTCCTTTTCTTGATAAAAAAATTAATTTTTAAATTGTAGGAAAGGAAGAATATTTTCGTATATAGTTGTCAGAAAACCAAATAGTTTGGATTCAGACAAGAGTTCTTGAGGAATGAGGGTGAACCAATTTTCATGGGTGTAGGTAATCAGGGATGCCAACAGGGAAAGTACGATAATGGCTGTACCCAAAGCAAGGACAATGCCCAAAAGTCGGTTCAGCCAACCCAGCATGACCACTTGAAAAATCTTTTCTACGACTTTGCCCAGTAAGTTGATGCTGAAAATGACCCCAATCATGATGAGGGCAAAAGCTATGATGCGGACAATGGAGGGATCTGCATTGATCCAGGAATGCAGGTATTCAGCAAGCAGGTCAGAAAATTCACGAGCCAGAAAAATACCCAGGATTAGACCGATGATGCCACAGGCCTGACGGATGAATCCTTGTGTGAGTCCTTTGTACAAAGCAGGGACCAATAGGATCAGGAGAATGATGTCAATGATGTTCATAGGTAAAAGTTTTTCATTCAAAAGTACTGAATTATTGTATATTTGCAAAGTTAAATTAATGGATATGAAATTCGCTGAGTACAAAAAATTAGATAGCGTTGAAATCAATCGCTCAATTCTCGAAAAATGGAAGAAGGAAGCTGCATTCCAGCATGCATTGGAGTTGAGAAAAGCGTCTCCGAAATTTGTGTTTTTTGAAGGACCTCCGTCAGCAAACGGTATGCCTGGTATTCACCACGTTATGGCTCGTTCAATTAAGGATTCCATTTGTCGGTACAAAACTCAACGTGGATTTTTTGTGCAACGGAAAGCTGGTTGGGATACCCACGGTTTGCCCGTAGAACTGGGTGTGGAAAAGATGTTGGGCATTACCAAGGAGGATATTGGTAAGAAGATATCTGTGGATGATTACAACGATGCTTGCCGTAAGGAAGTGATGAAATACACCCGTGAATGGGTGACTATGACCGAGCGTATTGGTTATTGGGTGGACATGGATGATCCTTACATCACCTATGATAACCGTTACATCGAAACGCTGTGGTACCTGTTGAAAGATATTTATGGAAAGGGTTTGCTCTATAAGGGGTATTCAATCCAGCCTTTCTCGCCGGCTGCAGGTACGGGTTTGAGTTCTCATGAATTGAACCAACCGGGCTGTTACCGGGATGTGAAAGACACAACTTGTGTGGCTCAATTCAAGGTGGTCCGCAACGAAGTTTCTGAGTTTTTGTTTGAAGGAGTTGGGGATACCGACGTTTATTTCTTGGCCTGGACCACAACACCTTGGACTTTGCCTTCCAATACGGCTTTGTGTGTGGGACCTCATATTCAATATGTTCGAGTACGTTCATTCAATCCTTATACCGGAGTGCCGGCTGTGTATGTGTTGGCCAAGGATCTGGTCGCTCACCACTTCAATCCGAAAGCGGCTGAATTGTCGTTGGAAGACTATCATGTGGGTGATAAGCTTGTTCCTTATCAAGTTCTGGGCGAGCCGATGCAAGGTCCTGCCTTGTGCGGTGTTTCCTACGAGCAACTGATGCCGTGGATCAATCCGGGTGAAGGAGCATTTCGCGTAATTCCGGGTGACTATGTAACGGTGGAAGATGGTACTGGTATCGTTCACATTGCACCGACCTTTGGTGCAGACGACGATAAAGTGGCCAAAGCAGCCGGTGTGCCGCCCTTGATGGTGGAAGATTTGAATGGCGTTCGTCAGGCGATGGTGGATCGGACCGGTCGTTTCTATTGCCTTGAAGATATGCATGCTGATTTCAGAGCCTCTTCGGTGGATGAGGCCGCTTATGCAGAATTTGCAGGCCGTTATGTGAAAAATGCGTATGATGCAACCTTGCCGGAAGACGCGCCTACTTTGGACGTGGATCTGTGTGTTTGGTTGAAAAAAGAAAATAAAGTATTCAAGATCGAGAAACACGTCCACTCGTATCCGCACTGCTGGAGAACGGACAAACCGGTCTTGTATTACCCCTTGAACTCCTGGTTCATTCGGACGACTGCAGTCCAAGATCAGTTGATTGAACTCAATAAAACCATTCGCTGGAAGCCGGAATCAACGGGAAGCGGACGTTTTGGAAAATGGTTGGAAAACCTGCAAGATTGGAACTTGTCCCGTAGCCGTTACTGGGGAACACCGCTGCCGATCTGGCGCACAGAAGATGGTTCAGAAGAATGCTGCATTGGTTCTGTAGCTGAGTTGTACGAAGCATTGGATCGCTCGGTAGCTGCAGGATTGATGGAAGAACACCCGTTGCGCAAGGCAGGTTTTGTGCCGGGAGACTACTCAAAAGAAAACTACGAAAAAATTGATTTGCACCGACCTTACGTGGATCAATGGGTGCTGGTATCTGCTAACGGTAAACCGATGTATCGGGAAACCGACTTGATCGATGTTTGGTTTGACTCGGGAGCGATGCCTTTTGCACAAGAAACCTTGCGAAAATTGGGAACCCCTGAGTTTGGTCAAACGGCTGATTTCATTGCAGAAGGAGTGGATCAGACCCGTGGCTGGTTCTTTACTTTGCATGCTATTGCAACGATGGTTTCCGGTAAGACAGCTTTCAATACCGTACTTTCCAATGGCTTGGTACTCGACCGTTTTGGTAACAAGATGAGCAAGCGTTTGGGCAATGCAGTCGATCCGTTTGAGCAATTGGACAAACACGGCGCCGATGCATTGCGCTGGTACATGTTGACCAACGCTCAGCCGTGGGATGGCTTGAAGTTTGATGAAGCGGGTGTGGAAGAAGTGAAACGTAAATTCTTCGCCACCTTATTCAATACCTATTCGTTCTTTGCGTTGTATGCCAACTTGGATGGCTTTGACAACAAGGCTCCTCAAGTGCCCATCGAACAACGCCCTGAAATTGACCGCTGGATCATCTCACTGATGAATTCTTTGATTCGTGATGTGATCGCTTGCTACGAAGATTATGATGTGACCAATGCCGGTCGTCTGATCCAGGAATTCGTGTGTGACCACTTGAGCAACTGGTACGTACGGTTGAACCGGAAACGTTTCTGGGGAGGTCAAGGCGATGATAAATTGGCTGCCTACCAAACCTTGTATGCGGTGCTGGAAACTGTTTCCATTTTGGCAGCACCGATCGCTCCTTTCTTCATGGAACGTTTGTTCTTGGATTTGAATGCGGTTTCAGGAGCTCATGACGAGGCTTCCGTTCACAATGTGCTTATGCCGGAGCCGCAATTGCAATACATTGACAAGGCTTTGGAAGAACGGATGGACCTCGCTCAAAAGGCGACCTCAATGGTCTTGGCCCTGCGTCGTAAGGTGAATATCAAAGTACGTCAACCGTTGGCACGTCTGTTGATTCCGGTTTTGGATGAAGAAATCGGTGTACAGCTTGAAAAAGTAAAATTGCTGCTCTTGAATGAGGTGAATGTCAAGGAAGTGGAATTCATTACGGAAACACAAGGCTTGATTACTAAGAAAATCAAACCGAATTTCCGGACCTTGGGTAAGAAATATGGCAAGCAGATGAAAGAAATTGGCGCAGCCTTTGCGACCTTGTCTCAAGAGGAGATCTCCGCAATTGAACGCGCGCGGGAGAACTATGTTCTTGCATTGCCTTCAGGAGATGTGGTGTTGGAACCGGCCGATTATGAAATTATTTCAGAAGATATGCCGGGCTGGTTGGTAGAATCAGATGGTCGCTTGACGGTGGCTTTGGATGTCACCTTGACCGATGAACTTCGTCGTGAAGGTATTGCTCGTGAATTGGTGAACCGGATTCAAAATTTGCGGAAAGATGCCGGTCTGGAAGTGGTTGATCGCATTCGTGTGAAGGTGGAGGCTCGTGAAGAAATCCAACAAGCATTGGAAACCTATTCGGCTTATGTTTGTCAGCAAACCTTGGCTGTCGAAATTCAATGCGTGACGGCACTGGAAGGAGCATCTGTGGTGGAATGGGATGAAAATGACCTGCAAATTTTGGTAGAGCGGGTGTAAATCATTTGATTTCCAGTTAGGAAAAACGGATAAATTGTGTTATCTTTACAAAAAGATTGTTGATATGAGTGAAGAAAAAATTGAAAAACTGCGTTATAGCGACGAGGAATTGCAAGAGTTCAAAGAAATTATTCTGGAGAAATTGAACAATGCACGGGCAGAATATGCGCAACTGACGGCATCTGTCAACCACAGTGCCAGCAATGATATTGAAGATACGTCTCCGACCTTCAAAGTGTTGGAAGAAGGAGCTTCGGCTCTGTCCAAAGAAGAAACCGGACAATTGGCACAACGGCAATTTAAATTCATCCGTTCATTGGAAGCAGCTTTGATCCGAATTGAGAACAAGACCTACGGCATTTGTCGCGAGACGGGTAAACTCATTCCCAAGGAACGTCTCAAAATTGTTCCGCATGCCACTTTGAGTATTGAGGCAAAAATGAATTCGAACCGATAGATTTGTCTATGAAGTTGAGTTCTTCCTGGAAACTTTTTTCGATTGGAACCCTGCTGATTATCATTGATCAAGTTTCAAAAATTTTGGTCAAGACGCAGATGACCATCGGAGAAAGTATTCCTGTTTTTAGGGATTGGTTCCAGATTTATTTTGTCGAGAACGAAGGCATGGCCTTCGGTATGTCCTTTGGAGGAGCGGTTGGCAAATTTTTGCTAACACTTTTTCGGATCATCCTGGTTGTTTTCCTAACATGGTACATCCGTAAACTGATCCAACGAAAGGCCCCTATGGGAGTCTTGGTTGGATTGATGTTGATTACCGTGGGGGCTTTGGGCAATATCATTGACTGCCTGTTTTACGGGGTGTTGTTTGGCCCATCCACCTTCTATGAGACAGCTGCCTTTTTGCCAGAATCGGGCGGATATGCACCGCTGTTCTTTGGTCACGTGGTGGATATGCTTTACTTTCCGTTGATTGATGCAGTATGGCCTTCTTGGGTGCCTTTTGTGGGAGGCGAAGAATTCATCTTCTTCCGTCCTATCTTTAACTTTGCCGACTCCTGCATTACCGTAGGGGCATTTTACCTGATTCTTTTCCACTGGCGGTTTTTTGCAGCGGAGGAGCATCAGTCGGATCTTAAAACCAATGAATAATCGAAAGTAGCGATATGAAACGCATTCTGATGAGTTTGTTTTTAGCCGGTATGGGAATTTCGATGTCTGCCCAGCCGGGTGTTTTTTCGGTAAAAGAAGCCGGTAAATCAGACGGAAAAATCTTGACGATGGAAGAAACCATCTTGGGAAGTCATTTGAATCCCCGCAACCGGTCGTTGCAATGGCGTCCGGAATCATCCGTATTGACCTTTGTTTCTGACAAGGCTCTGGTGGCTTCCCAACCGTCTTTGGGTGTGGAACTCCAACTGCTCACCCTTGATGAATTGAATACCCTATTGGGAACTTCTTTGCAACGATTCCCTCATTATACTTGGGTGGATGCTGATTGTATTGCAGTGGTTCAGGACAAGACCTACTATCGTATCAACCTCAAGGACAAATCCTTGGTTTATTCATTTGTGATGCCAGCTGGTGCTGAGAACTTCACCGCAGCTCCCAAGGGAGATGTGTTTGCATTTACCCGTCGCAACAACCTCTTCTATTGTGATAAGAACGGCAATGTGTTTGCCATTACTGAAGATAAAGACACAAATATCGTCAACGGACAATCCGTTAGCCGGAATGAATTCGGAATAGCTGGCGGAATTTTCTGGTCAGCCGATGGAAAAAAATTGGCCTACTACCGAAAAGATGAAAGCCAGGTGGCCACCTTCCCTTTGTTGGATATTAATACTCGCACCGGTAGCTTGAAGAACATCAAATACCCGATGGCGGGAATGCCCTCTGAAAACATCCAACTGGTGGTGTATGACTTGTCTATGCAGTCGCACAAAACTTTGAAAGTGAATGATTTCGGACGGGAACAATATTTGACCAATGTTACATGGAGTCCGGATCAAAAGTCCTTGTTTGTGCAGGTGTTGAACCGCGATCAAAAGGAAATGCATTTGAACCAATACGATGCCTCGACCGGTAAATTTGTCAAGACCATCTTGACAGAGACCCATGATAAATATGTAGAGCCTCAGGATCCGATTGTCTTTTTGAAAGGCAATCCCGATCAATTCCTGTATCGGACCGACAACCGGGATGGATATCGCAATCTCTATCTTTGTGATTTGAATGGTAAGGTGGAACGCTTGACCAAGGTAGATGCGGATGTTGAGTTTGTTGGTCAAGATGCCAAGGCCATCTACTATACCTCGGCGGAAGTATCTCCGGTCGAAAATCACCTTTTCCGTCAAGAACTTCGCTCGGGCCGTCGTACCCGTTTGACGCCGGACGAAGGTTGGCACCAAGTGCGCATGAGTGGAGATTGCAACTACTTCTTGGATAGCTACAGCAATTTGAATGTACCTCGCGTGATTGATTTGCGTTCCACCGATGCGAAGTTCCATACTAATCTTTTGACCGCGTCGGATCCGTTGGAAGATTATGCGATGTGTGAGATTGACTTGGGCGTGGTGAAAAGTGCTGATGGAGCTTATGACAACTACTACCGTTTGATCAAACCCTTGGACTTTGATCCCGAGAAAAAATACCCGGTGATTGTCTATGTGTACGGTGGCCCGCACTCACAGATGGTGAAAAACACCTGGTGTGCAGAGTTGCGTCGCTGGGAAATGTACATGGCGCAACGGGGTTACCTGGTGTATGTTCAAGACAACCGAGGTACCTCCAACCGTGGAGCAGACTTTGAAAAGGCCATTCATGGCCAATGTGGACAAGCCGAAATGGCTGACCAAATGGAAGGGATCAAGTTGCTGCAATCCTTGCCCTATGTTGATGCAGAGCGCATTGGTGTGCATGGTTGGAGCTATGGCGGATTTATGACCATTTCATTGATTACCAATTATCCGGAAATCTTTAAAGTGGCAGTTGCCGGCGGTCCGGTGATTGACTGGAAATGGTACGAAGTGATGTACGGAGAACGTTATATGGACTCTCCCCACCGCAATCCGGAAGGCTACGAAAAGGTGAGCCTGTTGAACAAAGCCAAAGATTTGAAGGGCAAACTGTTGATCTGCCAAGGTGCCGTTGACAACGTGGTGCTGTGGGAACACAGCTTGAGCTTCATCCGTCAATGTATCATCAACAACGTACAAGTGGATTACTTCCCTTATCCTTGCGCCGAGCACAATGTTTTGGGAAAAGACCGCATCCACCTCATGGATAAAGTATCCCTCTACTTTGAAGATTACCTGTAGAATTGTTAAATTGTCAGATATTTTTTGGAATAACCAAAATTATTCATACATTTGCATCCCCTTTCAAAGAAGGGATTGGAGAGATGGCAGAGTGGTCGAATGCGGCGGTCTTGAAAACCGTTGACGTGAGAGCGTCCGGGGGTTCGAATCCCTCTCTCTCCGCTGAAAGAAACTATATTAAAAGGATAATAACCGCTCAAAAGGCGGTTATTGTTTTTTTAACGCCCTGATATTGACTCTTTTCCCTCGTCAAAATATTTGCGAACCATTTGTTTTATTTTATCTACGTCAGGTGCATAACCTGCGAAAGTATGTCGAATTAACGAATCTATCGGGTAGAACTCACCCTCGCCCCTGATTTCTTGTTGAGATGTTAAGTGTGCTTCTCCATTCTTTGTAATATAAAATCCATCGTCACTCTCTACATCGTCATTAAATCGAAAGTAGTCCTCTATCATATCGTAAATTTCAGACATCTTCTTGTCGAATCTTGTGGCACAATCTACCTTCACAAACCTATCAACATTTGGAATTACGGCCAAGCCCGACCCTTGTAAATGAATCTGTCCTGCATCATCAATATAATCAACAGTGTATATTCTGCCATTCATTTGTGTAGCTTGATGGTCTGCGCCATTGCAATCCTCCATTTGTAGGACTCTTATTTTTTTCTCCCTTCTTCATCAATCAGTAGTTTTATAGTAATACTCTAATGCTTCGTCTTTGAAGTTTTCAATACACCACTCATCGAGTTGGTGCCATAGTTTATTGTATAACTTGGCGTATTCATCATTTACCTCATACCAACGCCATATCTTCCAATTCAAGACCATTGCTAATTCAGTGATGTAATGGTAGTCGAATTTCCACTCCCTAAATACTTGCTCAAAAGTCTTTTCGATAGCGTTTAGTCCAAACTTGTCGGCGATACTAAAATCAGTGTAAAATGTCGATATAGGCTTATATCCTGTTAGTTCCTCTATTCGCCAATCCTCAATTTTCATAGAATCGTTTTTGATTTTATATAACAAAAACGAAGAAAACTTGAATGTATTAACTTTTTTCTGAGTATGTCTAAATTCTCATCCCTCATTCGATATGTTAATATCAAACAAATATTAACGTCTAAAACATCAAAAAATGAGCGAGATTTTAAAAACAATTTCTCAAAAGGGTACTCTTACAAAAATTACCAATCCCCAAACTGGCAAGGTCTCAGTTTATAAAGGTTATTTCGCGCCCTACTCTGAAGAGCTAATCCAGCAATGCAAAAGCGAGGGTATTAAAGTTTTTTCTAATAACAAACAGCTATTTATTGGAGCGTACTTATACTTATAGGAATCACAGGCTGCCTATCTTGCAATTATAAAAAATCTGTTCCTTTCTGCTTTTAATCCGTTATCCGATTGGCGGTTAACGACCATAAAGATAGAAATGAAATCCCGACCCAGAGCATAGGCAACGGAAAAATTGTTATTTTTGTTGATTGAAACACTCCAATTAATAGCATTAGGGATTATGGCGACACAAAGTGAGGCTGCTTTAGAAGAGGGCTTGATTAAAACTCTTGTTGACAACAGTTATGAGAGGGTTGTAATCAAGGAAGAGGAAAATCTTAAAGAAAATTTCAAGATTCAGCTGGAGAAACATAATGCGAAGGAACTCGCATTACATGGTCGTGAACACTTCACTGATAAGGAATTTGACAGGATTCTTATCCATCTTGAGGGTGGTACTCGTTTCGAGAAAGCAAAGAAACTCCGCGACCTGTTCCCTTTGGAGACAGAAGATGGAGACCGTATTTGGGTGAGTTTTCTGAATACTCAGAGCTGGTGTCAGAATGAATTCCAAGTTGCAAATCAAATCACTGTAGAGGGACGAAAGAAGTGTCGTTACGATGTGACCATTCTGATAAATGGTCTGCCGTTGGTACAGATAGAACTGAAAAAGCGTGGAGTTGAATTGAAGCAGGCTTATAATCAAGTTCAGAGGTATCACAAGACTTCATTTCATGGTCTGTTTGACTACATACAGATATTTGTGATATCGAATGGAGTGAATACCAGATATTTCGCCAATAACCCAAACGGAGGATACAAGTTCACATTCAATTGGACGGATGCAGAGAATCATCCGTTCAATGAACTGAATATGTTTGCTAACTTCTTCTTTGACAAGTGTACTCTTGGAAAGATTATCAGCAAATATATTGTTTTGCATGAAGGAGATAAGTCTCTGATGGTATTGCGTCCATATCAGTATTATGCAGTTGAGCGTATTATAGATAGGGTTGCAAACTCCAATAAGAATGGTTATGTATGGCACACGACAGGAGCCGGAAAAACTCTCACTTCATTCAAGGCAGCGCAGTTGGTCAGTGAACTGGATGGAATTGACAAGGTGCTTTTTGTCGTTGACCGCCATGACCTTGATACGCAGACTAAGAGTGAGTATGAGGCATTTGAAGCGGGTGCAGTCGATGGTACAGACAATACTTATCAGCTTATAAAGAAGTTGAGCGGAAATTCGAAGATTCTGATTACAACGATTCAGAAGCTCAATTGTGCGGTGACTCGTGACTACTACAATAAGCATCTTCAAGAGGTTAGGAATCAGAAGGTGGTCATGATATTTGATGAGTGCCACCGCAGCCACTTCGGTGATTGCCACAAAAACATCGTAGGCTTTTTCCACAACCTTCAGATATTCGGCTTTACCGGAACACCGATTTTTGTAGAAAATGCCAAGCAGGAGCATACTACTGCAGAGGTCTTCGGAGAGTGTCTGCACAAGTATCTCATTAAGGATGCTATTGCAGATGAGAATGTGCTGGGTTTCCTTGTTGAGTACTACAAAGGTGACTCGGGCGTTGATATGATGGCTGAAGTCCGCATGCAGGAAATCGCGCAGTTTATTCTGAATAACTACAATAAGTCCACCTTTGATGGTGAGTATAATGCGTTATTTGCTGTTCAATCTGTGCCGATGCTCATGTCATATTACAAGATATTCAAGCAGCTTAACCCCAAAATCAAGATAGGAGCCATATTTACTTATGCTGCAAATGGAAGTCAAGACGATGAGCTGACAGGTATGGGGCAGGGCTTTGCCAATGATAAGGTTACCTCGGACGACCTGCAGATGATTATGGATGACTATAATAATATGTTCGGCACAGCTTACACTACAGATAACTTTGGGGCATATTATGACGATGTAAACGAGCGTATGAAGAAGCGCAAGAAGGATATGGAGCCTCTTGACCTTCTCTTGGTTGTCGGCATGTTCCTTACCGGATTCGATGCCAAGAAGCTGAACACCCTATATGTCGATAAAAATCTTGAATATCATGGTTTGCTGCAGGCGTTCAGTCGTACAAACCGAGTGCTGAATGAGAAGAAACGGTTTGGAAAGGTCGTTTGTTTCAGAGACCTAAAGGCAAATGTTGATGCTTCCATCAAGTTATTCAGCAACAATTCTCCTAATGAGACTATCATTCGGGAGCCATATGAGAAAGTGCGAAAAGAACTTAATATCAAGATGATTGAGTTCTTGGAGAAGTATCCGTCTCCTGCCTTCATAGATACTCTTCAGAGTGAGAATGAGAAGAGGAAGTTTGTCCTTGCCTTCCGAGACATTATTCGTGGAAAGATTGAGGTGCAGATATATGAGGACTATGATACAGACGACCCATACTTCATCATGGATGAACAGGAGTACATGGATTTCCGAAGCAAATATCTGGACATTACTATAGGAGTGGTCGATAAACCGGAAGAGGGTGGCAAGTTGGAAGAGCCTCAGTCAGAATATGGAGACACGAAGCTGGAGGATATAGACTTCTGTCTGGAGTTGCTGCATAGTGACATTATAAATGTGGCATACATCCTTGCACTGATTGAAGAACTTGACCCGACAAGTGAGGACTATGGTCAGAAGCGTCAGCAGATTCTTGATACGATGATTAAGGATGCTGCAATGCGTAGCAAGACCAAGCTCATTGATGGCTTCATCCGTCAGAATGTGGATGATGACCAGATTGGTTTTAATAGGTCAAAGGCAGATGGCTCTATGGATTTGGAAAGCAGGCTCACAGAGTACATCTCTAAAGAAAAGAACAAGGCAATTGATGACCTTGCAGATGATGAGGGTTTGGATGTTGAGGCTATTCGTGAGTTCTTCAAGGAATACGATTATTTGCAGCGCGAGAAGCCGGAAATTATACAAGATGCCATTCTCCAAAAGAGAGTGGGTCTGAAAGAACGCAAGAGTATTTTTACTCGCGTGATGTCAAAACTAAGAGCAATTATTGATACCTTTAGCTGGGAATAAGAAAGTAATATATTATGAGCGAAGAATTACAGCAGAAATTACGCAGTCAATTGTGGACTGTGGCAAACACCCTTAGAGGAAATATGTCGGCAGGGGATTTTATGTATTTTACCCTCGGCTTCATTTTCTATAAGTATCTCTCGGAGAAGATAGAACTGCGTGCAAATGAGATACTTCAATACGATGGTGTGAATTTCAAAGAAGCGTGGAGTGGCGATGATCAGGAACTGAAAGATGTTCTAAAGGAGCAGTGTATTCAGGATTTGGGCTATTTCGTTGAGCCGGAATACTTGTATTCAACAATCATTTCCAAGATAGAACATAAGGAGAATATCCTGCCAGCTCTTGAGAGGTCGCTGAAGAAGATAGAGGATAGTACAATCGGACAGGAGTCAGAGGATGACTTTGGCGGACTGTTCTCAGACATAGACCTCGCTTCTCCGAAGCTGGGTAAGACTGCTGACGATAAGAATAAGCTCATCAGCGATGTCCTTGTGGCGTTGGACGGCATTGATTTCGGTTTGAACGATGCACAGGAGATAGACATTCTTGGCGACGCATACGAGTATATGATTGGTCAGTTCGCTGCCGGAGCAGGTAAGAAGGCGGGAGAGTTCTATACTCCGCAGGAGGTCAGTCAGATTCTTTCGGAGATTGTGACAACCGGCAAGACCCGTCTTAAGACTGTATATGACCCGACATGTGGCTCCGGCTCACTGTTGCTTCGTACAGCACGCGGAGGTAATGCTGATGCCATTTACGGACAGGAGAAGAATCCGACCACATTCAACCTTGCAAGAATGAATATGCTTCTGCATGGTGTAAAGTACAAGGATTTCAGCATTGAGAATGGTGATACCTTGGAGGCTGATGAGTTCGGTGAGCAGCAGTTTGATGCAGTTGTCGCAAATCCACCTTTCTCTGCGGAATGGTCTGCAGATAATAAATTCAACAACGATGACCGATTCAGTAAGGCTGGTGTTCTTGCACCGAAGTCAAAGGCAGACTATGCGTTCATTCTTCACATGATATACCATTTGAACGATGGCGGTACAATGGCTTGCGTGGCTCCTCATGGCGTATTGTTCAGAGGCTCTGCCGAAGGCAAGATTCGTCAGTATCTGATTGAGAAGAAGAATTATATTGATGCAATCATCGGTCTTCCTGCAAATATCTTCTACGGTACAAGTATTCCGACCTGTATCCTTGTGATGAAGAAGTGCAGAAAGGAAGATGATAATATCCTGTTCATTGATGCCAGCAAGGAGTTTGAGAAGGTTAAAACGCAGAACAAACTTCGTCAAGAACACATCGAGAAAATCATCGATACATACCGCAATCGTACCGAGATTGAGAAATATAGTCACTTGGCTACCCTTGAGGAGATAAAGGAGAACGACTATAACCTCAATATCCCTCGTTATGTTGACACCTTCGAGGAAGAAGAGGAAATCGACATCAAAGCTGTTATGGCTGAAATCAAGGAACTGGAGGCAAAGAGAGCCGACCTTGATGCTCAGATAGAAGTGTATCTTAAAGAGTTGGGTATTGTTGAATAAAGATTTTGTCGCTATGCAGGAATTAACGGATATCAAGGCTGAAGAGCAACTGTTCTCAGATGTTTGCAGCATAATTGAAGGAACGAGAAATCGCATTGCTACCTACTTGAATACAGAAGTATGTATGACTAATTGGTATGTAGGCAAACGCATAAAGGAGGATGTGCTAAAAAATCAGAGGGCGGAGTATGGTAAGCAAATACTTAAGAATCTAGCCTCACGTCTGTCTGAGAAATATGGCACAGGCTGGGGTGTCGGAAAGCTCAAACATTGTGTACGCAGCGCGTATCTTTTTACGGAGGAGGAAATAGGATACGCAGTGCGTAGCCAATTGACATGGACTCATCTGCGTTCGTTGATGGGAGTAAAAGACGAGTTGGCTCGTACTTTCTATATGGAAATGTGTCGTATGGAACATTGGGATACACGCACATTGGACGATAAAATAGATACTCAACTCTATGAGCGCACGGCAATCAGCAGAAGACCGGAAGAGGTCATCAAACGAGAGTTGCAAAATGTCAAGGAAACGAATACTCTTGTGCCGGACTTGGTGTTCCGTAGCAGTTATCTCTTAGACATATTGGGACTGCCTGATACATTCTCCGAGAAAGACTTGGAAGATGCCATCCTTTCTCAAATCCAGTTATTTATCAAGGAGTTTGGCTCTGATTTCGCTTTCCTAGACCGTCAGAAACGCATTACTGTTGATTCTGTGGACTACTATATAGACCTTTTGTTTTTCCATCGTGGCTTAAAGCGGTTAGTTGTCGTTGATTTGAAGTTAGGAAAGTTCAAGCCGGAGTATGAAGGTCAAATGCTGCTGTATCTGCGTTATCTGAATAAGAATGAACGCAGAGAGGGCGAGGAGTCACCGATAGGACTGATTCTGTGTTCGGAAGGTAATACTGAACACATTGAATATCTGATGCTCGAAGAGGATAGCCCAATTCGTGTGGCGCAGTATTATACGAAACTTCCGGACAAGAAATTGCTGTCAGAGAAATTGCAGCGTGCAATCGCAATTGCAAAAGAGCATTATGTTGAACATAATCCAAAGATGGAATAGTCATGGCTGCAGAAAAGAACAATAAAACCCTTAATGTTCCAACTTTGAGATTTCCGGAGTTCAGTGGGGAGTGGGAAAGATTTAGGAACTGCACCCTGTTTAAGGTCATATCAGAGAAAAACAAGAATTATGAGTTCTCGACCGTACTTTCTGCGAGCCAAACTGAAGGTATGGTATTGAGAGATAGTCTTGGGATAGATATAAAGTTTGAGGAAGATAGCATAAAAACATATAAAATTGTACGCAATGGCGATTATGTAGCTCACCTTCGTTCTTTCCAAGGAGGATTTGCATTTTCAGATAAAACAGGTGTATGTAGTCCGGCATATACAATATTACGACCTTCAGAAACTATATCATATGGTTTTTTGAAGCCATACTTCATGTCTCGAAAGTTTATTGATTCTTTGCGAATAGTTACTTACGGAATTCGAGATGGCAAATCAATATCCGTGGAGGAATGGCTAAAACTATATACCTGCATTCCAAAGGCAAATGAGCAGGAGAAGATTTCCAAGTTTTTGAAGTTAATAAACGAGCGCATCGAAACTCAAAAGAAAGTGATTGAGAAATATGAATCTCTAATCAGAGGGCTTATTACCGATGTTAACTCTGGTAGAATTGCTCAATGCGAGTCTATTTGTTTACGAGACTTGCTAGCTGAACAACACGAAAAAAATACTAACAACTACGAGGTGTGCTCTGTATCTGTCAGTCAAGGTG
>JAFYSH010000021.1 GCA_017546605.1 Bacteroidales bacterium | reverse complement strand
TCCATACCAATGCCATAAGTTACGGCAAGCGGCTGATGACGCGTATAGACCGCTGTTCCCGAATACCCCTTACGAACAGCATAGTTCCAATAGGATTGGTAGCCTTCAAACTCCAAATCCAATTGACCTGCTTGCATCTTGGTTTCCTGCAAGGAGAAAAAGTCCGCATCCAAATTCTTAAAAATCTCAGCAAACCCCTTACCCACACAGGCCCGCAAGCCATTGACATTCCACGAAATAAATTTCATACTAGAACATATAATCCCAAGCAGGGAGTTGAATCGGTTTTTGCTCGGCTGCCTTTTGAGAAGCAGCATCCAAATAACGTTTGTTGATCACCAGACGGAACATGTATTCATCAAACCATTCATCGGTAAAAGTCAGATAGCCATTGTGTCCCGCCGTCGGTCCCCAACTGTTTTCAAATTCCCATTTGGTCGGACGGTCATTTTCATCGGTATCCACGGCAATCAAAGTCATCGCATGGGAGGAACCGCTCTCTCTGGTGAGAATTCGAGCCTTCTTATCCATAGACATTTCAATACCGAACAAGGCTTCGTAATCATACATCGCCGGATCGGAAATACCTGTTTGGGAGTTGTAATAAGCACTCACGTCACAAGAAGCATACATCGCTTCATTGGCTTTGATCGAAGCAAGCGCTGCTTGTTTGATCACATCGTTGGGCAAGTTCAAATAGCGCCAGTTAATCCCTTCCACCGTATTCCGATAATTGGCAATGTCATAAACCTTATAATATTCCCGAGTAGGATCGTTCATAATCATGATGTACGCATCGGGGGAATAATCGTCCGGCACAATGCTGCGGTAAAAATCTTTCGGTGTAGATTTCAGCGTGCAGATTTCGCCATCTTTATTTTTATAGCGCCAGGTAAACTCGGTCGGCGGCTCACCCAGACAGAGTGCCAGGATCCGGTAAACATCTTTCAAGATTTCCATTTTTTGAGCTTTCACCGCCTTGGATTTTGCTCCCTGGGCAATCAGTTCACGCAACGCATATCCTCCCGCACGCAAACGCTCATTGATCACACCACTCATTTGACCGGTATTGTTCGAATGAGCCGTTTCCGGCATCACATCTTGCGGCACCACACCGTATTTTTCAGCAATGTTGTAAAAGAGGTTCCACACCCCACCATCGTTGATCGGAGTCTTGAAGTAAAATTCCACATCCCGATCTGTCATTGCGTGATCCGCAGAAGCAATTACATTTTCCAGAAACAAGTTACTCTTCTCGAAAATATCCCAGAAATAATTGTAATTGTGCGAGAAGTCAAAATCATTCAACTGCAATTGTTCCATCACCGTCGGACGGAGTACATTCATCGATGTGAACATCCAGCAACGGCCCGATTGATATTGGTTGGTAATGCCTTTTACGTCCACACGATATTTAAAATAGTGGTCAATCTGACCCTCCAATTCATGATTCAGGGCCAACGAACGGAGGTTGGCATTGCCCATCAAAATATTTTGCAAAGCTTTTGTAGCAGCATCCGGTTCAAACGAAGCTTGAATTTGCTGCAGTTCAGAGGAAGAAATTTCCTGTGCAGTCACCGCACCAGCCCCTAAGGCACACGCGGATACCAAAATCGATAAGAACTTTTTATTCATTGTGTAAAGTGTTTATTATTTTGAAGTTTCAAAGATACAAAGAAGTTATGAAAAACAAAATTGCAAAAGAAAACCAAATTCGCAATATAGATTTTTCAACATATTTTAACATTTTTATTTGTATTTTAAAAAATTGCACTATATTTGCAATGCAAAAGTTAAGGTTTATAAAAGGTTTTAAATGGTAATTTTGTTATGAAAAAGGGTTTAACAGCACTGGTCCTCCTTTTCATCAGCTTGGGCATAACTATCCATGCCGAAGACAGAGGCCGTGTTATCACTTTTGAAAAGCTACCCCAAACTGCAATCCAGTTTATCAATCAGTACTTTTCAAAAGACCAAGTCCTTCTGATTTCCGAAGAGAGCGAGATTTTTGAAAAGGAATACAAAGTCCTCTTAAGCAACAATGCATCGCTCAAATTTGACCGGAATGGTGAATGGACAGAAGTAGAATGCAAGTTGAACGCCGTACCCAACGACCTGATCCCAAGCAAGATCAGCACTTGGATCGACCAAAAATTCCCCGGCATAGCCGTTAGCGAAATCCAACGCGAAAAGCGTGGATGGGAAGTCAGACTTATGAATGGCATCAGCCTGGAGTTTGACAAATACTTCAACCTGGTTGACTACGACGATTAATTTCAAAACAAATCACCAAAAGAGGGAAACGAAATACAGTTTCCCTCTTTTTTTATTCCGTCTGTTGCCTACATTTGTTATCTTTGCGCAAAGACACAAATAAAAATAGTCATGCGTAAATTTTGGATCTTCATCTGCCTGGGATGGATGGCAGCAATCCTCCCTCTTTCAGCACAATCCGGCAAAGTACTCGCCAACGAAGTGATGCACAGCGAAATCTTAAATCGCGATATCGCCTATTCTGTTTATCTCCCGGCTGATTACGAGACATCCGACCGACAATACCGCATTCTGTACCTGTTACACGGATACGGAGGAGACGAAAAGAACTGGCTTTACTATGGAGAAATGGACCGAGCTGCGGAAGAACTGAGTAGCACTGGTGAAATCGTTCCCCTAATCATCGTTTCACCCAACGCCGACAACGGCTGGTACATCAATCGCGCAGACGGTACCGATGACTATGAAACTATGTTTATTGAAGAATTCATTCCGCATATTGAAAAGACCTTCCGCGTATTTGGCACCAAAATTACACGCGCAATCGGCGGTCTGTCAATGGGCGGATACGGCTCCCTGCTCTACTCCATCAAGCACCCCGACCTGTTCAGCGTCTGCATCGCCTTGAGCGCAGGAGTTATGACCGACGAGGAACTACTAGACCGCTTCAACGGAAAAGGCGGCAATCACTACGGTATGATGGAACTCTACGGCTGCACCAAAAAGCACCTCTCCAAGCACTGGTACGACAACTCCATCTTGAAACTGGTGGAAAATATGCCAAAAGAGCAATGCAATGCCGTCAACTTTTACATTGACTGCGGTGACGACGATTTCCTCTACAAAGGAAACTCCACCCTCCACATCTTAATGCGCGACAAAGGCATCAAACACGAATATCGGGTACGAAACGGTGCTCACTCCTGGACCTACTGGCGCTCAGGACTCCGCGACGGTCTCAAATTCATGTATCAAGTCCAACGCTACTAAGCCCGTATGAAACACGACGAATCCTTGGCCCAGCTTCGAGAACTCTGCAACCAAAGCCGGGCATTGCTGATCCAGCCCGACCTTCAAACACAAGAGCGACAGGCATTGGAACACACCCTGGCCCAACTACACTCGGCAGAACGTTTGCTCAACCTAAAAGAAACCGACACTAGCGAGCACTTTGAAGAAACCGCTAAGCAACTAAAAGACATCGCTACGGAACTTCGCGAAATTGCCAGCAAACTGAACAAACAATCAAAAGCGCTGGACCAACTCCAAAAGTTAATCCAGCGCGCCACTACGTTTCTGCAGGCATTTACGGAGTGGAAATAAGCACTTTTCCTGCTTGCACATCCACCCGAATCCGATCTTCTCGTCGAACGCGATTCTCCAATAGAGCCGTAGCCAACTCATTGACTAACTCCCGCTGCAAAATGCGCTTGATGGGACGTGCCCCGTACGCCGGATCATACCCCTTTTCTGACAAATAGGCCACAAAGGCCGGCGTAAACTCCAATTCAATTCCCTGATCCGCCATTTTTCGAACCACCTCTTTGAGCTGAATCTCAAGAATTCCCTGTATATGCACACGACTAAGTGGCTCGAACATAATGATTTCATCAATCCGATTGATAAACTCCGGACGGACGGTCTGCTTCAGAATACGAATCACTTCATTCCGACAGGTTTCCAACAACACTGCACGATCATCCGTTCCTTCAATCCGTTCCATGTATTGCTGAATCACTTCCGCCCCCACATTGGAGGTCATAATCAACATTGTATTTTTAAAATCAACCGTTCTACCTTTATTATCCGTTAAGCGTCCATCATCCAAGACCTGCAACAAAATATTAAATACATCCGGATGAGCCTTCTCAATCTCATCCAACAACACCACAGAATAAGGTTTACGACGAACAGCTTCCGTCAACTGACCGCCCTCATCATACCCCACATAACCCGGAGGCGCTCCTACCAGACGACTCACCGAATGCCGCTCCTGGTATTCACTCATATCGATGCGCGTCATCAAGTTTTCATCATTAAACAACACCTCCGCCAACGCCTTGGCCAACTCCGTCTTACCCACACCGGTCGTTCCCAAAAACAAGAACGAACCAATGGGACGTTTCTCATTTTGCAGACCGGCACGACTGCGACGAACGGCATCCGCCACCGCCCGAATCGCCTCATCCTGTCCCACTACACGCTTGTGCAAGGTCTCTTCCAAGTGCAGCAACTTACTCTTTTCACTTTCCAACATTCGCCGCACCGGGATACCCGTCCAACGTGCCACCACTTCTGCAATATCTTCCGGTTCCACTGCCTCATTAATCAGCGGCTGCGGGTTTTGGGCCTGCTCGTGCAACAAAGCTTCCATTTCTCCCTGCACCTGCGCCATCTTTCCATAGCGTAATTCCGCTACCCTTCCATAATCCCCATTTCGCTCAGCCTCTTCCGCCTGATAACGATAGCGTTCCAACAACTCACGCTTCCGCTGGATCTGATGCAGCAAGGACTTTTCCGCATCCCACTGCTGTCCGATTTGTTTGCGTTCCGCAGACAATTGGCCCAACTGATCCTCCAATTCATCCAGCTTGGGAGACTTTCCCTCCCGCTTGATCGCAGCTTTCTCAATCTCCAACTGACGAATTTTCCGATCCAGTTCATCAATACACTCCGGCACCGAATTCATCTCCAAACGCAGTTTGGAAGCCGCTTCATCAATTAAGTCAATCGCCTTATCCGGCAAATAACGATTGGTAATGTATCGGTGCGACAATTCCACGGCTGTTATAATGGCATCATCCTCAATTCGTACTTGGTGGTGATTCTCATAACGCTCCTGCAAGCCCCGCAAAATCGAAATCGAAGCAGCCACAGAAGGCTCCTCCACCAAAACCATCTGAAAACGACGCTCCAACGCCTTATCCTCTTCAAAATATTTCTGATACTCATCCAAGGTCGTCGAACCAATTGCCCGCAGCTCCCCTCGAGCCAAGGCCGGTTTCAAAATATTCGCCGCATCCATGGCTCCCGATGATCGTCCAGCACCCACCAGGGTATGAATCTCATCAATAAACAGAATGATCTCTCCCTGACTATCAATCACCGCCTTAACGACCCCCTTCAAACGCTCCTCAAATTCTCCTTGATACTTCGCTCCCGCCACAAGTGCCCCCATATCCAACGAGTAAATCTGTTTGGTCTTAAGATTTTCAGGAACGTCCGCATTTACAATCCGCTGCGCAATTCCTTCTGAGATCGCAGTTTTTCCCACACCCGGTTCTCCCACCAAGATGGGGTTATTCTTGGTCCGACGGCTAAGAATTTGCAGCACACGTCGGATTTCTTCATCCCGGCCGATCACCGGATCCAGTTTGCCAGCTTTCGCTCGCTCATTCAAATTAACGGCAAACCTATCTAATACTTGTTTTGTTTCCGGATTCATCTTTCTTCAATATTTAAATTAGTACCCATACCCTCAGCAATAGACTTGCCAAAGCCCAATCA
Organism: Bacteroidales bacterium; assembly: GCA_017546605.1. Classification (GTDB taxonomy): domain Bacteria; phylum Bacteroidota; class Bacteroidia; order Bacteroidales; family UBA932; genus JAGCJX01. Next base: position 20,406 of record JAFYSH010000021.1, on the reverse strand, counting down.
ATGACAAGATGACACAAAAAAAACGTCCCAATTTCCTTGAGACGTTTTCTTGAATCCTTGAGCCACTAGAAGTAATAACGCAAACCGGCCGTCAAGTAGATACCCTCGAGGTTCGGTCCATAGTATTCAAATCCAGGATCGATTAACACCGGCAATGTATAACCAGCACCTACGGTCAACCAGATCGGGAAATAAATATTGATGTTCATTTTCACGCCCACATTTGCAAACCAGGCATCAATCATTTCTTCTCCCTCAAAAAGAACATCCTCCAACAAGGCTCCGTAGTTAGCTCCCACATAGGGAAACAATTGAAAGTTGTTGGCCCGGAAACCATACCCCACACGCAAACCTCCATTCACCGAAGAACCGATGATGGAAGCATCCAGCGCATAGAAGAGCTGCGCAAAACGTCCAGCGTATGAGTCAGCTTCCAAGCCCAAACGGAACCCACTAGCATCACCATAAGTAACAGCACCCACTTCGATCGCCATACGGTAGAATTTCTTCTCAGTCAACATTTGACCTTGCTCGATGCGACCACCTGCCATCCGATAAAAACGAGTGAGCTCACTATTACCTCTTGAAACACCTTTGTTATCAGCAATCTCATTCGTTACAGCAATCACACCAATGCGTTTTTGAGTAATTGTATTATCCTCCTTTGCCACGTTTTCGTAAACATAGAAGACCATATCTTTTTCCAAGCCTTCTTTCTCTCCAATCTTAGCTCGTACCGGATGAGTTTCATAAACACCGGTCTTTAATTGAAAACGTTCATGTTGTTCTTCAAAGTTCGAGAACACTTTTTCAGTTCCCTCTTGAAACATTTCATGTTGCTTGAGTTGTTTTTGACGAGCCACATCCACTTTCTCATTGGCTCGTTTCTTACGTTCGATCTCGGTATTCACACTCATCGATGCTACTGAAGACAACACCAATTTGAACGGCACTTGAATTTCCTCAAAGTTTTTGCGTTTTTGAGCCGCCACTTCCGGAGTGTCATCCTCCATGATCCAACAATTGTACACTGCATTCAGCAAGTCCAATGACCAGTCAATCTGATACAAATAACCAACCGCATGTCCCTTCCAGTAATAGTCGCCGCTACTCTTCCACCCTTCAACATACTCATATCGAACATTTTGGTAGTCAATCACCGTAATGTAACTATGGGCAATCAAGTTTTCACCAAAGTCTTTCAGACGATCAATTCCGCGCTTGGTCGCTACACTTTGGATGTAATCTTCATCGGTCGCATTGTACAAACCACGCTCTTCCATCAACGAAATATCCATGGTACCATCCGGTTGACGATTGAACATCTTGGCCACCAAGTCCAATCCCACATTGCTTTGATTCAAATAAGCCAAAATGCCATCTGCGTGACTGACAGTTGAATACGAAACGTTCTCTCCTTTGCGGGATGCATGGTCCCGACTCGCTTTTACAGAAACTCGCGTCAGGGGCAACTTGTTCAAGTCGTAACGACTGGAAACTTGATAGTATTCAAAATAACGGCGCACCGGATCTTGGTATTGGTCACTGTAATCCGTGTAAAGCACCGTCATTCCGGATCGCTCGTATTTGTGACTCTGCGCAAATATGATTCCGTTTCCCAAACAGAAAACGATCCAAAAAAACAACAATGATTTTCTCATAGTTTCGTTAAATTTATAAAAGGTAAAATCGCAATAAAGTAATGACGAAGTTAACCATTATCAAGTAGTTTACAAAATATTTAATAGACAAAAGAGTTTATTTGCGCTTTCTCATTGTTTTTACTACATTTGTTCGTTTTATTGGAAAGTTTATATTTATTTTTTTAATTTTTTAAATTATGAATTTTAAATCCTTGATTGCAGCCTCATTGGCTTTGATGGTAATCGCGCCGACCGCTTTTGCCAAAAAGAAAAACAAGAAAGAAGAGCAACCGGAGGGTTATCGCTTCGAAGTTATTTATGAAAATCCGATCACTTCGGTAAAAGACCAAAATCGTTCCGGTACTTGCTGGGCTTTCTCAGGTATTTCTTTCTTCGAATCTGAAATTCTGAAAGCAGGCTACCAAGGCGAATTGAACCTTGCGGAAATGTTCATCGTAAACAAAGCTTATGGAGACAAAGCTGAAAAATTCGTTCGTTTGCACGGTGCTTTGAACTTTGCTGCCGGCTCCTCTTTCGGCGATGTTTTGACCGTTCTGAAAAAATATGGTATCGTTCCGGAATCAGAACTGCCCGGATTGAACTATGGTTTTGACAAACACGTACACGGCGAAATGGACAACATCCTGTCTGCTTATGTAAATGCGGTTATCAAAAATGCTAACGGCAAATTGTCTCCGGTATGGAAAGATGGTTTCCAAGGTGTTTTGAACACATACCTGGGAGAAGTTCCCGCTACCTTCGAAGTTAACGGCATCGAATACACCCCGAAAACTTACATGGAATCATTGGGCATTGATTTGAACAACTACGTTGACTTGACTTCCTTCACACACCATCCCTTCTATGAAAAGATGGTCATCGAAGTTCCGGACAACTGGCGTTGGGAACAAGCTTACAACGTTCCGATCGACGAATTGATTGCCATCATTGACAATGCGTTGGCAAATGGCTATACCCTGGCTTGGGCTTCTGACGTGAGTGAAATCGGCTTCAACCGCAAAGGTTTGGGTATCGTTCCCGATGAAGATGCAACGGTAAACAGCGGTAGCGACCAAGCTCGTTGGGTAGGTTTGAACCCGCAACAACGCAAAGACAAATTCTTTGAAGCTCCCATCATTGAAAAAGAAATTACCCAAGAAATGCGTCAAGAAGGTTTCGACAACTACCAAACTACTGATGACCACGGTATGCACATCTTCGGTATGGCTAAAGATCAAAACGGCACCAAATATTACATGGTGAAAAACTCTTGGGGAAAAACCGGTGACTACGATGGAATTTGGTATGTGTCAGAAGCATATGTCCGCTACAAAACTTTGGACATCATGATCAACAAAAACGCCATCCCTGGAGAAATTCGCTCAAAACTTCAATTGTAATCCCACATAAGCCAGTTTCATGAAAACACATCGTATGCTGGCTGTCCTATCAGGTCTTCTCTTGGCCAGTATTACCGGCCAGGGGCAGACCTACTCTTTTACGACAGTCGTCAACAACGCCGCCTCTCCCGTGAAAGACCAGGCTGTGAGCGGAACCTGCTGGTGCTTCTCCACCATTTCTTTCTTGGAATCAGAACTGATTCGCACCGGCAAAGGCGAACTCGACCTCTCTGAGATGTTTGTGGTACGCGAGAACTACAACAACCGCATTGAAGACAACTACTTACGTCAAGGCAAAGGCAACTTGGGTGAAGGTAGCCTTTTCCACATGGCTTTGAACGCCATCCGCGAAAAAGGCATTGTTCCCGAATCGGTTTATTCCGGTTTGACCTACGGAAAAACCGAACACCATCACGCAGCCATGAATGCCTACCTGCAAGCCATCGCTGGTGCAGCCGTTGAGCTGAAAGACCGTAGTCAAGAAGGCAAGGACTTACAACAAGCTGCATTGGATATCTTTTTGGGTCCCCTACCCCAAGATTTTGAGGTAAATGGAAAAATCCACACCCCTCAATCCTACTGGGCATCCTTGGGCCTGGATTTGGATGACTACATCTTGATTACCAGTTTCACCCATCATCCTTTTTATGAAGCAATTTCGTTGGAGATTCCCGATAACTGGAACCACGGCCGTTTTTACAACGTACCGCTGGATGAGTTGGTAGCAATCACCAACCATGCTTTGGAGAATGGCTATACAGTAGGCTGGGACGGAGATGTTAGCGAAGTCGGCTATGCAGCTTTCTTCAAGAATGGCTACACCCTCAACCCGAAGGACAAATCCCGCTCTACCCAAGAATGGAGCCAATGTACCGAACGAGTTGAAGAAGAAGTTGTCTCGCAAGAAAGCCGCCAACACTCTTTTGAACAATTCACCACTACGGACGACCATTTGGAACACATAACCGGAATTGCAACCGATCAATACGGAACCCGTTATTACATCACAAAAAACTCCTGGAACACCGATTGCAATGCAACTGAGGGCTATCATTACCTGTCGGAAAGCTATTTCCGCGAAAAAACTGTGTGCATTCTAATTAACAAAGAGTCACTCCCGAAATCAATCCGTAAAAAGTTCCACTTATAAACGTGCAAATGATACGTATGAAACTGCTGAAACACCTCCCCAATACCTTGACTTGTCTGAACTTATTAACAGGCACACTGGCCATTTTGTACGCCGTACAAGGCCGCTGCGACTGGGTGTTGTACCTTATGGTGATTTCGGCAGGATTTGATTTTTTGGATGGATTTGCAGCCCGTTTGTTCAAGGCCTATTCGCCTCTTGGCAAAGAACTGGATTCATTGGCCGACTTGATTTCATTCGGCGTCGTACCAGCTCTCTTGTTACACGCACGGTATACAACCACCATCACGTTGCATCAATTACCCGAAGTCATCAGTTGGTTTCCATTGATATTGGCGGCCTTTTCTGCATTACGCTTGGCAAAATTCAACCTCGATGACCGGCAACACACGAATTTCATCGGTCTTCCGACACCAGCAGCAGCACTGCTGATTGCTTCCGGTCTCTATTTTTCTGAAGGCCTGGACCAAACCTCCTGCTGGAACATCGTGCTGAATCATCCGATCACCCTCCCAGTATTGACCAGCATAATTGCCTGGTTGCTGATCTGTGAGCAACCGATGTTCTCATTAAAAATCAAATTATTGGACTGGAAAGGCAACCAAATCCGCTACATTTTTGCAGCGTGGACGGTTATCAGCCTACCTGTCTTTGCACTCTTTTTTAAACCGATGCTGGCTGTCTGGCCCTTTTTCATCCTGACAAGCTACATCCTCTTGAACTTGATCAATAACTTGATTCAAAAATTAAATCGATAAACTTAAATAACTATTTACTATGCGATCAACGTATAAAAAAATCACTTTGGGCGCCCTGCTTGTCTTGATGGCTATGCCTGCCTGCGCTCCGAAATTCGACGCCGAAAGCTTCAAACAAAGCTATGGCAAAGTCGTTATGAACTTGGCTCGCCGCAACTACGCACGCGCCTATGAATTGGCAGACTCTTGCCTGAACCTCATTCCTAGCGACACATCCCAATACTACATTGGTTTGCAAAATGCAATCGGTATGGCTTGCATGGAATTGCGCGACTCCATCCAATCCAGAAAGGCATTTGAAAAATCCTTGAAAATGATTGAAAAGAGAATCAACCTGACAGACACCATCAACTACCGGGACGTTTTCCAAAAAGCCAACACCATGGCTTTCTTGGGCAACAAGGAAGAAGCCATCCAATACTTGGAACAATTCACTTTCCCGGAATACGAACTCCGTCGTTTTTTGGGCAGACAACCCGTTGATTTCTTGAAGAATTTCAACCACGGCCCCAGAACTCCGGATCCGAAATCTCCGCAATTGTCCCCGAAAACCATGAAAACCAAACCTGTTGATCCGTCTTCTAAAGCACAAAAAAATGCACTCAACAAGATGGCTCCGACACAAATGGATATCAAATAACAATAGCTTCGGCTATACAACAAGAAAAGAGGCTAAAAAATCGTTACCGATTTTTAGCCTCTTTCTCTTAAATCAATTCGATTTATTTTCCAGCATTCAAGGCCACTTCTCGTCCCGCACGCAAAGCCTGGATATTGGCTTCTACCACTTCTTGTCCTTTGCGTCCAAAGATCCGCTCGATACCTGCCTCAATCTTCTCAGCTTCCATTCCCAGGTAAGGAGATGCTGCTCCCAGCAAGACCATATTGGCTGCACGAGGATTGCCACATTCTTTGGCTAATTCATCCACATTCAACATCACCAGGTTCTTAACTTGTTTCAAAGCAGCCATCAACTCGTCCATCTCCGGATAGTTCGGAATGTTAACAAAGGGTTCCGAGTTGGTTACAATCCATCCGTCTTCTGCCAAATAAGGCAAATAGCGCAAAGCTTCCATCGGCTCCAGAGAAATGATCAAATCTGCACCACGCAACGGAATCAAGTCCGATGAAATCGGGTTGGAAGAAAGACGAAGGTTGGATTGCACATCACCTCCACGTTGACTCATCCCGTGAACTTCAGCTTGCTTCAAATACAAATTTTGATTCAAAGCTGCGTCTCCAATAATGGTAGCAATGGAAAGAATACCTTGACCACCGACACCTGCCAAAATAATATCTTTTTTCATAATCTATCGTGTTATTTTATGATCAATAAATAAGGGTTGAACTATTCTTTGGCGGCCGCTTTGCGTTGTTTTGCCTTACGGGCAAAGGTTTGGATACATTCACGACGCGGAATAATTACAGAAACGCCTTTGTAGTTCAATTCTTCGCGAATGATGGCTGTAATTTCCGGCATATTCTTCGCCAACGGAACTACTACACGAATGTGTTCAGGCTCCACACCGATTGCTTCGCAAATACGTTCCAATTTACCGGTACCGGCAGAATCTTGACCACCTGTCATACCTGTTGTCAAGTTATCTGAAATCACGACTGTGATGGGAGCTTTTGAGTTCACCGCATCCAACAAACCGGTCATTCCTGAGTGGGTAAAAGTTGAGTCCCCGATTACTGAAACTGCCGGGTACAAACCTGCATCAGCAGCTCCTTTGGCCATGGTAATAGATGCACCCATATCTACGGTTGAGTGAATGGCTTGGAACGGAGGGAGGGCTCCCAAAGTATAACATCCAATATCACTAAACACACGATGATTCGGGTACTCTGCCAACACTTGGTTCAACGCAGTATAAACATCGCGGTGGCCGCAACCTTGGCACAAGGCCGGCGGACGAGCAGTTACTACGCTGGGAACGGCATCTGAAGGCATTTCTCCCAAGCCCAACGCCGGTTTGATATTATCAGCAGTCAATTCACCGGTTCTGGGCAGGTCACCTGACAAACGTCCCAAAATTTGTTTGCCGCCATCCAAGATACCTCTCAAATATTCTTCCAACAAAGGCTGGCCTTCTTCCAACACCAAAATGCGATCGCATTGTTCGCCCAATTGACGGATCAATTTTTTCGGGAAAGGATATTGTGTAATCTTCAAAACAGGATAAGGGCAACCGTCCTGCATGTTTTCCATCAAATAGTTGTAGGCAATACCACAAGCAATGATACCCATTGAACGGTCCTTGCCCGGGATCAAAGCATTGTAAGGGCTGTTGTCTGCCATTTCTTCCAGATTTTGGTAGTTAGCCAATACCTCAACATAACGTTTGCGAGAAATTGCCGGCAACAAAATCCAAGAACGGGGTTGTTCCGGGAAACGAATTTCATTGTGTTCTTCAATTTGATCATCCACCTCAACTACAGCACGGGAGTGCGCCATACGAGTGGTCACGCGCATCAGCACCGGAGTATGCATCTTTTCAGACAATTCCAGACCAAAGCGAGTCATATCATACGCTTCTTGTTGGTTAGAAGGCTCCAACACCGGAATGAACGCAAACTTTCCATAGAAACGTGAATCTTGCTCATTTTGAGAAGAGTGCATAGACGGGTCATCCGCAGCGAGTACCAACAGGCCACCGTTTGCTCCAGTAATACCAGAGTTAACAAAAGCATCTGCTGCCACATTCATACCAACGTGCTTCATGCAGACAATGGCTCTACGCCCCACATAGGAAACACCCAATGCCGCTTCCATAGCTGTTTTTTCGTTCGTGCACCAACGGCTATGTACGCCTCTTTCTTGTGCGATCCGGTTACCTTGAATAAATTCGGTAATCTCAGTTGACGGGGTTCCAGGATAAGCATATACGCCTGCAATTCCGGAATGGATGGCTGCCAATGCAATGGCCTCATCCCCTAAAAGAAGTTGTTTATTTTTCATACTTTTTAAAGATTGCATTCAATAACTAAAGCAACAAATTTAACCAAAAAATAGAAATAAGGTGAGATTCTCTTAAAAAAATCATATTTTTACAACAAGATTACTTGAAATATGACACTGAATTCTCACATCCGCACATTAGCGGCCATTCTGTTTGTCTGGACCCTTCTGATAAGCAGTTGCCAAACCGAAAAGCCCCAACCGACCCCTCCTCCCGCCCCGGAAGAGGAGCTTCCCATTTTAACAGCCCCTTCGGTTACCGTTTCCACCGATGAGGTTCATCGTTTTTCTGCTACCTTTACCTTGAGCACCGATCACGGCGAAGAATATGCCTACCGCCTTCGTGAGTACAAATACACCGCAAGTCCGGACAAACTTTTTGCTTCCAACGAAGCGATTGTTGGCAGTTTTGACGAAACGAATCAGATTGCCTTTACCTTGACCGACCTGAAAAAGGACACCGACTACCTGCTGTATGCCGCCACACGGATCAGCAAAGACACCTTGCTGTACAGTCAGATGATTGAAATTCCCTTTTCAACGAATGTCCCTTATACCGATTTCATTACACTGGAACAAAACGGACTCAACCACATCAGTTATCATATTGAAAAACCGGAAGATGCGGTACTATACCGGCATTTGGTAGTCGATAAGTTGGACTTTATTTTCTTTCAGAACTCCGTAGGAGCAACCCACAGCAGCTACCTGGATTCTTTTGGTCTTACCGAAAAAAACAGCAAAGACATCCAAGTACACGAAACTTTCAGCGATTTGTACGGCTATACCACCAACATTTTTTCGGATATGGAGTATGTCATCATTGCCGGAACAGGCGAAACTGATGAAAAAATGACACCTCAGGCCACCCAATACCTGGAGTTTACAACACCGGTTGCCGAACCACTGGATGCCGATATTCACGTAGAAGTCCTCAACATTGGTTCTATTACCGCGGATGTCCACGTAACCATTCCAGAAGAAGTCGATCGCTACCGGATCTTTGTGATGAGCGAAGCCGACTACCGCGTTGCCTTGAACGAAGACGAAGACATGGTACGTCGCTATATCATGGGAGACTGGACTGACCGCTCCAATGAATACAAAAAATCCATCGAATTTACCGCAAATGGCCTGACTCCAAACACGCCCTACAAAGTCGGGCTGATGGCATTTGACGAAGCCATGCGGGAACAATTGCTGATTGTTGATTTTTCAACTGAAGATCCCACCTTGCCCCTTCCCGAGTTTGACATTCGTCTGGGAAACAATGATACGCCCTGGAAATCGGCCACCCTGGAAGTAAAAATCACCAACGCAGTCAGCGCAAAAGCATTCGTTGCAACACGTAGCCAATACGATGCTGTGCTGGATCGGGAGGGCACCACGCCTGAAAGCATCATCTATGCCAATGGCATTCCCTTGACCGAGTCAGAATTGTACGCAGCCCAACACGGTGGAATCGCCATTACTTACAGCAACCTCTCCCCGATAACCGAATACGTTTACGGTATTATGGCAACCAATACCGAAAGCATGAGCAGCTACGAAATCTTCCACTTTAGTACAGAAACAGCTCCGGTCGTTGATAATGAATGGAAATCCGTTCTTCCTGGCAATTATACCGCCACGGCATTCAACCACTTGGGCGAAGCTGTTAGCTTTGACATCACCATCGCTACGGGTGTGAACGAAAAGACCCGCCAGAAATACCAGGCATTGAATCGTTTGGTCTGCTTGGGTTTTGATGCCGCTGGAGTCAGCTACCACTCCCCGGAACAACTGCTTGAACAAGGTTGGGCAAGCACCGAAGAGGAAGCCAACCAAAACTACGGTCCGAAGTTCTACTTGGAATTCAATATGGACGGATCCATCACCACCGGAGTTCCGCCCACCTACGACAACGGCTATTATTATCTGGATGAACCCATGGCCCATTTCAATGGAACAACGCTCTGGTTTGAGGGGCTATATACCGATCCCGGAGATGATTACGTTTACAAATCTCCGGCTCCTCACCCGGTAGAAATCCTGAACAACGGAAATACCATCATCATTCACCCGCACATCCAATACAACGAATGGAGTGAAAAATATTACACCTACTATCCAGGTGTCTATTGCGGCAATGACCATGCCTATGGAGGAACCGCTGCCTTCTATGCACAAGGCGGTGATGGCACCTTGGTACTTACCCGAAAAAGCGACAACATCTCACAATTCCATCAACCGTTAACATCTCTTCAAGTGATCAGTTCAACGGAGTTTACTATGCATGAAAGAAATTTCAGAAATAAATAACCCTTCCATTTCCCCCTTTTTCCCGCTAGAAAAGGGGGAAGTTGTTCTTCCGGACCATTTCCCGGATCCTTTTCAGGAGCAACCCCACCCGATTGCACAATGCGCTGCAGAGCACTTGATGCGCAGGTTAGCACAGTTGCCCTGTTTTCATCCCGACCGTTTTGAAGGTAAAATGCTCGGGGTGTTGGTCGTATTGTCACCCGATCAAAAACAATTGGGCTACCTGGCTGCATTTTCCGGCTACTTACCGCCTGAAGATATGCAAAAATCCTCCTATCTGGGATTCGTTCCTCCAATTTACAACCTGACCGACCCCAATGGATTCTTCAAACAAGAGGAACCCCAGATTTCCGCTTTGAACCTGCAACTACAGCGGTTGGAGAACGACCCCACCTACCAAAGCCACCGACAAGCCTATAAGCTTCGGCATGAACAGTTTGAGAGTGAGTTACAAGCCTATAAAGAACGGCTCCGCATCCAGAAATTACAACGGCAAGAACGCCGTCAGCAAGCAGATACAAGCCCCGCTGAACTGGACCGGCTCGTACGAGCAAGCCAACACGAAAAAGCCGAATTCAAACGATGGAGCAAAGCCCAACAAGCCATCTTGGCCGAACTGCAAGCCAACTACCAGGATCACGAAAAAAACATCCTCGCACTCAAACAAGAACGGAGCACACGCTCCCTTCTATTGGAACAACGTATTTTTCAAGCTTTTCGGCTCACCAATGGCTGGGGCGAATGGAACGATATTCACACCTTGGCTCCAATGGCACCTGGGGGTACAGGAGAATGTGCAGCACCCAGGCTGCTGCAATATGCCTGGATCCACCATTATCAGCCCATTGCACTCGCTGAGTTCTGGTGGGGGGCCGCTCCGGAAGGAGAACTGCGACGCCACGGTCATTTCTACCCAGCCTGTCGCGGCAAATGTGGCCTCATCCTCCCCTTTCAAATGCGCGGTCTTCTTACGGCTACCCAACACCCAACCGAAGAATTCACCCTGTCTGCCGAACGAATTCTTTTTGAAGATGAGGATCTGCTCATCCTCAACAAGCCGTCAGGCTGCCTGTCATTACCCGGAAAAGACGGCAGTATTTCCGCCTTGGAAGCCTTGGAAGAACAACTACATATCTCCCTCTATCCGGTACACCGACTGGATCGCGATACCTCTGGCCTGCTCCTCTTTGCCAAACATCCAGCCAGTCAACGGACCTTACAAGAACAATTCCAACAGCAACGCATCCACAAAGAATACTTGGCCATCTTGGAGACGATACCCCAACAAGAGGAAGGCTGCATTTCATTACCCATTGCACCGGATTGGATCAACCGGCCCCGACAACAAATGGATTATCAAAATGGAAAAACCGCCATCACGCAGTATCGGATCCTGGCTAAAGATACAACCCGAAACTTGACAAAAGTTCTATTTCTGCCTCAAACCGGACGCACTCACCAATTGCGCGTCCATGCCGCACATCCCTGCGGACTCAATGCGCCTATTTTGGGCGACCCGCTCTACGGCACCCAAACCACAAGTGGTCAAATGCGCCTGCACGCAAGTCGCATCAGTTTCCTTCATCCTACCCACCAAACCCCCATCACCGTTTTTGCCAAAGCACATGCATCCTTCTCCTTATAAATCATCTCCCTGGCGCCCTGTCCTCATTGTTTTGGGCTGTCTGAGCACCATTCTCGGCCTACTAGGCATCTTCATTCCAGGACTACCTACTACCCCGTTCATCCTCCTAAGTTCCTGGCTTTTCTACCAAAGCTCCGAACAGCTGCACCGGAAACTGAACGACTCGTTTCTGGGCCAGTACATCCGAGACTATGAAAAGAACAAAGGGCTATCTGTCCGGACAAAAATTTGGGCCATCCTGCTCATGTGCATCATGGTCACCCTCTCCATCACCTACTTCCTCTCCTCCCCCATCGGAAAATGGATCGTAGGCATAGCCGGAGGTATCGGAATGATAGTCGTTGCTTTTGTCGTTCCTACCCGCTCCAAAATTCGCTAAGACCAACCGATTTACCATCTTTTTCGTATCTTTGCTATCTAATAAAGATACAACATGGCAAATTCCCGAAAATATCCGACCGTCGCTCTGATTTATGATTTTGACGGCACCCTTTCGCCCGGAAACATGCAAGAATTCGGATTTATTCAAGCCATCGGCAAGACACCTGAAGAATTCTGGAAAAAAAGCGCAGACATATCACGAGGCCAGGATGCCAGTGAAATCTTATGCTATATGAAGTTGATGATTGACGAAGCCCGTGCTGCTGACGTAAAACTCAAGCGCGACTCCTTCCGTGAGTTCGGTTCCCAAATTGAGCTCTACAAAGGCGTTCGTGAATGGTTTGACCTTATCAATCGTTATGGCAAAGAACGGAACATCAATATCGAACACTACATCAACTCTTCGGGATTGATTGAAATGATCGAAGGCACTCCAATTGCCAAAGAATTCAAAAATATTTATGCTTGCTCCTTCCTGTACGATGTCAACGGAGTCGCAGTATGGCCCGCTGTTGCCATCGACTACACAGCCAAAACCCAATTTCTTTTCAAGATTAACAAAGGTGTGAGCAGCATTCGGGACAACAAACTAGTCAATGAGTACCTGCCAGAACAAGATCGGCCGGTTCCTTTTTCCCAAATGATTTATTTTGGAGATGGATCCACCGATATTCCTTGCATGCGTTTGGTGAAACAGTTCGGCGGCAACTCCATTGCAGTTTATAAGCCGACTGGCAAAAATCGTCAGCAATCCAAGGCAACTGCTGAACGGCTCATCAAAGAAAACCGGGTCAACTTTGCCTGTGCTGCGGACTACTCTGAAGGAAGTGAAATGCACAAGGTAGTGACTACCATCATTGACAAAATCAAATTCGACCTAGAATTTGAACATTTGAAACAACTCCATCGTAATCGAATCCGCTAACACCATGCAGCGATTTCTCCTCATCCTTTTAGGAATACTCTGTCCGATTATTTTGCAGGCCCAGTCCCTCATCGGGGAATTGGATTTTGCCTTCCGATTTGACAACCGTGAATATGCAAACACCCGATTGGCCCCCTCCGATACCTATTTTGGCATTACGGCAGCTCCTCGCCTTGGTTGGAGCTGGCAACAAGGACACAGTCTGATGATAGGAGCAGACCTACTGAAACGATTCGGCAAACCGGAACCGGCCATTGAATCCGCCTGGCTGCTTTACTATCAGTTTGAAAACGAAGATTTCCAAACACAAGCCGGTATCTTTCCCCGCAATAAACAAACCGGGGACTACCCCAATGCCTTCTTCGACGAACTTCAATTTTTTGACACAGCCATAGAAGGGCTTCGTCTCAACTGGAACTATCATCCCAATGGAAAAATTGAATTCATTACCGATTGGACTGGCTGCAAATGGGAAGCTACGCGAGAATCCTTCCGAATTTATGCCTATGGACGCCAAACATTTGGAAATTTCTACATCGCCTTCCCTTTCTTGATGCATCACTATGCAAACAGTGACTACGTTCGCGGGGTTGTGGACAACATCTGGATCTATCCGCATGCGGGTTGGTTCTTCGAGGAGTACAACTTGGATCTTCGTTTCGGTTGGCTTAAAACGTTCCAAAACGATCGCAGACAAGGAAAAGGCTATCTCAATCCGGGCGGAATCCAAATTGAAGTCACCTACCAATGGCATTCACTCGGGGTTCACAACACCTTGTACCTGGGTAAAAATCTGCTTCCCTACTACGAAACTACGGACGAAGCCGGGATTGCATACGCCGATCACCTCTATTTGGGAAATCCCTTTTACCGTACTGAAAAAGGTGTTTACGATCAACTGGAACTGTTCTGGGCACCGAAAATCTCAAAATCGGTACAACTCAAAATCCGAAGCATTCACCATTTCACTCGTGAAAAAGGAGGATGGCAACAATTGGTTTCCCTCTTCATCCCCCTACACGGATCGGTTACACCGGCTGCGTTTCAACGATAATTATGACACACTATGATACGTTTTCAAAAACTCCCTCTGCTACTTAAAATTACGATTGCCATCGCTGCAGGTATTGGCTGTTCATTCTTTTTTCCGACGGCCATCACCCGCATCTTTGTAACAATCAATGATATATTTGGCAATTTCCTATCGTTTGCCATTCCGCTCATCATTTTGGCATTAATTGTTCCGGGCATTGCCGATCTAGGCAAAAGCGCTGGTCGCTTGTTGGGCATCACCGCTATGATTGCCTATGGCTCCACCGTCTTTTCCGGTTTCCTTTCGTACTTCACCTGCCGACTGACCTACCCTCATCTGTTGCAGACGACCTCCTTGGATCCGGGTGCCTTGACACAAACCGGCATGCAACTTCAACCCTATTTTTCGGTAGCTATGCCGCCACTGATGGATGTGATGTCAGCCCTAATTATTGCTTTCATCCTGGGCTTGGGTCTGGCAGCCATCAAAGGTGAGGTTCTCCGCAATGCAATCTGCGAGTTTCGGGACATCACCCTGATGATCATTGAAAAAATCATCATCCCGTTTCTTCCGATCTACATCTTCGGCATTTTCCTTAAAATTGGGGCAGAAGGACAGATTGCATCCGTACTGGGAACTTTCATCAAGGTCATTGTCGTCATCTTCGCACTTCACATCGCCTTGTTGCTCATTCAGTTTTGCATTGCTGGCATGATTGCCCGAAAAAATCCGATCCGAGCCCTACTAACGATGCTACCGGCCTATGCGACAGCCTTGGGAACCCAGTCGTCCGCTGCGACCATACCGGTTACCCTCAAACAAGCTATCAAAAATGGAGTAAGCGAAGACTTGGCCGGTTTTGTCGTACCTCTTTGTGCGACCATCCACCTGGCTGGAAGCATTCTTAAAATCACCGCGTGTGCTTACGCCATCTCCATGCTGAACGGTCTTCCCGTTGACCTGGCTACATACGGCGGATTTATCCTGATGCTGGGTATTACGATGGTAGCGGCTCCCGGTGTCCCTGGCGGAGCCATTATGGCCGCTTTAGGCATCATTGCCATGTTCTTAGGCTTTGATGAAAACTTGCAAGGATTGATGATTGCACTTTACATTGCGATGGACAGCTTCGGAACCGCTTGCAATGTAACTGGAGATGGAGCAATTGCCCTGATTGTCAATCGGATCAACCAAAAGAAATCCAACACCAAAAATGGATAACCGCCTATCGATTCACCTGTATCAATCTGCTCCGCAGTGGGAATCTGCCAGCGAGAGCCGGCAAGCGATCAATCAGGCGACTGATGGACTAAAGACCGACCTATTGGTGTTGCCGGAATTCTTCACCTGCGGTTTCTCAATGAATCCCGCTTGTGCTGAACCAGATCCAGGCCCGACACTGGCATGGATGCTTGCTACTGCTGCTAGGATCCAAGGAGCAGTAACAGGATCCATCCCCGTTAGAAGCGGTGAACAATATGTCAATCGGCTCTATTTCTGCAAACCTGACGGTTCGTGGATTCATTACGATAAAAAACACATTTTCTCCATTGGAGACGAAGGAGCCACCTACACAGCCGGCTCCCAAAAAACAATTGTACATTGGCGCGGATGGAATATTCGACTATCCACTTGCTACGATCTGCGGTTCCCCGTCTGGTTGCGCAATCAGCAATTGGAATATGATTTATTGCTCAATGTTGCAGCGTGGCCCAGTTCCCGGATCCAAGTTACCGAAGTTCTGACCAAAGCGCGAGCCATTGAAAACCAATGCTATGCCATTTTCTGCAACCGCGTTGGCGATGAACCGACTTTGCACTACAACGGTGGATCCTGCATCATGGATTACTTGGGGAACAACCTCATTGCCCCCACATTTGACCAAGTGACATTGTTGGAATGCCAATTATCGCTAACAGCCTTACAACGCTATCGCGAAAAATTTCCTGCCTGGAAAGACCAGGATTCATTTTCTCTGACACATTAAACTATTAAGATACTATGCGCAAAATATTTACCCTACTCCTGATTGGTTTGGTTGCCCTTGCTGGCTATCTCTTTTGGAACGTTCCCAAAGACCACGAACTCATCATTATAGCCACCAACGACCTGCACAGCCGATTTTTCGACTCCAGCTACGTCCAACCCAGCACCCACCCTTCCTCACTGTCCAAGGTGTACCAATACGTTTCAGACCAGCGCAGAGAACATGGTAAAAACAACGTTCTATTGCTGGATATCGGAGATGTATTGCAAGGCGACAATGCCGCTTATTACTTCAGTTACAAAGACACTTCCGGACAAGCTCACCTAATGAGTCGTATCTTTAACTTTATGGGATACGATGCTGCCATTGTCGGCAATCATGACATTGAAACCGGTCACGCGGTCTATGATCGAATCCAATCCGAATTACAACTTCCCTACCTGGCTGCCAACGCTTTAGACACCTGCGGACAACCTTATTTCCAAGAATATGCAACGTTCCACCGAGGAGGATTGGACATCGTTGTTTTGGGCATGACCAATCCCAATATTCACAAATGGTTGACCCCGTCACTGTGGTCCGGTATCGACTTCCGTCCAATCCAGGAAGGTTTGCAAGAAAAGATTGATGCTATCCGGAAAAAAGAAAATCCGGACCTCTTTATTCTAGCCATACATGCAGGCATCGGTGGTCCGGAAGAAGGTGACGAAAATCCTGCCTATTTGCTGGCAACCCAACTGCAAGGCGTGGATGCAATCTTTGCTGCACACGATCACCGCAAATTCAACGAAACCATTGGCGAAAACCAAATCCAACTGCTGGAAGGCGGTTCCCGTGCAGGCCACGTCGCCAAATTACAAGTTCAATACACCCGCAAACAAGGAAAGATTGAAAACAAAACCCAATCCGGCGAACTGGTCAAAATGGACAGTCTCCCCTCGAGTGCGATTTACAACGAACGCTTTGATTCGGATTTCCAAACCGTCAAATCGTTTACAACCCGCCCGGTGGGATTCATCCAACAGCCCATGTACTTTGAGCAAGCGCTTCAAGGCCCTTCTTTCTACATGAATTTCATTCACACCGTACAAATGACCTCGACCGGAGCCGAACTCTCCATTGCTGCTCCCTTGAACACACACAACATCATTGAAGCTGGCACGATCAACCACAACGACCTCTTTCTGATCTATCCATTTGAGAACCAACTTTATCGCATATGGATGACCGGTCAGGAACTGCAAGCTTACCTGGAACAATCCTACGATGCATGGATCAACCGACAAGGCCCCGCCTATAATTACGATTCAGTCGCTGGACTCATCTACGAAGTTGACAAAAAAGCCCCCAAAGGCAAACGCGTACGCATCCTGAAACAAGCAGATGGACAAGCTTTTGACCCTCAAAAACAATACTCAGTAGCCATCAACTCCTACCGAGCCAGTGGTGCCGGAGACCTGTTCCAACTTACCGGTCTAACGGCTAATGACCTAGAAAAAAGAATCTCGGAACGCCTTCCTGAAATCCGGGTTCTAATCGACCAATACCTGCAGCAACATCCTCAAATCGATGAAAATACCCTTGAAAAGGAAAAGATTGGGTATTGGAGATTTATTTTTTAGTTCACAAAACATTTGCTACTTTTGTAGATAGTTGTATTTGGCACATGGACTACAGTTATCAACCCATCATTGAAAGTTTGCGGATGAGAATCGAATTGCTCATCTCCAAATATGAGTCTGTATCTGCCGAAAATACCCAACTAAAACAACAAATTGAACAACATAAAACAATTATACACAACCAAAAAAACACAATAGACGAATTAGCAGCAAGAATAGATAAACTCCAATTAACCGAAGCATTCCTAGCGACGACGCAAGATGTAGATGAGGCGAGAAAGAAAATAGGAAAATTGGTTCGCGAGATTGATAAATGCATAGCCCTCTTGAGTGAATAGACCAATGGAAGAAAGAAAAGTATCCATTCAAGTTCAGATAGCGAACAACACATTTCCGTTGCAAATCAAAGCTTCGGATGAAGAAGTAATTCGTTTGGCGGTCAAAACAATCAA
This sequence comes from Bacteroidales bacterium, assembly GCA_017546605.1. Taxonomy (GTDB): domain Bacteria; phylum Bacteroidota; class Bacteroidia; order Bacteroidales; family UBA932; genus JAGCJX01. The sequence continues at coordinate 2,147 of JAFYSH010000021.1, read as the reverse complement.
TGAGAAGCTATTGGATTATAAACGAAGATATAGTTTTAAAGACGATCAGGATGCATTAACCATCATACTTCTTCACTTGATGACACAAACCTTAAAAGACAAACAGAACGATCGTTCTGGCCTTTTTTTGGAAGAAGTCAAGGAATTGGACAAACTATTGGAGGCATATCTGGATAGCATATAGTAGAGCCGCCGTGACGCTCTTTGCGAAAATCAACGAAATTCATTTACCGAGTTAAACCTACAAGACAAAGACAGGCCTAGGTGACCCTTCGGGGGATTTGTTGGATGAAAATCCTCAGACGTTGGAAGTCTGCGTCCCATTAGCACTCAAATCTTATCCTTTAAGATTTTTTGTTCAAACAGCTCACGACGGCTTTTTTATAGGATTCTCTTGTTCTTGCCCTAATTCTGGCAACAAGTAAACCTAAATACCATTATAAATATGTTAACTATTATCATAACAGCCATTCTGTCTGCAATTGTCACGCTGGGCAGTTACAGACTCATTCAAAATACGTTGTTAAAAAAGAAACGGGAAGAAGCCCGCAAAGCAGCGGAGCTAGAGGGAGAAAATATCAAGAAGGAAAAAATCTTCCAAGCCAAAGAAAAATTCCTCCAGCTAAAAAGTGAGCACGAACAATACATCAACGAAAAAAATGCTCAAATCCAGCAACAAGAAAACAAACTCAAACAAAAAGAGATTCAGATCAACCAACAATCTTCTGAAGTTCAACGCAAGAACAAAGAAGTAGAAAGCATCAAGGAAAATCTGAAAAACCAACTTGATCTGGTTAACCGTAAAAACGAAGAATACGAAAAGCTGAAAAAGCAAGCCATTGAACAAATCGAAAACATTGCGGGACTCACTGCTGCAGAAGCGAAAGCACAATTGGTAGAAAGCATGCGAGAAGAAGCGAAATCGCAAGCAATGTCTTACATCAGCGACGTGATGGACGAAGCACGCATGACTGCCTCCAAGGAAGCAAAAAGAATTGTCATCAACACCATCCAACGCGTTGCCCCGGAAACTGCCATTGAAAATGCCGTGACCGTTTTCCACATCGATAGTGATGAAATCAAAGGTCGCATCATCGGTCGCGAAGGCCGAAACATCCGAGCGTTGGAAGCTGCTACAGGCGTTGAAATTGTTGTAGATGACACCCCGGAAGCTATTCTTCTATCTGCATTCGACCCCGTAAGAAGAGAGGTTGCCCGTCTGGCCTTGCACCAACTAGTAACGGACGGCCGCATCCACCCTGCCCGTATTGAAGAAGTCGTTACCAAAGTACAAAAACAATTGGAAGACGAAATCATGGAAACCGGTAAACGTACCTGCATTGACTTGGGCATCCACGGCATGAACAGTGAATTAATCAAGTTGATTGGTCGCATGAAATACCGCTCCTCCTATGGCCAAAACCTGTTGCAACACTCCCGCGAAGTAGCAAATATCTGTGCAACCATGGCCTCAGAACTGGGACTGAATCCCAAAGTCGCAAAACGGGCTGGTTTGCTTCACGATATCGGAAAAGTATCCGATGAAGATCCTGAATTGCCGCACGCTATTCTCGGTATGAAACTGGCTGAGAAATACAAAGAAAAAGCAGAAGTATGCAATGCCATCGGTTCACACCACGAAGAAATTGAAATGAATTCACTCTATGCCCCCCTTGTGCTGGTAAGTGATGCAATTTCTGGAGCAAGACCGGGTGCTCGCCGTGAAGTGATTGAATCCTACATCAAGCGCCTGAAAGATATGGAAGAAATCGCCCTGTCACACCAAGGAGTTACCAAAACCTATGCAATCCAAGCAGGCCGTGAACTCCGCGTGATCGTTGGTGCAGATCAAGTGTCCGATGCAGAAGCTGAGGTATTGTCCAACAGCATTGCCAAGAAAATCCAAGACGAAATGGTATATCCTGGACAAGTAAAAATTACCGTAATCCGAGAAACCCGTTCTGTAGCCTACGCAAAATAGCATCTGCGCAAGGAACAGTCAAATATATAAAAGGAGTTGGTTATCCATTGACCAACTCCTTTTATATTACCCATATAGCTCACTCAATGCAACCTCAATAACTCAAGACAACATCGCTGATAGCCCCAAAACAAACATTACAACTCTACCCAATCAAAATCTATTG
>JAFYSH010000005.1 GCA_017546605.1 Bacteroidales bacterium | reverse complement strand
TATACACTATTACAACAATGATAGAATCAAACTGAGGCTAAATGGAAAAAGCCCGGTACAATACCGAGCTTTATTCCAATCTAAGAGCGCCTCATAATAATGTTAAACCGTCCAACTTTTGGGGGTCACATCACTTTTTAGTCACCCTCTTTATTTATCAAATACAGAATTACGGATTCTTAGACAAGATTCGAAGCAACCCAGAGCAGCCTGCCAGGACATCTTGATAAGTCGTTTCAAAGTCCCCCGAATACCAGGGATCTTCCACATCACGCGGATCTCCCACAAACGACATTAGCAGGTTCACTTTTGTGGTCAGACCGGTATATTGCAAATCAGCCCCAATAGGCGCTTCCAAAGCACTCGACACACGATTGACCAACAATCGAAGATTAGAACGATCCATCACAATGACCAAATCCTGATCATTGAATTCCGAGACAGAGATCTGATGCGCCTGATGGCGTGCAAAAGAAACACCCTTTTCTCGAAGTTTTTGCTGTGCCGGGGGATAAATGGGATTGCCTAACTCCTCCGTGGAAACCGCTCCTGACGTAATAAAATAGCGATCCGACAGACCCGCTTTTTGCAACAGATCTTTCATCACATATTCCGCCATTGGACTTCGACAGATATTACCATGACAAAGGAAAATGATTTTTTTCATAGACTGGATTGCATCCTTAAACTTAACGTATGTAAAAAAACAAAGAGAGCAACCGGTTTCGATCGCTCTCTTTAAACTTTGTCGGGATGAGGTGACTCGAACACCCGACCTCCACGTCCCGAACGTGGCGCGCTAGCCAACTGTGCTACATCCCGCCGATTCTTTTGTCGGGATGAGGTGACTCGAACACCCGACCCCTACGTCCCTAACGTAGTGCGCTAGCCAACTGCGCCACATCCCGAATCGGACCGCAAAGGTAAGTATTTTTTCTGAACCTCCAAATATTTTTTTCTAAAGTTCCCAAGCCAATGCAGAAGCACCCAGAATTGCTGCATCCGAATCTTTGAGTTGGGAATATTCCAGACGAATCTTATTCTTCCAGATATTCAAGAGGTTGTCATTCATATGACGAGCAATCGGCTCCTCTATGTACTTACGGGCCTTGGTAAGACCTCCGAACAAAACAATTGCTTCGGGAGCACTGAAAGCCACAAAGTCTGCCAACGATTGTCCCAAAATCTTGCCCGTGTACTCAAAAATATCGATAGCAAGTTGGTCGCCCTTTTCTGCCGCCTCATAAATATCCTTGGAGCTGATGCGTTCAGGATCCAATGCGCGCAACAAAGACGGTGTGTCTTGATTGGACAAGAATTCACGAGCGGTACGAGCAACACCAATCGCCGATGTGTAAGTTTCCAGACAGCCGGCACGACCGCAGTTACAAGGTCGTCCACCCCGTACGGCAATGGTATGACCCAACTCTCCTGCAAAACCGTCGCTTCCATACAAAACCTGACCATTGATCACGATCCCACTACCAACACCTGTACCCAAGGTTATCATAATGAAGTTCTTCATTCCCCGAGCCACGCCATAGGTCATTTCTCCCACAGCTGCAGCATTGGCATCATTGGTAACCGACACCGGAACACCAATCCGATCCGAAAGAAGTTTACCCAAGGCTATAATCATAGGTTTACCATTATCATCATAACCCCATTTGAGGTTGGGGGCAAATTCGATGGAACCCTTATAATAGTTGCCATTCGGGGCACCGACTCCGATACCTTTGATCACTTCTTTTCCACCAGCTTGTTGAATCAGATCCGTCAAAGCATTGGTCAGGTCTGCCAAGAAATCATCCAAGTTGGATTGCAAAGAAGAAATGACACTTTGGCAAAGAATGTTTCCACGAGCATCTACAATACCCAATTTGGTGGATTGTCCTCCGATATCGATACCGACTACGCGTTTTTCCATAGTATCCATTTTATATCCGATGTTTAACAATTTATTCTACGTTGATGTCTTTGTTCACATTCTTGGACCCCACCAAGGCATAGAACAACATGAAGGCCATACCCGCAACGATCAGCCAGTAGCTTGCGATGTATGAAGTAGCATCTGCAATCGCTCCTTGAATCAAAGGCAAAACGCCGCCACCGCATACCATCACCATAAAGATACCAGATGCAGCCGGGGTGTATTTACCCAAGCCTTCTACCGCCAGGTTGAAGATACCTCCCCACATTACAGAGGTACACAAACCACAAAGGATGAAGAACATAATGGTAGCCGGAACATTAACAACTGCGAAGGAAAGATCCGATTGGAAAACCGGCATCTTAACAGTCATTTCCAAAGGCATGAAGATACCCAATACAACAAACAGGATACCCAACAAAGATACGGTGGTCAACATCGCACGGCTAGATACCTTCGCACCCACCACTGCACCAATCAGACGACCCACCATCATCAAGAACCAATATGTACCCACAATGGTACCCGCAGTTGCCGCATCCATTTTCAGATCATTGGTCATCAAGAGGTTACCAATATTCGGAATCCCCACTTCAACACCCACATAAATAAAGATTGCAACGGCTCCCAATACAAAGTGACGGAATGAGAACGGACTATGCGTATCTTTTACTTTCACCACTTGTTCTTTTTCAATGTGCGGCTCCGGAATTTGTACAAAATAAAGCACAAAGAATACCAACGCAAAAATGGTCATCGCAATCCACAAAGCCGGTCTTGCATCCGACAATTGAGCTGTTGCAGCATTTCCCATCAAAGCACCCACAAAAATGGGAACGATGGTCGCACCAATGGAGTTCAATGAACCACCCAATTGGATCAATTGGTTACCTTTGTTTCCACCTCCAGCAAGGGTATTCAACATCGGATTCACCACCGTGTTCAACATACACATGGACAAGCCGGCGATGAAAGTTCCCAACAAATACACAGCAAAGGTGAGGGCTACATTTTGAACTTCCGGGTTGTAGATGTATCCTGAAAGTGCACTGATACCCACACCCACAAACCCAACGACACATGCGCTCAATGCGGTAAATTTATAACCCCGTTTTTTAAGGATCAAGCCAGCCGGTATCCCAATAACGGCATAAGCAATGAAGTTGGCCAAGTTACCCAATTGACTCATCAAGTTGCTGACTGCAAATTGATTTTTAACAATGACTCCCATCGGATTTTGCAAACCTGTTACAAAGGAAATCATAAAGAAAAGCGCAAACATCATAGCGATCGGCAGTGCTGCACTTTGTTTTCTGGTAGTGTTCATGATTTTGTATTAATTTGGTTATTATCCAGTAAATTTTAGCAAAGATAACGATTTCCTGCAAGAATCCATCGATTTCCAAAGCATTTCTATGCATACGACAGACCCGTCTTGGTACATCCCCAAAAATTATGTAATTTTGCAGGATTATAGATCTAGGTATCTTAGAACGAATATGGCAGATTACACAAAAGACTCCTTCAAGACCCTCAAATGGAACGAACACATCCGTCAACGTCCCGGCATGTACATCGGCAACACCGGTGATGGATCTGCTCCCGACTCAGGGATCTATGTCTTGCTAAAAGAGGTCGTGGACAACTCCGTAGATGAATTTGCTAACGGAACTGGAAAACTCATTGACATACAACTCAACGAGCGCGAGCTCACGGTCCGTGACTACGGCCGCGGCATTCCGTTGGAAGTGCTGGTACAAGCCGCCAACACCATGAATACCGGGGGCAAGTTCAACAGCGATGAAGAAGACCGTGTTTTTAAAAACAGTGTTGGTCTGAATGGCGTTGGCTTGAAGGCGGTCAATGCAACCTCGTCTGAATTTTACATTCAGTCGTTCCGGGACGGTAAAACCCGCTGGGCCCGCTTCAGCAAAGGAGAACTGCAAGAAGAAGCCTATGATTCCACCAACGAGAAAAACGGCACCTTGGTAAGATGGATTGCCGATGATACCATCTTCCCGGAATATCGTTACAACCAGGAGTTCATTGATGAGATGATGCGGAATTACTCCTACCTCAACACGGGACTGACCCTCCGCTTCAATGAGCAAGAATTCCGATCCAAAAATGGTTTGCTCGATTTGATTCAAGACAGTATGGACACCGAGCCCCGGTACGAGCCCATCCACCTGCTGGGCAAAGACATTGAAATTGTCATCACACACGGATCGGGAACTGGAGAAAACATCGCCTCGTTTGTCAATGGACAAAATACCCGAGATGGCGGCACCCACCTGTCGGTCTTCAAAGAAGCAGTGACCAAAACCCTGAAGGAATTTCTCAAAAAAGATTACGAGCCGGTGGACATCCGACAATCGTTGGTAGGTGCTGTCAGCATCCGCATCGACTCTCCCATCTTTACCAACCAGACCAAAACTAAGTTGGGTTCGAGTACTACTCGCGAGAATGGCCCCACCATCCGCGCATTTATCGGAGACTTCCTCAAAGAAAAGCTGGATGATTACTTATACAAGAACCTAGCGGTAGCTGACATCATTCAGAAAAAGATTCAAGAATCTGAAAAAGAGCGGAAAGCCATCTCCAACCTGCAGAAAGTAACGCGGGAAAAGGTCAAAAAGGCCAGTCTCCACAACCGCAAGTTGCGGGACTGCCGCATTCACTTTACCGACAAACACGCGGAATCCATCAACTCCACCCTTTTCATCACGGAAGGGGACTCTGCAAGTGGTTCCATCACCAAGAGCCGGAATCCCAATACTCAAGCCGTATTCAGCCTGCGTGGTAAAACCTTGAACTGCTACCAGAAAAGCAACCGGGAAATTTACGCCAACGAAGAATTGCTACTACTCAAATCCGCGTTGAACATCGACGAGGATTTGGAAAACTTGCGCTACAGCAAAGTCGTGATTGCTACCGATGCCGACGTGGATGGTATGCACATTCGTTTGCTCGTTTTGACTTTCTTCTTGAAGTTCTACCCGGAACTGATCCGAAGAAACCACGTCTATATTTTACAGACACCGCTGTTCCGTGTACGAAACAACAAAGAAACCTTGTACTGCTACAGCGAGGAGGAAAAAGAGAAAGCGATTGCCAAATTGGGCAACAAACCGGAGATCACTCGCTTTAAAGGTCTGGGAGAAATCTCTCCGGACGAATTCCGGCATTTTATTGGAGACAAGATGAGACTGGACAAAGTACACTTGAGCCAAGAAGACTCCATCCCTGAATTGCTGGAATTTTATATGGGTAAAAATACGATGGACCGTCAAAGTTTTATCCGCGAAAACCTGCGTTCCGAAACCATGGAAGGAAACGCTTAATAATGGAAACTTATGAGCTGTAAATCAAAAATCTGCAAGGGCTTGTTACGGATGATGGGCTGGAAGACTGAAGGTCAGGCCATCACCGATCCCCAATGTATTTTTTTAGGAGCCCCCCATACCACCATTTGGGACTTTGTAGTATCCTACCTGTTCTATGGAGCTTTGGACGGAAAGGCTTACTGCATGGTCAAGAGTACTTTCTTCTTCCCTCCTCTAGGCTGGATTCTGAAAGCCATGGGTGGCATTCCGGTGACTCAAAAAAACCGGGCTGTCTTTGTACGTCAGATTATCAAAGCGTTCCAAGATAATCCCAAATTGCAATTGGCCATCGCTCCAGAAGGAACACGCGCACGCACGGACAAGTGGAAAACTGGCTTCCACCTCATTGCAAAAACCGTTCATGTGCCGGTGTACCTGGCTTATTTTGACTGGGGCACCAAAACGGTGGGCATTGGCCCCAAACTGGAACTGACCGACAACCCCGAGGCTGACTTGAAACGAGCCCGCCAATGGTACAAAGACAAAGGAGTGGTCGGAAAGTACCCCGAAAAATTCAGTACTGGAAAAGACTTAGAATAACGATATGAAAACTATACCTGAAAGATTGAGAAATCTGCGTGCGCTATTAGATCACGCAACCCAAACATTCTGGCAAAACAAAGCTTTCTTTAATGTGGGCGGAGATGGATACACCTACCAGGACTTGGGCAAGAAAGTGGAAGAAACCGCCAAGATGCTGGCCAGCTATGGCATCCAACCTGGCGACCGTGTCGGACTCGTTGGCCAAAACTCCCCCAACTGGGTGGCTGCCTATTTTGCCTGCGTCGGCTATGGCTTTATAGTTGTCCCGATGCTCCCGGACTTTTCCGAAAGCGAATTGAAACACATATTGAAACACTCTGAGGCAAAGGCCCTCTTTGTTTCTGATCGGATTTATCCGCGTATTAAAGAGAAAGCACGTGACCGGCTGGAGTTGATTGTTTCCTTGGATGAAATGACCCTAACCAAACATCCTGAACCGGTTGCAGAGCCACTGCCGTTGATTGAAGAACACCACATCCAACCAGAAGATCTGGCAACGATCATCTACACCTCCGGAACAACTGGCCGCTCAAAGGGTGTTATGTTGAGTCACAAAAACTTATGCACCACTTTGCGTGCCGCTCAAATTCTTCGACCGGGCTATGAATGGGATGTGTGGTTGTCCATCCTTCCCCTCTCCCATACCTTGGAGTGCAGTTTGAGTATGTTGTTGCCGATGATGTCCGGTAGCTGTGTCTATTTCTTGGAAAAGGCACCTACCCCCACGGTCTTGATGAAAGCCTTCCAGACCGTACGCCCGACCACCATGCTCTCTGTGCCTTTGATCATAGAAAAGATTTATCGTTCAGCCATACTTCCCACCTTCCAAAAGAGCTGGCTGATGCGCACCTTGTACAGCATACCGCCTTTCCGCAAATTGCTCAACCGCGTAGCCGGCAAAAAGCTGATGGAAAAATTCGGTGGAAGAATCCGTTTCTTTGGAATCGGTGGAGCGAAGCTGGATAGTGAAGTGGAAAAATTCCTGTACGAGGCCAAGTTTCCCTATGCCATCGGCTACGGCCTGACTGAGACATCACCCCTAGTTGCCGGTGCTGCTCCTGAAAATGTCCGTTGGAAATCAACTGGTCCGGCAGTCTATGGAACCGATGTAAAACTCATCAACCAAACCGCCAGTGGGGAAGGAGAAATCGTTTGCCGCGGTGACAACGTGATGATGGGTTACTACAAAAATCCGGAAGCCACCGAAGAAGCCTTTACGCCCGACGGATGGTTCCGCACCAAGGACCTGGGAGCTTTCGACAAAGATGGCTATTTGTACATCCGAGGCCGTGTTGGCAACATGATTCTGGGTCCCAGTGGCGAAAACATTTACCCGGAAGAAATCGAATCAGTCATCAACAGCCACGACTTGGTGGAAGAATCCATTGTCAAAGAAAACAAAGGCCGATTGGAAGCTTTGGTGCACTTCAACAAAGAAAAGCTCAACGCATGGTTGGAAGAGACTCATGAATCCATCGAAGCCACCAGCAAAGAAGCCAAAGAGAAAATTGAGCAACTCAAATCGGAACTCTTGCAATACGTCAATGAAAAGGTGAGCAAGTTCTCCCGCATCAGCTTTATCCACGAACATAAAGATGAATTTGAGAAGACAGCCACCAAAAAAATCAAACGCTACCTCTACACCGGAAAAGACAAACCGGAAGAAAAGAAAGAGGAGTAAGAATATACACAATAGCTATTCCTTTGATTGTCAAAAGAATAGCTATATTTTTATGTCCGTATTCCAAGAGGGTGGATAGTAGTGATTGCGGAGGCGTGTCCACCCGCGGACACGTATAGCGGGTATTCTAAGACTTTTCCAAGAGATTTCTTAACTTTTTTAGATAGTTTTAGTAGCTATAATTTAGCGCATGCTACCGCATCAGTCGGGAATAAAGATAATTCGACACCTCGAGTTCCTTATTCCCGATTGACGTA
>JAFYSH010000020.1 GCA_017546605.1 Bacteroidales bacterium | reverse complement strand
GGTAATTATTTTCCGGCAGACTCTGTTTCGGTCGTTTTGGGGCTTATTACGGTTTCTTTTCTGTTTTTGTTCGGTTACAATACAAATGGCATTGCGCCCTCACAAGAAACAAAAAACAATCTCGTAATAATCTCCCAAATCGTCACGACCTAATTTATAGAATCTACCTTTTGTAAATGTTAAAAAATGGTGCAATTCGTGACCAAATAAAGAGTAGTGTAAAACATTGACAATTGGTTAATTAGACGCTAATTCAGGGGCATTTTTTAAGATTCCAAAATTGTTCCTGATTTGCACACGCTCAGCTTCCCCGAAACACCCCGAATGGGTACATGACACAAAAATAAAAACGCCGTATTTCGTTGAAATACAGCGTTTTGACTAATTTGTTATTTTCTTCAAGTGGTGCCACCAGGAATCGAACCGGGGACACAAGGATTTTCAGTCCTTTGCTCTACCAACTGAGCTATGGCACCATCGTTTTGGGAGTGCAAATGTAATGGGATTTTCTGAATCTGCAAAATATTTCTGCAAAAAATGCGTAACTTCGCAAAAAATTGACCCAAACAGGCCCCAAAATGAGTAATCTCTTCCAAGAACAGGCGCAATTCGCCGAAGTCTTGCTCCCGATCAAGTTCAAGGATAGCATCACGTATGCCATCCCCAACCAGTTGTTGGGACAAGTTGTTCCGGGCAGCCTGGTCCGGGTCAATCTTGCAGGTAAGTCCCATACAGGTGTTGTCCGGGAAGTCACATCAACCCCCAACTACTCCATCCTTGAAAAGATCAAACCATTGCGGGAACTCACTCCCTTTCCTCCCATGACTCCCAAGCACCTGGAATTTCTGGACCGGATTGCCAATTATTACCTTTGCACTCCTGGCGAAGTATTCCGAGCCGCAGTACCATCCACAGTCAAAGCCCTAAAGAGAAAGAAATCATCTACCATCCACCATACTGAAGGAGCCCTTTCCCTACCACAACTAAGCGACGCCCAGGAAGCAGCCAAGCTTCAAATTCAAGCAGCGCATTCCAAAGGAAAGACCGTCCTGCTCAACGGAGTCACTGGCTCCGGAAAAACCGAGATTTACATTCATCTAGCAGCAGAGGCGCTTCGACAAGGCAAGAATGTCCTCTACCTGGTTCCAGAAATCGCCTTAAGCCGCCAGTTGGAACATCGGCTGGAGCGTACATTTGGAGATCAACTTCTGGTCTATCACTCCAAACAGACAGCTGCCCGACGTCGGATGATCTACGAGACCTTGGCTGAGCAACACCAAGCTTTTGTCACGCTAGGACTACGTTCGGCACTATTCCTACCCTTCAATAATCTTGGGTTGGTCATTGTGGACGAAGAACACGATACGTCCTATAAACAAAAGGAACCGGCACCCCGTTACAACGGCCGGGATGCAGCCCTATTCTTGGCCAACATCCACCAATGTCCGGTCATCTTGGGCTCTGCCACCCCATCATTTGAAAGTCAGTACAATGTATTGGCCAACCGCTATCAGGAAGTCCGATTGACACAACGGCATTTTGGCGGAGAAGACTGCCCGATTCACGTAGTGGATATGCGAAAAGAACGTCGCAAACGGGCCGTCAAAGGAGCCTTCTCCTTCAAACTCCTCAAAGCGATCCAAGATCGGCTGCAACGAGGCGAACAATGCTTGATTTTCCGCTCACGCCGGGCCTATGCCACCTGGATTGAATGTCCCGACTGCGGCTATGTCCCCAAATGCCCCCACTGCAACATCAGCTTGAGCTTTCACAAAGCAGCTCACTCCCTGTCCTGCCATTATTGCGGATACACCATCCCAGCCCAAAACCACTGTCCTGTTTGTCCATCCGGTACCCTTCAAATGCTGGGAAATGGCACCGAACGACTGGAAGAAGAGCTCAAGGAACTCCTCCCTCACGCCCGCATTGCCCGCTTTGATGCAGAGACTACGCAAAACAAAGCAGACGAACAATCCATCCTGCAACAGTATGAAAATAAAGAAATTGACATCCTGATAGGTACCCAGATGATTGCCAAGGGATTTGACTTTCCTGCACTCACCTTGACAGCCATCATCCAGGCCGAAGCCATGACCTCGTTGTTTGACTTCCGCGCCGACGAACGATCCATCCAGTTACTCAGCCAATTACGCGGACGAGCGGGCCGAAGAGACCTCCCAGGAGAGATGATCATACAAACCACACAACCCGAAAAACTGGAACAGGAAGCCTCCACCCTTTTGGCCGAACGGAAAATCTTCGGATTTCCTCCTTATGTCCGGATGATTCTCCTCACCTTAAAACACACCAATACGGAACAGCTGAACCGACAGGCACAGGCCATCTCCCAAACCTTGTCATCCATTCAAGGCCTGCAGTTTTCAGGACCCACCACTCCTCCCGTTGACCGGATTCAAGGAGAATACCTGGTCCAATACCACATTAAAATCAACCGGAACCGGGATCAGGAAAAAACAAAACAACAACTGCTGTCCCGCTTACAGCAAGTCCCTAACACTTCGTTTATTATAGATGTCGATCCTCTGTAAGCGGCACACAAATGCGCAATGCGCTGGGTAGCAAACTGAATTCCAACTGCGTATAGCCAATCAACTCACCATCCGCCTCCACACGAGAGCTCGGCAGACACTCCACCCGTACCGTCGTACCGCGGACCCAACGAACTTTATCTTTAATCTGGTAAATCGCTCCGGAATAAAGCTTGGGAAATTCCTTCAAAATCCGTAAAACCGAGGCTTTTTTAATTAGAGTCACATCCAAAAGTCCATCATCAGGTAGTGCCTCAGGGGTCTGCAACATCCCCCCACCCGTGTAGCGACCAATGCCCATGGCCAACGACAAAATCGACCCTTGAAAAAACAACTGATCATCCACCCACACAGAGGCTTGTCGGGTGCGACGGCCAAACAATGACAACAAGCCCGCCCACAGATAGATAAAATGTCCTTTTCTACCTTTGGCTTTTAATTGGTTGCAACGATGAGCAATCTCGGCATCCAAGCCAATGCCCACACCGTTAACTACATAAACCTTCTTTTGAACGCCACACTCCTGCACCTGCACCACCCCCACATCCTGCCAAATCGTATGGCCATCCTCGAAGGCTTGGAACAGCGTCGAGAAATCCTTTGACAGACCAAACATCCGGCTCCAATCGTTCCCCGACCCAGCCGGAATTACTCCCAAGGTCAACGAATCCACCGACACCTCCCGCTGCATGAACATTCCGTTTACCACCTCGCTGATCGTCCCATCTCCCCCTACGGCAATAAAACGACGATAACCCTGACGCACAGCGGAAAAGACCAGTTCAACAGCATGAAAACGATACCGGGTAGTCACAACATCACACGCAAAGTTCCGCAACGACATTTGCTCTGCAATCGCAGGCCATTGCGTCTCCAAAGCCCCACTTTGCGCCTTCGGATTGACAATCATCAACCATTTTTCTTGTTCAGTTGTACTCACAGGTTCCATTGTTCATAAAAAGGTGCGCAAATCTAAGAAACTGTTTCCAAAATCTCCCGAAAGAAAAAAAGAATTTCTATTTTTGCAGGATATTGCATAGAGAAGACTCGTATGGGAAAAGTAATTGCTATCGCGAACCAAAAGGGCGGTGTCGGAAAGACCACAACCGCCATCAATCTGGCTGCCTCCTTGGCTGTAATGGAGAAAAAGACGCTGCTGATCGATGCAGACCCGCAAGCGAACACCACCTCCGGCATGGACTTCGATCCGGACTCCACGTCGGCGCTTACCCTGTACGAAGCCCTGATTGGCCAACGGTTGTTCAGCGAAGTGATTCTGGACACCGAGATCAAGGACTTGAAAATCGTTCCTTCTCACATCAACCTAGTAGGAGCGGAAATCGAGATGCTCAACATTGAACATCGTGAGTCTGCCTTGAAAAAGGCGCTGTCCGAAGTGGTCGACCAATACGACTATGTCATCATTGACTGCTCTCCCTCATTGGGGTTGATTACCATCAATGCCCTGACGGCTGCCAACTCGGTCATCATTCCGGTACAATGCGAATTCTTCTCGTTGGAAGGTCTGGGCAAATTGCTCAACACCATCCGTCTGGTACAAAACAAACTCAATCCGAGTTTGCAAATCGAAGGCTTCCTCTTTACCATGTTTGACGGCCGCCGACGCTTGGACAACCAAGTTGCAGAAGAAGTTCGCCAACACTTTGGTGAGCTGGTGTTCAACACCATCATCCAACGCAATGTCCGACTCAGTGAAGCCCCCTCTCACGGAAAGCCTGTCATCTTGTACGATGCATTGTCAACCGGCACGAACAATTACTTGAACCTTGCTCGGGAAGTAATCAAAAAGAACTCTGTAGCCACCGTAGAACCTGAAAAACAAGTGACCCATGAGTAAAAAATCGGTATTAGGAAAAGGCTTGGGCGCCTTGATTTCAGACATCAATGAAATCAACCGGAATGGTGGTGGCACCGTGGTTCCCTCCTATCAGCCGGATCCCGAACAGCCCCGTGCTGCAGAAGTCAGAATTCAGGAAATCCCGATTGAACGAATTGTGACCAACCCGTTCCAACCCCGAACGACGTTTGATCAAGAAGCCTTGCAAGAATTGGCCGAATCCATTCAACTGCTGGGTTTGATCCAACCCATCACGGTCCGCGAAGTAGGTCTCAAATTTCAAATCATCAGCGGTGAGCGACGTTTTCGCGCTTGCCAACTGGCAGGACTCACCCACATACCGGCCTACATCCGAAAAGCCGACGACCAAGGTATGCTGGAAATGGCAATCGTGGAAAACATCCAACGCGAAAACCTAGATGCCATCGAGATTGCTATCAGCTTCCAACGCTTGCTGGAGGAATGCCAACTCACCCAAGAAGCACTTTCGGAACGTGTCGGAAAGAAACGTTCTACTGTTACCAACTACCTGCGTCTGCTGAAGTTACCCGCAGAAATCCAATGGGCCATCCGTAAGGAAAAGGTCTCGATGGGCCATGCCAAAGTACTGCTCGGATTGAACGACCCGAAGCAACAACTCCAGCTCTGCGACCAAGTCTTGCAACAAGACCTTTCGGTCCGGCAATTGGAAACCCGCATCCGAAAAATGGATGAACAGAATGTGGATACCGTCTCCAAACCGGAAGCCCCCCAACTCCCGAACCATTGTCAGGAGTTGTCTCAACGTATCGGACAATATTTTAAAACCCCTGTCGCCATCAAGCGCAACGAACAAGGAAAAGGAAAAATCACCATTTCCTTCTCCAACGATGAAGAGCTTCATGCTTTTCTCCGTGCGCTGAACGACGCTAATCCTGTTGAATAGATCGTGCGTCGTTTACTGATTTTTCTCTGCTGCCTATTTTTAGGGCTTGCCACCCAGCCGCTTAAAGCCCAATTCCGGGATCTGAACCAAAACGGACAAACTTGGGACAACAACTCCAACAACCAAAATTCGGAGAACAGCACCTACACGCCGACCACTCCTCAATTTTCGTTGCGCAGTTATTTTCGAGGACTTGGCCATAAGGATACAATTGCCATCAACCACCTGTTTTTCGGATCTATATTACTGCCGGGTACCGCCCAAATCTATAACAAAGACTATTGGAAACTGCCCGTTCTCTATGCCGGTCTTGGGGGATTGGTGTATGGTGGTTACCATTACAACCAGAATTATCAGCAAAGCGGAAACCAGGACGACCTGATGGCCCGCAATGCATTCATCGCCGGGGCGGCCCTGTTGTATTGGGGCTCGCTGCTGGACGGAGTGATTTCCTACGAGGGAGCCGAGTACCCGAGCCCTGCCCGTGCCGCCTTGTATTCCGCGCTACTCCCGGGCTTGGGACAAGCCTACAACGGAGACTATTGGAAGATCCCTATCTTCTACTCGGGCTTTGTAATTGCCGGCTACGCTTGGAGCTATAACGGCAAATTATACACCCGATACCGGAAACTGTACAACCAGGCCACTACCGAGGGAGGTGGCTATAACGGATATGAATCGGTAGAAAACCTCAAACACTACCGGAACTCCTTCCGCCGTTACCGCGACTATTCCATCCTCTCAACCGTACTGATTTATGTGCTGCAAATCATTGATGCCAATGTATTTGCAATGATGCATGATTTTGATGTAACGGACGATTTGAGCGTTCAAGTCGCACCATCGGTCATTGACCCCATTACCATCTCCAACCCCAACGAATATGCCTCCGTACAAGCCATTACTCCGTACAACAGCAACCTGGGGGTTCAAGTCCGTCTTACTTTCTAACGACACAAATTCCTAATTGAATGAAAATATACCAGCAACTTATCCTATCTCTATGCACATTTGCATGCATCGGAATCACCTCCATCTCGGCACAAAGTGAAGAAACCACCCCGAAAAAGCCGTGTAAGTTTGTCGAATTTTTCACCCCGAAGAAAACAAAAATGAGACGTCAAATCGACTCATTGCTTCGATTGACGGATTCTCTGTACAACCAACTGGCGATTTCCAATTCCGAACTTTACATGATGGAAGCTGCGGATTCCTTGATCAATGCATCTGACATCAATCCGGGCAGTTTCGACTTGACCGACGACGAAGAACTTGTTGTCAAGCAACCCGCTGATATGGATTCGCTGCTGGCTGCCTGGTACGAACAAAAAAATCTCTCGCTGGAAAACAAGACCGGACTGGACCTGGATACCGCACACCTTACCTCCAATATTCCGGACTCTGTCTTTGTAGAGCGTTTGTACCGTATGAACTCGTTCATCGCAGTCCCTTATAACAACGTGGTTCGCAACATGTTGATTTACTATACAGAACGGATTCCCAACACCGCTGAAGTCGTTCTTGGTCTGGCACCGCACTACATGCCCCAATTCGAGGAGATTTTTGACGCCTACGAAATGCCCATTGAACTGGCCGCCATGGCTATCATCGAATCCGCCTTGAACACCAAGGCTGTTTCTCGGGCAAGAGCCAAAGGTATGTGGCAGTTTATGTATTCGACTGCATTGCGATACAACCTGACCATCAACTCATTCGTGGACGAACGGTTTGACCCGATCAAAGCTGCCGATGCGGCTGCTCGCTACTTGAAGGACTCGTACGAAATTTTCGGAGACTGGATGTTGGCCATCGCTTCCTACAACTGTGGAGCCGGCAATGTCAGCAAAGCCATCCGCCGCAGCGGTGGTTCCAAGGATGTCTGGACCATCTACCCCTACTTGCCGCGCGAAACCCGGGGCTACATTCCTTCGTTCATCGCAGCCTTGTACTTGTTGGAATACTATCAGGAACACAACATTACCCCGAAGTCCATTCCGATGCCGCCCCACATGGACACACTCCACATCAACAAAATGTTGCACTTCGATCAAGTTACCCAATTCACCGGCATGTCCAAAGAAGAACTGCGTAACTTCAACCCCCAGTACCTGCACGACATCATTCCTGGTGCAGAAAAGGAATACATCCTACGCATCCCGTACAATTATACAGCCGCATTCGTAGAACATGAAAATGAGATCTACACGTACAAAGACTCGGTTTACTTCAACCCTGCAGCCATTAAACTGATTAAAGAAACCGGATCTACCTCAGCAACGCGTGTTGTACACACCGTCAAGAAAAATGAGACCTTGAGCCACATTGCCTTGAAATACGGCGTTCGCGTAAGCGATTTGCAACGATGGAACAATGTCCGCGCAAACAACATTCGCGTCGGACAAAAACTCGTCATCTACCGCAACGGCGGTCCGACCAGTTCTTCATCAGACTCGTCCAGCGGAAATGTAAAAACGACGGTAGCGGATGGCTATGTTATCTATACGGTTAAGAAAGGGGACAACTTATGGGATATCGCCAAGAAATTCCCCGGAGTCAGCGCCAACAACATCATGAAACTGAACAACATGACCAGCCAATCCAAGATCTATCCGGGCATGAAGCTGAAAATCAAGAAGGCATAATGTCCCACTGCAATTGAACCCTCAGCCCCGTCCGACTCAATGTCCCACCCAAGGATAAGTTCGAACGGGGTTGATAGTTAAAATACATCGACAGATCTACTCCACGCCCATACAACGCCGGAAATGAAAAAACTCCCGGAAGAGAACGTTGGTACAAATACAACCGATCTTCCCACGCATCTGCCCGATAAACTACCATCGAACCACTCCATTCCCAAGCCCGGCTGCTTTGTGTGCGGGATCGGCTACGCAGCCCCAACTGTACCGACAAGGCTCTTCCACAATCCTTGCTCCAAACCAATCCATACTGTAATTTGGTAAAATACTGGACCGAAGAAGTCCCGGATGACCGCCACCCTCCTTGCAAGCGAACACTTTTCCGTGGCAATGCATAGGCCGGATCTTCCACCCATTGGGCACGAGCCTGCCATTGCCAAACCGTCCCCTCCCACGCCACTTGCGACTGAAGCTCAAATTCTGAGGAAGACTTCGGCACACGATAACGGGAAGCCGGATGATATGCCCACATTGCGTGCAGGGAGCAACTTCCTTGCCCTCCCCAGCGCCACAAAGCTCTTCCAGTCACCGAATGTTCATTGGAGCACAATGAACCGACTGCCCAAGCTCCTGCGTGGGGAGCCGTGTATTCCGGGGCATAATACCGCAATTGCAAGGCCAGCTCCCAAGCATAGACCGGCGCCCACTCGCCGCCCAAAAGAGCCGCAACTGCACCCCGACGATCTCGAGCCAGTTCTCCATAAAACTGAAGGGAAGACCAAGCCCAACGCCCTTCCAGTGCCCAGTTATACCACCCTCCCTGATACGCAGTCCGTGCCCGATAATCCGTAAACACGCGCCCATCCTGCAAATCGTAAGAAGTAAAAGCAGCGTGAGTCCCCACGTAGCACTGATGCGTTCGATAGCCCAAAGAACACCCCACCACCTGCTGCGACAAAGTTTTTCGTTGCTGCTGCTCCGTCAACGTGCGATGGTAACCTCCTTCGGGCAATGAATAAAAACGACCTTCCCGCACCTTCGCATCCAAACGCCTGGAAGACAGCCCTACAGTCAGCGACCAGCGTTCATAACCCGCCGTCACAGCAAGTCCAAAAAGGCTTTGTTGTTCATCGCTCGACCGACTCGGCACCAAAGGATCACTTCTGCGTAACAATTGCCCCGGTGACGATTTGTCTCCCACTGAGGTTCCTTTCCACATTACCAACCCCTGGCCCAATCTTAGTTGAAAGTTCCCGAATACCAACTGCTGGATCTCCCAACGTTTTTTACTGCCCAAAGATATGTGCTCCCACGCCAAATAGCCTGCGATAAAGTCCGGAAATCCACTCTGGAGGGATCCCTGTCTTAACATCCAAGGCTCTCCGCTGTCCTGCTCCAACAGCAGCCCCGCCTCAAAAGCACCGGGTTTACAGACCTGATATTTCAATAGAAGGCTGAAGGGAGGTCCTAAATACGAAGCCGGTTGTTCGTCCAAGTTCCAACCACTTCGCAGCAACAATTTATGACGCCAATGGCTCCGAACTGGCTCCTGACTACCCCCAGTAAAACGCAAAAACGGCGTATGCCGTACAATCCATTCCTGTGAAAAACCATCGATCCATTGCAACTCAGCAGCGGAGCCAATGCGCCCGTACGTCTTTCGATAGGCCAATAGGCTCTCGATTTGAAAACCGGTCAGCAAACGACTACTTTCCAGCGTAAACCGATCGGCCCCAGAAAGATCCAAACCATTTTCCCACAACTGGACATAATGATTCCACAAGGCTTCTTCGTCCATCTGTTCATCGATCCGTTGCTGTGCCATTTCTGAGAACCAATCCTCAAAACGCTGTGCAACTAAAACGGGACCAGCTAACCATAAGCTGATCCCGATGAAAAAAGTCTTCCATTTCATCGTCCCCTCAATCGCTCCCCACTTGAAATTGTTCAACTAATCCGTCACTAACATTTGAAATCGTATTTAACCTCTTTCAGTTCTTCGTTCGCCTTGGCAATCTTGCTGGCCAGGTTGTTTTTGAAGTCGATCATCTTCTTCATCAAGGCTTCATCACCCACCGCCAAGATCTGCATTGCCAGAATCGCAGCATTTTGGGCTCCATCCAAAGCAACAGTGGCAACCGGAATTCCCGAGGGCATTTGCAAGATGGACAAAATCGAATCCCAACCATCGATCGAGTTCGATGACTTGATCGGAACACCAATCACGGGAAGCGGTGTCAAGGCCGCAATCACACCCGGCAAGTGAGCTGCTCCACCGGCTGCTGCAATAATGACCCGAATTCCACGACCATATGCCGCCTTTGCAAAATCGACTACTTGCTCCGGAACACGGTGTGCTGACAAGGCATTGATCTCAAACGGAATTTCCATAGAGTTCAGAAATTCCGCAGCTTTTCTCATAATCGGGAGATCAGAAGTACTCCCCATAATAATGGATACAACAGGTTTCATTTCGTTTTTTTCTTATTGAACAAAATTAGTGTTAATTTCGCACTTTAGGAAATAATTTATAGTCAAATGGAAAGAGTTACCCTTCACGACAAGACCTTCCGCATCTACGTACCCAACGAGGAAATTGAAAAGAACATTCAAGCGGTTGCAGACCGTCTCAACCGCGACCTGGCAGACGCAGAACACCCTGTATTTCTGTGCGTTCTCAAAGGTTCCTTCATGTTCTTTGCCTCCCTGATGCAAAAGCTGACAATTCAACCGGAGATTGAATTTGTACGCCTTGCCTCCTACTGCGGAACGCAAACCTCAGGCGAAGTCAAACAAATCATGGGATTGACAGGCGATCTACGTGGAAAAACGGTGGTGATTGTGGAAGATATCGTTGATACCGGAAACACCATTGTAAAACTGCATGAATTGGTTAAGGAACAGGATGCTGCTGCCATCCACACCTGCACCTTGGTGATGAAACCGGAAGTCTATGACAAAGAGCTCAAGATTGACTATTGTGCAATGGATATCGAAAACCGCTTCATTGTCGGCTACGGTCTGGACTACGACCAATTGGGACGGGAATTGAAAGACATCTACATCCTTGACGAAGAAAACAATTAGCACACACAACAATACAATACCATGAAGTACTACATTTTATTTGGCCCTCCGGGCGCTGGAAAAGGCACTCAGGCACAAAAATTGGTCGAAAAATACAACTTCCATCACGTATCTACCGGAGAATTGCTCCGTAATGAGATCCGCCAAGGCACTGAACTGGGTCGCCAGGCAGCTGCGCTGATTGAAAAAGGCAACTTGGTTCCGGACGAAATCGTGGTGGGTATGATTCGCAACGAACTTATCCAACACAATCAAGGCACCGGCTTCTTGTTCGACGGTTTTCCCCGCACCACAGCACAAGCTGAAACCTTGGACTCGTTGATGCGTGAGTTGAACCTCCAAATCGACGCTGTGATTGCATTGCACTTGCCGGATGAAATGATCTTTGAGCGCATCCAACACCGTGCTGAAATCGAAGGAAGAAAAGACGATGCGGATCGGGCTACCATCCAAAACCGCATTGACACCTACCACGGAAAAACTGAGCCGATCATTGATTTCTACCGCAAACAAGGCAAATACCAAGAAATCGACGGTACAGGAACCATCGACGAAGTCTTTGAAAAGATCACAGCTCTGCTATAATCGGACAGACTTCCGAATCCATTAGAAAAACAGGCCGACCAAATCTGCCGCTTCCAGATTTCCAAAATAGTCTTGCAACGGCAGACGGCTCAAAACGACATAGAGGTCGTCGTAATGATGGGGCAACCCAATTACGGCGGCCTCAATTTCTTCGGTGGGCCGCACAAAGAAATAGTCCCCTTGAATCTTGCAAGCGGCTATCTTTCCTCCTACAACACGCAAGTGCACCTCAATCCATCCACATGCAAACTTCCGACCCTGCTGAAAATCATACTTCGGGGACATCCCGTAATTCCAGGCATCGGTTCGGTACTTCTGATCCCGCAACTGCTCAATGGCCAGCAGCTCATCCGAACGATAATCCGAAACTTGGAAATCAGCTCCCGCCTGTAGAAAATAATTCGCCAAATAGGCTTGAAATTGTCCGATATCCATCGGTTCACGTAAATGCGAAGCAATGTTGGTAACCCGACTGACATTGGATTTGACACTCTTGTCCGAGAACTTCTCGGGACGGGTCTTCAAGGCTCCTGACAAATCCGCAATGGAAGCATCAAACAACAATGTCCCATGCTGCAAGACCCGATTCTTATGCACACAGATGGCATTGCCTGAAAACTTTTTCCCTTCGATGAGCAAGTCATTTCGACCTTCCAGCACGGCAGGAATGCCCAACTGGCGCAACGCATCCAAAATAGGAGCCGTAAAGCGTTTGAACATCTGAGCACTGTCTTCACCGGGCCTTCTCTCTTCAATAAAGGTATAGTTCAGATTGCCTAAATCGTGAAAAACCGCTCCACCCCCACTCATCCGACGCACCACTGGAATCGCTCGCTGACGAACGAATTCCGTATCAATTTCCGCCAGGGAATTTTGATTCTTTCCAACAATCACGGACGCTTCGTTCCGCCAGAGCCGAAAAACGGGTTCCTGGACCTGCGTCAGCAGAAACTCTTCTGCCGCCAAGTTGTAGTAAGGATCAGTAGTCGTATCAAACAGACAACGCATGGTGCTTAGGTATTAGAATGAAACCATTTGGTATAACGGACCGAACGCACCCAACGGAAGAAAACCCAAGCCACGAGGAGTGCAATTGCCGTTCCCAGCAGGGCTCCACAAATCACATCCAACGGAAAATGTTTCCCCACATAGATGCGGCTATAAGCCACCACAGCCGCCCAAAGCAACATCAGAATGGTATAAAGACGTTTCTTGAAAATCAGCGCAGTCAACACCGCCAACCCAAAACAATTGGCCGCATGGTTGGAGGGGAATCCAAAGCGACTACCCCGACCTTCCAATAAGTGCACCGTCTCAGAAAGCTGCGGATCCCAACAAGGGCGAAGACGCTCAAAATAGGCCTTACCCCAAGCTCCCGCTTGATCACAGAGCGCAAAGCAAAGACCAATGGCCACCAACGAAAAAAGGGCAAAATAAACACGTGATCGGCCGGCAGTTCCTCCCGAGCGTGTGTAAAAGAGTGCCACGACAATGCCCAGATACAGGGGGATCCACACCCAGGTCTGCGAGAAGAAAGCCATGATCGGATCCAACCAGGCTACATGGGCTCCATTCAAAATGGAAAAAAGCGATCGGTCAGCCTGTATCAATGTTTCAATCATCAGACGGCTGATTAATCATTCAACTTACGCCACAACAAATCCTTGAGCTGTTGTACATTGTAGCCGCTCACCGATGAGAAGAACACGTGCGGAATCTCTTTCGGCAAATGCTGCTCCATCTCGCTCATCAACTCTTCATCCAGCATATCACACTTTGAAATCGCCAGCACCCGTTCTTTATCCAACAATTCCGGGTTGTACTTTTCCAGTTCATTCAGCAGGATCGCATACTCGGCTGCCGGATCTTTCGAGTCAGCCGGCACCAGGAACAACAGCATCGAATTTCGCTCAATGTGACGCAAGAAACGAAGTCCCAAACCTTTTCCTGCGTGCGCACCTTCAATGATACCCGGAATATCCGCCATTACGAAAGAACGATCGTCGTAGTAGTGAACAATTCCCAGGTTCGGTTCCATGGTTGTAAAAGCATAATCTGCAATTTTGGGCCGGGCTGCCGACACAGCAGAAAGCAATGTGGACTTACCCGCATTCGGGAAACCGACCAGACCGACATCGGCCAAAAGCTTCAACTCCAAGATGAACCAACCCTCGTAACCCGGCTCTCCCGGTTGCGAATAACGCGGTGTTTGATTGGTCGCCGATTTAAAATTGGCATTGCCCAAACCGCCCCGTCCACCTTTCACCAAGATGACTTCTTCTCCGTCTTCCATGATTTCACAGAGCACTTCGCGTGTTTCCGCATCCTTGGCTACCGTTCCTAACGGTACTTCCAGGATGATGTCCTCGCCATTGGCTCCTTTGCACAAGTTACCACTACCGTCTCCACCATGTTCCGCCTTGATGTGCTTCCGGTATTTGAGGTGGATCAAGGTCCAATACTGGGCATTGCCTCGCAAAATGATGTGGCCGCCACGACCGCCATCACCGCCATCCGGTCCACCTTTGGGTACATATTTTTCCCGGCGCAAGTGGGTAGAACCCTTTCCGCCATTTCCAGAAGCCAAAAAAAGCTTCACATAATCAATGAAATTCGATCCTGCCATAACAATTTGCAAAGATAATTATTCTCAGATGCAGACAAAAAAAATGGGAACGAGATCGTTCCCATTTTCATGCAGGCCATTCCACTATAGCCCGTATCTTTTTTCTTTTGCCTTGACCAACATATCCTTCAAGGCATCTGCACAATCAACAACGGCATCTTCAAAAGTGTCTGCTGTCCGATCAATCACCAAATCATTACCAGGAATTGCTACACGAACTTTCGCGTTTTTCTTGTGATCGGGTTCTAAGGTCAGAGCCACTTCAAGATTGATAATGTCTTCGTAGAATTTTGACAACTTACTCAACTTCTTGTCAATGAATTCCAACAACTTTTGATCAGCATCAAATCTGATAGATTGTACTCTAATGTCCATATTTACCTCCGTTTTTTGCTCGTGGATGAGCGGTTATATATGCTTCCTTTAGTTTTTCAAAAGAGTTGTGCGTATATACCTGTGTGGCCGCCAGGGAGGAGTGTCCCAAGACCTCCTTGATGCTATTGAGATCCGTCCCGTTATTCAACAAATGGGTTGCCAGCGAGTGCCGCAACACGTGTGGAGACTTCTTCCCGGAAAAACCATCCAGGGCACCCAACTCTTTTTTCACCACAATGTTTACAAATTGTGGATACAATTGATTTCCTTTATCCGTTACAAAGAACCATTTTGGAGGAGCGTTTGTGAACGTTTCCTTAACTCGTTCCAAATATAATACAATTTCTTGAGAAATCCTAATCGGAACGGGTATTTCTCGCTCTTTATCGCCCTTCCCCACCACTCTAAACAACGACCGTGCCACATCATAATCCTTCACCTGTAAATGAACCACCTCCGAACGCCGCATCCCAGTACCGTATAGCACCAATAAAAGCATACGATTGCGGTATGTTGGAAAGTCCCAGGTGCGATCTGGCTGAGCAAAACAGGCAAAATATTTTTCCAAGGAAGCCGACTTGTAGAACTCGGGCAAACGTCGCGATTTTTTCGGACGGGCAACCGAACGCACGGGATTTTTATCCATCCATCCACGACGGACTGCAAATTCACAAAAAGAACTGAACGCCGACATCCGCAAATTCAGAGTCAATGCGCTCAAGCCTTGACTCATCCCAAAAGAAAGATAGGAGCGAATGTGAAGGGACTTCCAGAAATCCAACCATTCCTGGCCTTGCAGGGGCCAAAACTCCGTCTGCCGTTCCCAATCAACCAGATCATTTCCCAACTCCGGCAAATGCCTCCAATTCCGATCAGCATACAAAAAAGCATAAGCATCCCGCAAAGCAGCTGCATACAGGCAATAGGTCCGTGACGAAACCCGCTTCTCTGTCCTTAAATACCGAAGGAATTGGGCGACTGGATTCACAACGACGGCTGCTCCTTATAGGTGGAACGCATCAGCAAATAGCCCGATTGAATCCCTATTTTCGTATCGATCCGCGATGCCTCCATAGCATTGCATAGGGCATCCATGGACGCCATGTACAAACCCGCTTCACATCGGGAGGCAAAACCTACCGAGAGAGGATCGCCGGATACGCCAGCATTCTTGTATTCAATTTCTTGCGTCAATAAATCATCCCATACTTTCTCAAATACGGCACCCTGTTTGTCGGAACACTGAAGTGAGACCGACAAATCCGAATCATTCCCCTTCTCAATACGATCCGCAGAAAGCGAGATCAAAAAACCCATATCATTGCCCAAGAGTTCAAAAGCAACTTTCTGTTGTTGTATAAAGGTCCTATCATCCATTTCAGACTGAAAATCAACCTCACGCACTTCTATCAGTTCGTGGTAACACTCCATCGCAAATTTGACCTTGTATTGCTCCCCCTGATTCATCCGAAGCAAAACAAAGACCTCTCCACATCGATTTGTATAGGTTTTTAAGACTTCCATCAGGAGCATTCTCGTTCTAACCATTCGCACGCTACCCTGCGACTGGGTTGTGATTTTTTTTGAAGAGCCATCTTCCGAGGAATAGGCACTGCTGACGGCATTCGGTTTGATATCGCCCCCCAATTCCTCAGCATATAAATACTCCGTCAAAGCCTGCGAAATGGCCAGGTGAAGCGCCTCTTGCGGACGATCACTCATACCCGGAAGCGAAACACCGACAACCTGATCGTCAGCGTGATTAAAGAACCAATCCGGAACACGATTTTTCTGCGCCAACAAGGGCAAAGAAATCAAAACTAGAACTATTGATAACAGCTTTTTCATACACAAATGTAAGGTATTCTCCCGTAAACATCAAGATAAATTTGATTTGGAGATTCAATTCTTTTTTCTACCTTTGCAGCCGCAAATAAAAGGAGGTGGTAAAGAGATGATTATTGTACCCGTAAAAGATGGCGAAAACATTGAAAGAGCGTTGAAAAAATTCAAACGTAAATTCGAAAAGACTGGCATTGTGCGTGAGCTTCGCAGCAGAAAGACTTTTGAAAAACCGTCTGTTCGCAGAAGAGACGAATTGAAAAAGGCTATCTACGTGCAACACCTCCAAATCAACGAAGAATAAAGTTCGTTAAACCGTTTTCATAGCAAAGAGGGAACAGGATCGGGAGTAAAATCTTGGTCCTGTTCTTGTTTTCAGCAAGAATCTAATTTAACAATCTAAAATACAAAACACTAAACTATGTTTGACAAACACCCCAAAGGGCTCTACGCCCTAGCCTTGGCTAACACCGGGGAGCGTTTCGGCTACTATACCATGCTTGCCGTTTTCGTTCTCTTCTTGCAAGCCAACTTTGGCTACTCGGCTTCTACTGCCGGTCTTATTTATTCTACCTTCTTAGGTTTTGTCTATTTCATGCCCTTGTTCGGCGGTATTGCTGCTGACAAATTGGGCTACCGAAAAATGGTAACCATCGGGATTGCCGTCATGTTTTTCGGTTACTTGCTGCTCTCCTTGCCCTTGGGAGCCAACCGCGGAGCGGTGATCGCCATGGGAGGCGCCTTGCTGCTGATCTGTATCGGTACCGGGCTCTTTAAAGGAAACTTGCAAGTGATGGTGGGTAACCTGTATGACGATCCGGCTTACGCAGACAAACGCGACTCTGGCTTCAGTCTTTTCTACATGGCCATCAATGTCGGATCCATGTTTGCCCCGACCGCTGCTATCAAAATTATGGAATGGGCACAACGAAGCCTTGGTGCTTCAGAAGCGGATGCATACCACTATGCTTTTGCTGTTGCCTGCTTCTCATTGATTGTTTCCATCCTCATCTTCTACGCATTCCGTAGCACCTACCTCCACACCGACAAACGCAAGGTAGCGGCTGCCTCCAACCAACAAGTGGCAGAATTGAGCCCGGCTCAAACCAAAGAACGCATCATCTGCTTGTGCTTGGTATTCGCCGTAGTGATCTTCTTCTGGATGGCATTCCACCAAAACGGATCTACATTGACCTTCTTTGCTCGCGACTACGTTGCAACCTCTGCAACCGGCATCCAAAGCATGGCTTTCGACGTTGTTAACTTGATCCTCTGCATCGTGATCGTGTACGCTCTCTTTGGTTTGTTCCAAAGCAAACGCATGCAAGGCCGCATCATTTCGGTTGCCATTATCGCAGCCGCTGCTTGTGGTCTGGTATTCAAATACAATGCACTCCCCGAGTATACCGAAGTAAGCGCTCCCATTTTCCAACAATTCAACCCTTGCTTTGTGGTGATGTTGACCCCCGTTTCCATCGCCCTCTTTGGAGCACTGGCCAAACGTGGCAAAGAACCTTCTTCTCCTTTGAAGATTGGTTTGGGTATGCTTGTAGCCGGTATTGCTTACGTATTGTTGACCACTGGTTCTATCGGTTTACCCGCTCCGGCAGAGCAAACAGCGATGGGTACAGCAGCAACACGCGTTTCCCCGAACTGGCTCATTTCTACCTACCTCATCCTCACCTTTGCTGAGCTCTTGCTGTCTCCGATCGGTATCTCCTTCGTGACCAAAGTAGCTCCTCCGAAATACGCTGGTATGATGATGGGCGGCTGGTTCGTAGCTACCGCTTTGGGTAACTTCCTGGTAGCAGTTCCCGCAATGATGTGGGGCAACTCCCTGACTGTAGTTTGGGGCACCTTGATTGCCATCTGCTTGGTAGCAGCTGCATTCATCTTCATCATTTTGAAACGCCTGGAAAAAGTAGCCAAATAATACGGCCTTAGCCTCATTGGACAACAGACCCCGAAAAGCAAAAACTTTCGGGGTTTTGTTTTATTATGCTTACATTTGTAAGATAGAATAATTAAAGCTCGAGCAATATGATGAACGACTTTCAAAAAGCAATTATAGCCGGTATTCCTGACGAACTCCCTCAACCCAAACCGTTTGACCCGGCAATCAATCACGCTCCCAAACGCAAAGACATCCTCACGGCAGACGAAAAGAAACTGGCACTGCGGAATGCCTTGCGTTACTTCCCTGCAAAACACCACGCTGTTTTGGCCAAAGAATTCGCACAGGAATTGGAAGAATACGGACGTATTTATATGTACCGTTTCCGTCCTGATTACAAAATTACAGCTCGTTCCATTGACGAATTCCCGCACAAAAGTCGTCAGGCTGCTGCCATTATGTTAATGTTGTCCAACAACCTGGACTACGCAGTTGCCCAACACCCGCACGAGCTGATCACCTACGGAGGCAATGGTGCTGCCTTCCAAAACTGGGCCCAATACCTGTTAACGATGCAATACCTCTCTCAAATGACCGATGAGCAGACTTTGGTACTGTACTCGGGCCACCCGATGGGTTTGTATCCTTCCCACAAGGATGCCCCTCGCTTGGTTGTTACCAACGGTATGGTGATCCCGAACTACTCGAGCAAAGACCACTGGGAAAAATTCAACGCCCTGGGCGTTTCACAATACGGTCAGATGACCGCCGGATCCTTCATGTACATTGGTCCGCAAGGCATCGTTCATGGAACCACTATTACGGTCTTGAATGCTGCCCGTATGCACGCTGTCAAGAACGGACACCAAGCCGACGACATCCGCGGTAAGATCTTCGTAAGTTCCGGCTTGGGAGGAATGTCCGGAGCTCAACCGAAAGCGGCTGTCATCGCCGGCGTAGTCGGCATCGTAGCAGAAATCAACCCGAAAGCCGTACAAACCCGTTACTCACAAGGATGGGTTGATGAAGTTTACACCAATTTGGACGCATTGATCGCTCGCGCATTGCAAGCCCGTGACAACAAAGAAGCCGTTTCTCTCGCCTACCAAGGTAACGTCGTAGACCTGTGGGAAAAACTGGCTGAAGAAAATATTCAAGTGGACTTGGGTTCTGACCAAACCTCCCTCCACAACCCGTGGGCGGGTGGTTATTACCCGGCTGGCATCTCTTTTGAAGAATCCAACCGCCTGATGGCAGAAGAACCGGAAAAATTCAAGGAAGCTGTGCAAAGTACCCTTCGCCGTCACGCAACAGCCATCAACAAACTCTGTGCACAAGGCATGTACTTCTTCGATTATGGCAACGCCTTCCTGTTGGAAGCATCCCGTGCAGGAGCCGACATCGTAAAAGCGGACGGAACTTTCATTTATCCGTCTTACGTACAAGACATCATGGGCCCGCTGTTCTTCGACTACGGCTTTGGCCCTTATCGCTGGGTATGTACTTCCTCCAAACCGGAAGACTTGGCCGAAACCGACCGTCTGGCTGCGGAAGTACTGGAAGACATGATGCGGGAAGCTCCCGAAGAAATCAAGTCTCAACTGGCGGACAACCTCCACTGGATCAAAGAAGCCGGCCCGAACAACTTGGTAGTAGGCTCTCAAGCCCGCATCCTGTATGCTGACTCGGAAGGTCGTATCCGCATCGCTCTGGCAATGAACAAAGCCATTCGCGAAGGACGTGTTTCTGCCCCCATCGTCTTGGGTCGTGACCACCACGATGTTTCCGGAACAGACTCTCCCTACCGCGAAACCTCGAACATTTATGACGGATCGTCCTTCACCGCCGACATGGCCGTTCAAAACGTAATTGGCGACTCCTTCCGTGGCGCAACCTGGGTATCCATCCACAACGGTGGTGGCGTTGGTTGGGGCGAAGTCATCAACGGTGGTTTCGGTATGGTGATCGATGGTAGTGAAGAAGCAGACCGCCGCATCAAGACCATGTTGTTCTGGGACGTGAACAACGGTATTTCCCGTCGTAGCTGGGCCCGCAACTCTGGTGCTATGTTCGCTATCAAACGCGAAATGGAACGCACCCCCAGCTTGAAAGTCACCCTTCCCAACTTGGTGGATGACGAAATCATCAACCAAGCTTTCTAAACAGCAACGATTTTATCCAACAATGGAAGAAAATACGAATTTAACAGAAGACCGGGCGGCACGTCGCCGCCGGGTCTTTGATTTTTTGGACCAGCACGGCATCCAATATTCTTATTACGAGCACCCGGAAGCACCTACTATTGAAATTGCCCGACAATACTGGAAACAAGACGGATCCAAACACTGCAAAAACCTCTTCTTCCGCAACCACAAGGGCAACCGGCACTACCTGGTCGTATTTGACTGTGACCTGAACTTGGCCATTCATGATTTGGAGCACAAACTCCACCAAGGAAAATTGAGTTTTGCCTCGGAACAACGTATGGAAAAATGGTTAGGATTGCGCCCTGGATCGGTCTCCCCGTTCGGTCTGGTCAACGATCCGGAAAACCACGTACACCTGTTCCTGGACGAAAGTCTGCAGCACTACCCCAGCCTGAGTTTTCACCCCAATGACAACACGGCCACCGTGGTAATCGAACAAACTGAGTTCCAACGTTACCTACAATGCGTAGGCAACAGTTTCGAATACATCAACCTGTTTGAATAACCAGCAATAACCGGTACCGAGCGAGGCTTACCCCTTGCTCGGTGTCGGAATAAAGACAAAATAAACGGCTAAGATCAAGCAAACAAAGGCTACAATGTGATTCCAGCGGAATGATTCGCCTTTGAAGAGCAAGACCGTAAACACGGTAAATACCGACAAGGATACCACCTCTTGAACGACCTTAAGTTGAATCAGAGTCAACGGTCCACCATTACCCACAAACCCAATTCGGTTGGCTGGTACTTGAAAACAATATTCAAAGAAGGCAATTCCCCAGCTAATAAGAATCACCCCCAACAAAGGCAGACTCTTGAACCAGTCCATTTCTCCAAATTTCAAGTGACCATACCAAGCGAAGGTCATAAATACGTTGGAAATTACCAACAAAAGAATTGTCCAAAAGGTCATCATAATCAGGTGCATTTTTAAGCGCGCAAAAATAACAACTCTTTGCCAACCCACCAAAACCCGCGTACCATGAAACAAAAACCATTGATTCTCGCCTCAACACTTGCCATCCTTCTTGTTACGGCCTGTAGCGACCAACCCTGGAAGCGATACGAAGAGCCCTTACTCCGCAACTACTTCCGCGACAGCCTGGAAGTCATGGACCAACGTAGTGCCGACATCCTTTCCGCAGCCTATATGACCGACCGATGTTTGGGAGAAAATAACGAAATTCCCGGTTGGGAAGGCTATCCCGTCAAACTGTATGAATACCACACCGGAGTGGACATCAAGATCCAGCGCCCCAAGAAGGGACTGGTGTACCTGCTCAACCCCTCTCCCCGACAACTCTCCATGTGGATTATCAATGCCGTCTTTGAAGCAACCGACACCTTGCGCTACGAAGACATCCACCGACTCTCCCAGTTCATCAAATGGCAGTCGGGCGCTCAATTCCCGGTCAAAGGCGTGGTATACGAAGATATGTACGTCAGGAACCATTACCGTCCCTACATCTTCAAAGATGGCGTGACGGTCTATATTGCCGACTCCACCCACTTCCCGAAAGACAGCACCTGCACCGAAGAACACTTGCAATTCTACCTCAACATGAGCAACGCCGACCTCAAACCGAGAACCGGCCGCTATGCCCGCATCTGCAGCACCACCCGGGAAATGTACTACGAGGCCGGCGGCACCACACCCGTAGGAAGTGAAGCAGACCGCAATCATGCATGGTTGGACGAAGTTGCCCGCCTGTACCAGCAAGCCTGGCATTCTGATCGCAACGAACTCATTACCGCCTGGGCGAAATACTACTTGAGTGGCCAACGCGAGTATCCGTTTTAAATCTTACAAAAAAGAGGTTCACCCACTCAGGATGAACCTCTTTTCTTATCGTCTCTTAAGATTACTTAGCAATCTCTTCGAGCAAGTGTTTCACAGCTGCTTCGATTTGCAAGTCGCGACCTTCCACCAAAGATTTCGGAGTATTTTGAACTTGAATATCCGGGTTGAGCTGTTGATTTTCTTGCCATTGGCCTTCTCTGTTTGCAAAGCCTACTTGCGGGATACCGAAGTAAATGCTCGGATCGATTTGGGTTTCCCACCAGACTGCCGTCATGGTACCCGGCACCGGCATACCGACCAATTTACCAATGTTCAAAGCTTTGTAAGAGAACGGGAAGCCATGTGCATCTGAGTAGTTTCCTTCACCCACCAATACACAAGAGGGCTTGTACCATTTGTTCAACGGTTCTGAAGCGACGTATTGTCCACGAGGAGACATGTCCGCATAATGCACACCATTCAACAAAGTTGCCAGGTCATCGTGCAACCAACCACCGCCGTTGAATCGGGTGTCCACAATCACTGCGTCACAGTTGCGGTATTTACCCAACAATTTTGAATATACATTGCGGAAGCTCGGGCTGTCCATACCTTCTACGTGCACGTAAGCAATCCGACCACCGGACAACTCTTCCACCAAGTCTTCACGTTGTTTTACCCAACGGTCGTACAACATACCGCTTTGTTGACCTGAAGAGATGGGTTTTACCCATTCTTCCCAACTTTCTTTGCCTTTTTGCAAGGTCAAGCGCACACGTTTGCCGACCTTGTGGTTCAAGAAACGGAAGTAATCTTCACCGGCAACAATCTTATTGCCATCAATGTGTGTAATGATGACTCCAGGTTCGATGCGGGAAGAAGCCGGAACAACCGGATTTTGCGCCAATACTTCCAACACTTTCAATCCGTCACCTTCGTAGTCCTGATCATAGAACATACCCAGAACAGCTGTTTCGTCACCAAGCACGTAAGCACGGTAACCCGAACCGGTGTGCGAAGCATTCAATTCGCCCAACAACTCACTCAACATTTCAGCAAAGTCGTGATTGTTGTTGATGTAGGGCAAGAACTGACGGTAGTTGTCGCAATACATCGCCCAATCAATACCGTGGATCGTGGGATCGTAGAATTTATCCACTACTTGTTTGCAAGCGTGTTCAAACATGTAAGAACGTTCTTCGGCTGCACGGTAGTAGTATTCTGCACTCATCTTGATGGGCTCAATTTTACCAGATCCCAATTCAATGGTGTTCAAACGGCCACGACTCAACAAGAAGACTTTGCTTGCATCCTTGTTTGCGGCAAATGCACCGTAACCGGTACCCTTGGAGAGCAAGCGGGTAGAATGATCTTTGAAGTCACGTACCCAAAGGTCTCCACCACCTTCAAATGAAGCGAAGTAGTACAGCTTGTTACCATCTTTGGACAAGAATGCATCACCATGAGAAGCCGAAGCCACCGTCAAGCGCACGATACGATCTTGGATGCCATCCAATTCGTAATTAATGGTCGGAAGATCTGACTTGGGAGCTTCCTTCTTTTTGTCTTTTTTGTCTTTTTTGTCTTTCTTACCTTTCTTGTCTTCTTTTTCCGCTTTCGCTTTTTCTTCCGCCTCTTTCTCTTTCTTTTCCTTTTCTTTGAACAAAGCTGCATCTTCCTTGTTCATCAAGAATTTATCGTAAGCTTCACGGTTCATGAATACCAAGTAAATATCGGTTTCAGAACCCCAGCTACCGTGGCTGCGGTAACCTGCACGGTCTGAATACCACATCAAAGCATTGCCATCCAATACCCAACGGCAACCACCTTCCGAATAACCGCTTTCGGTCAAATTCACCCATTCTCCACTGCCGTCAGCTTTCACCAAAGCAATGTCTTCCTTGTTCCAACCGCCTTTTTCAAAGAACTGTACAGCCAACCATTTACCATCCGGAGCCCATGAGTACCATTGGTCACCATCGGAGTAAGAGTAGTTGTATTGACCATCCAGGATGGTACGCATTTCTTTGGTTTCCAGGTTGATTACACGCAAGGTTGTACGATCCTCCAGGAATGCGATTTCTTTTCCATCCGGAGAGAACGCCGGTTGGAAACGAACCACATCACCTTCGGTAACTTGCTGTTCACGGATTTCATTTGCATAAACAAATTGTTCAGATCCGTCAGCGATTTCGCTGGTAAAGAGGTTCCAGCAACCGTTGCGCTCTGAGGAGTACACAACTTTCTTACCATCGGGACTGAAATCAATATTGCGTTCTTGCGCCGGTGTGTCAGTCAAACGAACGGTGGTTTCATAATCCACAGAAGTCACATACACATCTCCACGGAGGATAAAAGCGATTTCTTTTCCTGAAGGAGAAACGGCCATATTCGACACATTACCGGAGTAGAAGTCCACGCGATAGTCTGCTTCTGTTTGGTCCGAGAAGATGGAGATTTCCAATTTTTGAGGTTGAGCACCTTCACGAACGGTGTACAATTCACCGTTGAAAGAATAAGCCATCAAACCATTGTCAGCCACGGTCAAGAAACGAACCGGGTGGTACTGATGGAAAGTAATTTGTTGGTCTTCGCCGGTTGTCAGGTTGCGTTTGTACACATTGAATGAACCATTGAAAGTCTCATTTTCCGGGTTTTCTGCACATTCACGCAAATAGTAGATGCTGTTATCGTCTCCCGGAACAAAGCGGGGATCGCGATTTTCACCCACAAAATCAGAGATCTGTGTATAAGTTTCATCTTGGAGATCGTACACCCAAACATCACGGGTCACCGATGAACGATGGTGCTTTCTCCAGTGGTCTTCCACCCCTTTTTTGTCGTAGTAAGCAATGCGCTTGCCATCTGCACTGAAGTCCATACTTTCCATACAGATGGGAGTCACCAATGCAGGACGGCCGCCTTCCGCCGGAACGCTGTAAACTTGCGTCATACGACTTGCCGGATATTGGGAGTAAGTAGCATCCGATACAAACATAGAAGAATAGTAGATTTGTTTGCCATCGTTGCTGAAAGCCTTCGGAATTTCTCCGCCAGACCAATAGGTCAATCGAGTGGGGGTACCACCTTGTGCCGGAACGGTATAAATATCAAAATTACCATAACGGTTAGAGGCAAAAGCGAGGGTTTTACCATCGGGCGACCAAACGGGTTGGTAGTCATACGCCGAATGGGTGGTCAATTGCACAGCTTTACCACCTTGAACGGGCACTGTGTAAATATCACCTTTGTAACAGAATGCCAAAGTCGATCCATCCGGAGAAATTGCCGGATAACGCAACCACTTGGCATTTTCTTGCGCAGAGGCCATCAAGGCCAAGCTCGCAAAGAATAACGTGAATAAACTTTTCTTGAAATTCATAAAGTATTATTTAATAATTAGTTATTATTCAATTTTTCTTGCTCCGTCAGAAATCACCACCGGATATACTTTGGGTTCCTTTCCATAGCGTTCCCGGAACTGACGAACGGCCGTTTCCACAAAAGCCTCGTAGCGTTCCTCCTTGACCAGGTTCAAGGTGCATCCGCCAAAGCCTCCACCCATAATGCGGGAACCGGTCACGCCACAATCTGCTGCGATTTGATTCAAGAAGTCCAATTCCTCGGTGCTGACTTCGTACAGCTGGCTCATACCCCGGTGGGTTTCAAACATACAACGGCCCACTGTTTCGTAATCACCTCGTTTAAGTGCCTCAACCGTCTCACGCAAGCGCACATTTTCTTGAATTGCGTACAATGCACGCAGGTAATCCTCTTCAGAAATTTCTGCCCGCACTTCTTCCAACCAGGCCTCGGTTGCCTGTCCCAAGAATTCCACGCCCGGATGACGCTTGGCAATCGCCAACGCCGCCCGTTCACAAGACGCCCGACGATCGTTGTAAGGAGATCCCACCAATTCATGTTTGGTTACAGAATCCAGAAGCACCAGGCGGTAACCTTTCGGATCAAAGGGCGTATATTCATATTCCATCGTCGAACAATCCAGACGAATCAAATAACCGGCCTTTCCAAACAAAGACGCAAATTGGTCCATGATTCCGCAGTTGACACCGCAATAGTTGTGCTCGGTCTTTTGACCCACCAAGACCAACTCTTTTTGATCAATCCCCGCCTGGAACAATTCATTCAAAGCAAATGCATACGTACTTTCCAAGGCCGCCGATGAGGACAGTCCAGCCCCCAACGGTACATCTCCAGAAAAAACGGTATCAAAGCCACCGATCTTTGCTCCTCGTTTGATCATCTCCCGACACACCCCAAAAATATAACGGGCCCATCCGGCTTCCGGCTTGTCGGTTTCTTCCAGCCCAAACTCCACATAATCCGACAAATCCACCGACCAGGCACGCACAATTTTTGCTCCATTGGGACGAATCGCTGCCAAAATACCCTTGTCAATGGCACCCGGCAAAACACAGCCGCCATTGTAGTCTATGTGTTCTCCGATCAAATTGATACGACCCGGTGAAAAGTAGCAGGTCGCTGTTGCTGAGAACTTCTCTTGAAAGAAGTTTTTGATGCTATTTATTTCCATAATAAAAATAGGTTTCTAACCACTCGTTTAAAGTACAAAAAAACACAAAATTTTACGAATATTCAAATATGTATTTACCCTTGATTGCTTAACAATTAATTTGTACCTTTGCGTGATTAAGTGCACGACAACTCAACAATTTTAATTTCATACTTATATGACAGAAAAATTATTTGCTGAATTTCCGCCTGTATCGACAGAACAGTGGGAAGAAGTGATCGTCAAAGACCTTAAGGGGGCCGATTACGAGAAAAAACTCGTTTGGAAAACCCAAGAAGGTTTTTCGGTTAGACCTTACTATCGCGCTGAAGATTTGAAAGGTCTGAAGTTTTTGGGAACCCTCCCCGGAGAATTCCCCTATGTACGCGGTACCAAAACCGACAACAACTGGTTGGTTCTCCAAACCGTTTGCTGCTGCGAAGGTCTTGAAGTAGCCAACAAAAAAGCCTTGGACATCTTGAACAAAGGTGTTGAATCCATCGGTTTCTTCATCGATGGTAGCAAAGTAATGACCCAAGCTGATTTTGAAGTTTTGTTGAACGGCATCTGCTTGGCAGCTGTTCCCGTAAACTTCCTCGGTTGCTGCTTGTCAACTGCAGAAACTTTGGACAACTTCTTGGCTTACATCAACGCTCAAGGTTACCAACCGGACGCAGTTCGCGCTTCTTTCGATTTTGATCCGATCAACGCTCTGACCCAAAGCGGAAACTTCTGCAAAGAAGGTTCTTTCGCCGCTTTGAAAGCTTGCATCGAAAAAACCGCTGCTTACCAAAACATCACTGTGATTAGCGTAAACGCAGCTACTTTCAATGCAGCAGGTTCTACCCTCAGCCAAGAACTCGGTTTTGCATTGGCAGCTGGTAGCGAATACATGGCTCAATTGACCGAGCTCGGCGTTTCTGCTCGCGCAATCGCAAAGAACATCAAGTTCTCTTTTGCAATTGGCAGTTCTTACTTTATGGAAATTGCCAAATTCCGCGCAGCCCGTATGTTGTGGGCAAACATCGTGGACACCTTCGGTGCTGAAGGACAATGCGCGAAGAAGATGTTCATCCGCGCAACCACCAGCGAATGGAACCAAACCGTTTACGACGCATACGTAAACATGCTCCGTGGTACGACCGAAGCAATGAGTGCAGCCTTGGCAGGTGTTGACGAAATGGAAGTACTCCCTTACGACTTCGCATTCCGTGCCCCCACCGAATTCTCAGCTCGTATCGCCCGCAACGTTCAAATCTTGTTGAAAGAAGAATCTCACTTCGACAAAGTGGTTGACCCCGCTGCTGGTTCATACTTCATTGAAAACTTGACCGATTCAATGGCTACTGCTGCTTGGAACCTCTTCCAAAAGGTAGAAGAAGCCGGTGGATACATTGAAGCATTCAAAGCTGGTTTCATCCAAAACGAAGTGAAAGCCGTTGCTGAAAAACGTGCGAAAAACATCGCTACCCGTCGTGAAATTCTGCTCGGAACCAACCAATACCCGAACTTCCTGGAAAAAGCAGAAGACTGCATCACCAAAGACATCGTGAACCAAAACGTACAAACTTGCTGCGGCCAAGTTTGCGAATGCACTTGCGAAAACCGCATTGCAGAACCGCTCCGCACCTACCGTGGCGCACAAGAATTCGAAGCATTGCGTTTTGCTACCGACATCAGCGGCGTAGAGCCGAAAGCCTTTATGTTGACCTTCGGCAACTTGGCCATGTGCCGTGCACGTAGCCAATTCGCTTCCAACTTCTTTGCCGTTGCCGGTATCCGCATCATGGACAACAACCGTTTCGCAACCATCGAAGAAGGCGTTAAAGCCGCTTTGGAATCCCAAGCACAAATCGTTGTAGCTTGCTCATCTGATGACGAATACGCTGAAGCTGTTCCGCAAATTGCAGAATTGCTCGGAGACAAAGCCATCCTCGTTGTAGCGGGTGACCCTGCTTGCAGAGAAGACCTCGAAGCAAAAGGAATTACCAACTTCATCAACGTGAAGAGCAACGTTCTTGAAACGCTGAAAGAATACCAAGCTAAATTGGGTATCCAAGCCATTTAATTCCAACCCTTAAAATTTTATACCTATGCGTCCGAATTTTAAAGACATTCAATATACCAAAGAAACTTGGAAGACTCCGGAGCAGATCGAAGTAAAGAGCATCTACACCGAAGCCGACCTCGAAGGAATGGAACATTTGAACTACGCTGCTGGTGTAGCTCCCTTCCTTCGCGGACCGTACAGCACCATGTACGTGCAAAAACCGTGGACCATCCGTCAATATGCGGGTTTCTCCACTGCTGAAGAATCCAATGCCTTCTATCGCAGAAACTTGGCAGCAGGTCAAAAAGGTCTTTCTGTGGCCTTCGACTTGGCAACACACCGTGGATACGATGCGGACCACCCGCGCGTAGTTGGTGACGTTGGTAAAGCCGGTGTGAGCATCTGCAGCGTTGAAGACATGAAAGTACTCTTCGACCAAATTCCCTTGAACAAAATGTCCGTTTCTATGACGATGAACGGCGCTGTGCTTCCGATCATGGCATTCTACATCGTAGCTGGTTTGGAACAAGGTGCCAAATTGGAAGAAATGGCCGGTACCATCCAAAACGACATTTTGAAAGAATTCATGGTGCGTAACACCTACATCTACCCGCCGGAATTCTCAATGCGTATTATCGGTGACATCTTCGAATACACCTCGAAGTACATGCCGAAATTCAACTCCATTTCCATCTCTGGTTACCACATGCAAGAAGCTGGTGCAACTTGCGACATCGAAATGGCTTACACCTTGGCTGACGGTTTGGAATACCTCCGTACCGGTGTAAAAGCTGGCATCGATATTGACTCGTTCGCACCCCGGTTGTCCTTCTTCTGGGCAATTGGTATGAACCACTTCATGGAAATCGCCAAGATGCGTGCGGCTCGTATGATTTGGGCTAAATTGGTAAGCCAATTCAACCCGAAAAACCCGAAATCATTATCACTCCGTACACACAGCCAAACTTCCGGTTGGTCACTCACCGAACAAGATCCTTTCAACAACGTGGCACGTACTTGCGTAGAAGCAATGGGTGCAGCTTTGGGACACACCCAATCACTCCACACCAACGCGCTCGACGAAGCAATCGCATTGCCGACCGACTTCTCTGCTCGTATCGCACGTAACACCCAAATCTACATCCAAGAAGAAACCAACGTATGCCGTTCAATCGACCCGTGGGCTGGTTCTTACTATGTGGAAAAATTGACTCAAGAGTTGGCAGAAAAAGCATGGGCACACATCCAAGAAGTGGAAGCCCTCGGTGGTATGGCAAAAGCTATCGAAAGTGGTATTCCGAAACTCCGCATCGAAGAAGCTGCAGCCCGCAAACAAGCTCGCATCGATTCTGGTAACGACGTGATCGTTGGTACCAACAAATACCGTTTGGAAAAAGAAGATCCCATCGAAATCCTCGATGTGGACAACACCAAAGTTCGCGAATCACAAATCAAACGCTTGCAAGCCTTGCGTGCTAGCCGTGACGAAGCCAAAGTTAAAGAATCTTTGGCAGCCATCACCGAAGCCGTTAAGAACAACTCAGGCAACTTGTTGGAATTGGCCGTAGAAGCTGCCAAGAACCGCGCTACCCTCGGTGAAATTTCTGACGCTTGCGAAGTAATTGTTGGACGTTATAAAGCTGTTATCCGTATGAACACTGGTGTTTACTCTTCAGAAGTGAAGAACGACTCAGACTTCGAAAAAGCAAAAGCAATGGTTGCTGAATTTGCGAAGAAAGATGGTCGTCAACCTCGTATCATGATCGCAAAATTGGGTCAAGACGGTCACGACCGTGGAGCAAAAGTAGTTGCTACCGGTTACGCTGACTGCGGATTCGACGTCGATATGGGTCCCTTGTTCCAAACTCCGGAAGAAGCTGCAAAACAAGCCGTAGAAAATGACGTACACATCGTAGGTGTATCTTCGTTGGCTGCTGGTCACAAAACCCTCGTTCCTCAAATCGTTGCCGAATTGAAGAAATTGGGTCGTGAAGACATCCTGGTAGTGGTTGGTGGTGTGATCCCCGCACAAGACTACGATGCTTTGTACCAAGCTGGTGCAGCTGCAATCTTCGGCCCTGGTACCCCGATTGCATTCGCTGCAATCAAGATGTTGGAAATGTTGAATGAACAATTCTAGGATATTCCTCTATAAATAAAAGGTGCGACCCAAAAGTCGCACCTTTTATTTTTCTATCTTTGCGCTTTCAGAAAGAAGATTATGAACAAGCATTCCCGCAACCTAATCTGGATATTCATCCTGAGCTCGTGCCTGCTATGCACCAGCTGTCAAACACCCCCCACCCTACAGATCGACTTACCTGCTTCCTGGGAGGAAGGCTGGGTGCTGCACCAACGGCCCATGTATTCTACAGAGGATTTCCAGCAACGAGATACGCTCTACCCCAAAGATGGACGCATCATTTGTCAGATCCCCATTTCAGAAGACACAGAATGGGTACTTCTGCCCCTGAGCAGTCCCTTCACCATGGCCACAGAGCGCATTCCCTATAAAATCCATCTCTACCTGCAGACTGAAGAAAAGACCCAACTTTCAGTAAAAGGATCCCCGAATGATTTCCACTACGAAATCCAGCAGGGCAACCTGATAAACTACAGCGTCTGTGACTTCATTAACCTCTACGCCCCCCTCTTGCAAGCAGAGTTCAATACTAACCAACAAGTTTACGAACTTCTGCAACAAAAAAAAGGGAAGGTAGCCATCGACTGCCTGCTAAAAGACCTACAAGCCACAAGCACAGCCAGCCGTACGTTTGTGACAGACTACTTCAAAGCTCATAACCGGGATGCCGGCGCGGCCCACGTCTGGTTAGAAATCCCCCAATCACAAGCCAGAGCAATGGTTGTATTGCTACCCCACGGCATCCGAAACGGAATCTTCAAAGAGCGGATTGATCAACGATTGCAAGAATAGAGCCCGCTCTCCAAAAGGGTCGATAGAAAAAGTCGTTCATTGTCATCAATGTGCGACTTTTTTATATATTTGCAGCCGAATTTAATTCAAACAACTAATAATAAACAAATGAAACACTTAAAATTAATGCTTCTGGCTGCTTGTGCCCTTGTTTTGGGTTTGACCTCTTGCGAGCCGGAAAATGAAAAAACAACTGTAACCCCTACAGTGACCATCACTGCAGGAGAAGTTAGCGGAAGCAGCTTGACTTTCTCCATTGAAACTAAGGATGCAACTACCGCTGCATGGTTGGTTGTTCCTGCTACTGAAAATACCCCTTCAGCAGAAGATGTTTTGAAAAACGGTAGCGCTATCAGCGTAAACAAAGTGGAAACCATTACGGCTCCCGGTTTGACTGCTGCTACTGAGTACATCGTAGCTGCTGCTGCAACTGGTTCTTCTGAAGGCGTGACTGCTGTTAACAGCATCCGCATGACCACCGGTGAAAAAGGTATGACTTTGCAATTGCAAATCACCATGGGTGAAATCACCTACGACCAAGCATCGTACGTGGTAACTGCAACTGAACAAGAAACCCCTTACTACTTCAATA
The DNA here is from genome assembly GCA_017546605.1 of Bacteroidales bacterium. Lineage (GTDB taxonomy): Bacteria > Bacteroidota > Bacteroidia > Bacteroidales > UBA932 > JAGCJX01. Next base: position 15,644 of record JAFYSH010000020.1, on the reverse strand, counting down.
TTCTTGAAGCTAGCGAAGCTGAAGGTTTCAGATACCAAGATTTCATCGCAGAATGGGAAACCATCGCTAGCGCTCAAAACAAATCGATCTACGAATGCTTGGTGGACAGTGGCTTGATCTACACCGGCAACCAAGAAGGTACCGTGACCAAGTTGACTCCCTCAACCGCTTACGTAGCAATGGCTTTCGGTTTTGATGGAAACAACGCAATGACCTCTGAAATTGCAACAACTGAATTCGAAACTGCTGCATTGGAATACCCTTTGCTCATCACTGTAGAATTGGGAACTCCCACCCCGAACGCAGTTCCGATCGATGTTACCGTAAACGATGAATCACTCTCTTACATCCTGCAAGCCGTTTATACCAAAAACATCCAAGGCTTGACCGATGAAGAAGTATTCGATGCATACATGGGCTACTTTGCAGAAAATGCGGCATACTACGATATGAGTGTTTACGAATTCCTGGGCGCTGCTGGCTATTTGATGCAAGGTAACGTTAGCGGTGAATTCAACTCCTTGATGGCAAACACCGAATATACCGTAATCGGCTGGGGTCTGAATGAAAAATCAAAACTCATTTCACCCATCGTTCGCGAAGAATTCAAAACTCCGAATACCGAAGATAACGGTATGACCTTTGACATGCGCGTCGAAAACATCACCGAAACTTCTGCTCGCTTGATCATTACCCCTTCTGATCCGACTGCAACCTTTGTATGGCTTTGCCAACCCCTCCAAGATCCCGACTGGACTGCAGAAACCATCATGAATGACTATGTTAACTCATGGGCAGGTTTCTTGAACGCCGGTATGGGTCTTGACTCTGGAAACATCGACTATACTTCAAAAACCTTGGTACCGGGTCTGGATTACTACTTCATCGCATTCGGTTATGACGGTGGTATCACCTCTGCTCCGAATATGATCGTCTTCAAAACATTGACAGGTGCTGACGAAAACAGTTTTGACTGCGAATTTGTCGTTGAAAAACTGGATGCTCACAACGTAACCTTGCGAGTAATCCCGAACTACAACTCCATCTACTACTTGTTTGGAGCCGTTCCGGATGGCACATTGGACATTGAAGAAACCAAAGCATGGATCGAAGAAAGCATCGCATTGGGCTTTGATGAGTTCATTATGATGAACCCCAGCTTCTGCTTGGCGGACTACATCAACTACACCTGCTACAATGGCGATACTTATGGCACCATTTCTGAACTGGAGGAAAAGACTTCTTACACCGTATTTGCAATTCCGGTAACCGTTCAAGGTTTGACCACTGAAAGACACGTTGTGGAAGAAGGCTTCTTCACAACTCCTGAATTCAGAATCTCTACCGCTGAAATGACCAACGAGTTCCACAAAGTGTTCGATGGCAACGACGTAACCGCTCAAGGCTTGTTCGATGGCGCTGATGTGAGAGGTCGTGGCGTTATGACCATGTCTTTTGAAGCAAACAATGATGCAGTTCAACTCTATCACTACATCTCTGATGGCGACATCACCAGCACAGAAGAATATCCGGACGAATGGCTGTGGTCTAACGTTCCCTGGTTCGAATTGGAAGGCGGCATCGAAGAGAACCCCTACGGCTTCTATGTAATCGATTGGTCTTACACCTACACCGTATTGACGGTTGCAAGAGATGCAGAAGGCTTCTGGGGCGTTGTTGACCGTACCAAAGTAACCCCGAGAAAAGGCAGCATTTCTCCCATTGAAGAACTGATTGACATCCTCAATTCTTACGAGACTCCCAGCCGCTACTGCGTAGCTCCGGAAACCTTGGGCGCTCAAGAAGAATTGACGCCGATGCAACCCGAAATTCAAGCAATTACCCGCAAAGGTTTTGCTCGCTAATCGGATAAAATAACGCAGAGTTAAGAGGCGAAACTCGAATTCGAGTTTCGCCTCTTTTGTTTTTTAGCACTTTTTTTTTACTTTTGTGATTGTTAAAATGGATAGTAGTGTTTGTAATGTACTAAGCCCTAACCTATTAGCCATAAGAAAACAGTGCAATATGGATAAAAAACTTAGAATCGTTGTCCTGGCCAAACAAGTGCCGGACACTCGCAACGTAGGTAAAGATGCGATGAAAGAAGACGGAACCGTCAATCGCGCTGCCCTACCCGCCATCTTCAATCCCGAAGATATGAATGCGCTGGAACAAGCGCTTAGAATAAAAGACCTGATTCCTGGTACAGAAATTCAATTGCTGACCATGGGACCTGGCCGCGCTGCGGACATCATTCGTGAAGGTATGTTTCGCGGAGCAGACGGTGGCATCCTCCTGACCGACCGAAAATTTGCAGGAGCGGACACCTTGGCTACCTCGTATGCCTTGGCTCAAGCCATCAAGAAAATCAACCCTGACTTGATCATTGCTGGTCGTCAAGCCATTGATGGTGACACTGCTCAAGTAGGTCCCCAAGTTGCAGAAAAACTGAACTTGCCCCAAATCACTTACGCAGAAGAAGTACTGGGTTTGGAAAACAACCGCATCACCATCCGTCGTCGTTTGGAACGCGGAGTTGAAGTGGTGGCTTCTCCCCTTCCGGTATTGGTAACTGTAACGGCTTCTGCTGCACCTTGCCGTCCCCGGAACGCGAAACAATTGATGAAATACAAACACGCTCGCACCTTGAGCGAAGACCAACAAGCAGAATCCAATGCTTACGCAGTTGCATTGGACCAACGCGAATACCTCCGCATCCCGGAATGGGGTTATGCCGAAATCGGCGGTGAAGAAAACGGCTACGGTCTTGCCGGTTCACCGACAAAAGTTAAAAAGATTGAGAACATCATTCTCCAAGCCAAAGAATCCAAAATTCTTTCAGGTTCGGACGAAGACATCAATGGCTTGATCCAAGAACTGATCGCCAGCCACACCATCGGATAACCTATAATCTTGAAGAACCATGAATAACATCATAGTATATTGCGAAACTGACAACGGCAAACTCTGCGACGTCAGTTTGGAATTGATGACCAAAGCCCGTGATTTAGCAGCAGCCTTGTCCTGCGACATTGAAGCCCTCCTGATTGGTCACAACGTAGCATCCTTGGCAAACGAATTGTACCAATACGGAGCAAAAGTCGTTCACTTGGCAGACGATCCCAAGTTGGAATTTTTCAGAACACTGCCCTACGCAGCTATCACCATTGCCTTGTTCCGTCAAGAACAACCGCAAATCGCCCTGTTCGGTGCCACTTCGGTGGGCCGCGACCTGGCTCCCCGGGTATCCAGCGCTCTGCACAGCGGTCTGACTGCCGACTGTACTTGCCTGGAAATTGGAGACCACAAGGACAAAGACAAAGAATACACCAACTTGCTTTACCAAATCCGTCCTGCTTTCGGGGGCAACATCATTGCCACCATCGTAAACCCGGAATGCCGTCCTCAAATGGCAACCGTTCGCGAAGGGGTGATGAAAAAAGAAGCGTTGGCTACGCCCGTAGCCGGATCTGTTAAACCGATTGAAGTTAACAGCATCCTGAAAGACACCGACCTGGCCGTTGAAATCATTGAAAGACATATTGAAGAAAAGAAGATTGACATCAAAGGCGCACAAATCATCGTTGCCGGTGGTTTTGGTGTAGGAAGCAAAGAAAACTTCCAATTGCTCTTTGACCTGGCCAAAGTATTGGGTGGTGAAGTAGGAGCATCCCGCGCTGCTGTTGACGCCGGCTTCATCGACCACGCCCGTCAAATCGGACAAACCGGTGTAACTGTTCGTCCGAAATTGTTCATTTCCTGCGGTATCTCCGGTCAAATCCAACACACAGCCGGTATGGACCAATCTGCGATGATCATTTCCATCAACAACGATCCGGAAGCTCCGATCCACAAGATTGCAGACTATGCCATCGTAGGTGACCTCAACGAAATCATCCCCAAGATGATCAAGTCTTACAAACAAAACAGCAAATAATTATGGCAAACTTTTATACTGACAATACCGATTTGAGCTTCCAGTTCCGTCATCCCCTGATGAAGAAAATTGTGGAACTGAAAGAATTGGACTTCAAAGACAAAGACTTGTACGATTATGCTCCTGCCGATGCGGCAGACGCAATCGACTCGTACGAACGCGTGATGGAAGTGGTGGGCGAAATCTGCGGAGAAACCTTGAATGCCAACGCAGAACAAGTGGACCACGACGGTCCTATCTGCGCAAATGGTCGCGTAACTTACGCAGCCGGAACCGCTCAAAACCAAGCAGCCTTGACACAAGCAGGTGTATATGGAATGAGCCTTCCCCGCCAATACGGTGGATTGAACTTCTCGATGGTACCGTACGTAATGTCTGCTGAACTGGTAGCACGCGCAGATGCAGGTTTTGCCAATATCTGGGGTCTCCAAGACTGTGCAGAAACCATCCATGAGTTTGCCAGCGAAGAAATCAAACAAGAATTCTTGCCGCGTATCAATGCCGGCGAAACTTGCTCCATGGACTTGACTGAGCCGGATGCAGGTTCCGACCTCCAATCTGTGATGCTCAAAGCTGAATGGAGCGAAGAAAAAGGCATGTGGATGCTCAACGGTGTAAAACGTTTCATCACCAACGGTGACGCACAAATCAAACTCGTTTTGGCCCGTTCTGAAGAAGGAACCCGCGACGGTCGTGGTCTTTCCTACTTCGTTCATGACCAACAATGGGGAGGAGTGACTGTTCGCCGCATTGAGAACAAACTTGGTATCAAAGGTTCTCCGACCTGCGAATTGGTGTTCAAAAATGCACCTGCCAAATTGATTGGCGAACGCAAGCTGGGATTGATCAAATACGTGATGTCCTTGATGAACGGTGCCCGTTTAGGCGTAGGTGCCCAATCAGTAGGTATTTCAGAAGCGGCTTACCGCGAAGCCTACAAATACGCACAAGAACGTCGCCAATTCGGTAAAGCCATCATCGAATTCCCGGCAGTGTACGAAATGTTGGGTGTCATCAAAGCCAAATTGCAAGCATCTCGCGCCATTCTGTATGAAACTACCCGCTTTGTGGACATGTACAAGGCTTACGGCTTCCTGGCTGAAGAGCGCAAATTGACTCCGGAAGAACGCCAAGACGCTAAGAAATACCAGAAATTGGCCGATATGTTCACTCCGGTACTGAAGATGATGTCCAGCGAATATTGCAACCAAAATGCATACGATTCATTGCAAATTCACGGTGGCTCTGGCTTCATGAAAGAATATCCCATTGAACGCATCTACCGTGACGCTCGTATCACCACCATTTACGAAGGTACCTCCCAATTGCAAACGGTAGCTGCCATCCGCTACGTGACTACGGGCGCTTACCTCGCTCAAATTCGTGAATACGAACAAATGGAAATCAAACCGGAATTTGAAGGCTTGCGCAAACGGTTGATCGCAATGACCGAACAATACGAACAAGCATGTGCCATGGTCGTTGGCAAAGACAATGCCTATGTGGACTTCCACGCTCGCCGTCTGGTTGAAATGGCTGCCCACATCATCATGTCTTACCTGTTGATCATCGACGCTTCCGCATGCGAAGACTTTGCTGGCTCGGCCCGCGTCTTCACCGCAAAAGCCGAAGCATGGAACGCAGAACGCTTCGCTTATATTGCAAACTTCAACGAAGAAGATGTTGCAGATTTCCGCTCATAACACATCCTGCCGCTGACGGCGATACCCGCCTGGCAGTGCAACCCTATAGAGAAGCTGACCCCAACGGTCAGCTTCTTTTGGTCACTTAGCGAACATTTTTTTGCGGATTGAAAAATTGTTTCTATCTTTGCCGTCCCAAAAGGAAATGATGGCGAGATAGCTCAGCTGGTTAGAGCGCATGATTCATAATCATGAGGTCCCCGGTTCAATCCCGGGTCTCGCTACTTAAGAGCACTTACGATACTTCGTGAGTGCTTTTTTTGATTCTAGGGAACACTGAGGGAACACAAACTCAATTATTTTTCACTTTTTACAGAAAATTTTTCTGACCGCATTTATCCAACGGGGAAAGTCTATAGACAGGAAGAGAAATGATTAAAGGTTTGACAATGATCATTTCCGATGTGGCTGTCGATATGTCAAAGAACTGCCGGACCTCAAAAGTCAGAGCGAACGGGATACAATATCCCCGTAATGGCCTTTGACAGCCGTCGGATTTGTTTGACGGAATGATATGCCGATGCCGGGAGCTTTCGGCTTATTTAATGATGCAGATATACATAGTTTTTTCTAATTATGTAGTATATTTGATGAAAACCACTAAAGCATTGCATGCATGAGCATTATAGGCGATTATAAAGAAGGTATGCACTTTTTTCAAGAAAAGGAGTATGCAAGAGCAATCGAGCATTTCGAGATGGGATTAAACAGAGGACATGACTCTGACTGTGCTTTAATGCTTGGAAAGTGCTTTGAATATGGATTGGGCGTGGAAGAAGACCTTGTAATTGGTGAAATGTCAGATATCCCCGATATAAACGAGCTGTCGCGCTATATCGAGCCTGTTGGCTGGGTCAAGGTCAAACGTACAAAAATCAAGGAATGGTCCGTAAGATTCAATGAAGATGGGACATTAATCAATATTAGTCAATCGAGACCGTTGATAGAAGGAATAAATATCGCAAAATCGCATAATGCCCAGGAAAACAAGAACTGGACATGCGACGGGTACACCAGATTTTATGATGGCTATACTCTGAATGCAGATTTATTCCGTCTTTCGGTAAAAAGAGGAAATTCTAAAGATTTTCAAAGTATTATCAATGGACGCGATTGCATGATTATATTCCCATACGATGCAGACCTGAATTATCTATATATTCAGGAAACAATAATGAATAAGATTCGTGAACTACTTAGAAAGAGAGCTGAGTATGTCTTTCCTATGAAACTTAAAGAGGTATCAGAAAGGATAGGGGTTCCATATGGAAGGTGCAAGATCAGTCCAACCCTATCCAAATCTTACGCATATTTTACGATTAAGACTCACGACGTCACTTTTGCATTGGGGTGTATTGATCTTCCGGAAGAAAGTATCGAGGCCATTCGTGTTCATGAACTCATGCATACATTTTCTACCGATCATAACTCTCGTTTCTATACAAAGCTTAAAGAATACGGGGGACAGCGTCTATATGATAGAGATTTTAGATTAGAAGACGGCATTACTTGGCGTCGCTTAAGATTGATAAAAGGATAATAAATTACGGGGAATTATGCCGGCAAACAGAATCATACTTATCCGCCACGGAGAATGCCATGGCAACAGAGATTTGGAGCAGTTTGCAACTGTTCCGGATTATACTATCGAACTAACGGAAAAAGGAATGGAACAGGCTCGTGAGGCTGGAGCAAAACTAAAGACTTTAGTAGGTGATGAGTCTGTTTACTTCTATATTTCACCCTTCTGGAGGACACGTTCTACTTTTGAGCAGATTGCTGGATCGTTCCCAATAAGTCAGTTCATATATAGCGAAGAACCCCGACTCCGGGAACAGGAATGGGGCTACCTTCGCACTCACGATGAGTTGAAAGAACTATTGCGTGAAAGAAAAGAATATGGTTCTTTCTATTACCGTTTCCCCGGTGGAGAAGCTGCATCCGATGTATATGACCGAATCAATGATTTTCTCGGTTCGCTCCATCGTGACATGAATCGTCCTGACTATCCGCAGAACTGCGTGCTGGTAACTCATTCACTAGCCATCCGTCTCTTTATAATGAGATGGTTTCACTTGACTGTAGAAGAGTTCGAAGCCATGAAATCGCCTAAAAATGCAGACCTCATAGTGTTGAAATACAATTCAGAGACACAAAGCTATGACCTTAAAACGCCTCTGGAATCAGATGCTGCAAATGTCCTCCGTTCTCGACCGATTAAACTGCAGTAACTTAAAATCCTATCTTGGTAGATAACTTCTTCCACACGAAACTCTCCACATCCTTGGCGAGAACGACACGGTCCTCCTTTAGAGCCGGGCTTTCGCTCATACGCAGGATAACTGTCTCGAAAATCGCACGTGAGAGATTCTTCATAGTGCGTGCATTAGCGAACGAAAGTTCCCTGTTGGCACAAAGATTACGGATATATTCTCTCAATATGACTTCCGCCTCCTCCGAAACGGTAGTCTTCTGTTTGTCAAGACATTGCAACAGGATGCTGTAAAGCTCGTCTGCAGAATAGTCGTCGAATATGAATGTATGGTCAAAGTCATATATTCCGTTGCTAGCAAGAGAATGTGCAATCGACAGGTTTGATGTAGAACACTCCGCGATAATAAGCGCTCCGGAAGCACTCTCGTCGCTTGCAAGAGCGGCCAATTTGAACCTGACCTGCTCACTTGTCATTCTGTACTGGCTCGAACGGAACTCCGGCGCATCGCCATCGATGAACAAAAGACCCCTACGTGATTTCTTCACCGCATCACGGATCACCTCGTTACAAGTATAGTCAGACACATTGAAGATTTCCTCTCCCTTTATCTCGGTAAGTTCATTGTTCTGGATAAGATTCATGGCCTTGAGGATATCAGCAAGAATCTGAGCTACAGTACTCTTGCCGGTACCTGTATTTCCCGTGAAATTCCATTTAAGCAAACCTTTACCCCGGAACCTTTCTCCTTGTGAATGAAGATATCGTGAGATATTCACAAAATTGTGGATTGCGCTCTTGACCTTTCCCAGTCCCACAAGGGAATCCAGTCTCTTCAATGCCTCATCAATCGCAGCCTCATTAAATCCTTCTGATGAAATTCTCTTTGCATCTTCCGCGTCGATCGGGATATCATCTGCTTCAATGGTAACCAGCTGGTCGTATGTCGGAGAATAAATCTGGCTGAGTCGCGATGCCATACGGGTATTGATTGCTGTCTCCATCAGCTTATTCACATATCTTCCGTTACCGAAGTTCTTGTCCTTCGCAGCAACATCGCGAGCAATTACAGCCTTCAACCTTTCTCTCGCCTCATCAGTGAGTTCATATTTATTGTCATGACAATACAGCTCAGCTACCTGAAGCAGTTCTTCTTCATTTAAATCATGGAAATAGAACTTCTCGCTGACTCTTGATTCAATGCCCGGATTGGACTCCAGCATCTTCTCCATCTCCTTAGGATATCCCGCAAGAATGAGCATCCAATCTCTATTGTTCTCGTCACTGAGTGCTGTGAGCAGACATTCCAGAATACGTCTGCCTGGATCTTTTTCATCACTTTCGACATAAAGGTTATATGCTTCATCTATCAGAAGGATACCGCCTTTTGCCCTGTTAAGTGCATTATCCACAGCCTGACCTTCGCTGTCATAGTATCTTCCGATCATATTCTTCCTCTCCTCAAGTACAACATGACCGGAACTGAGTATTCCCATCTCCTTATATATCTGGCCCAAAAGCCGTGCGACCGTGGTCTTTCCCGTTCCGGGATTACCCAAGAATCTTGCATGAAGACAAGGTTGCTTTATCGGCAGCCCGGCTTCAGCACGCATCTGCTGCAGCTTATGGAAGTTCATCATGGCGTGCACCTTCTCCTTCACTTCCTTCAGACCTGCCATCTTCTCAAGCCGGGCAATGGCACTGCCCTCCACAGCATTTCTGATGGTATTGTCGCGTTTGACGATCAGCTTCGGATCATAGTCACTAGACACATCTATGTCACCGACAGTAAAAACCGTATTGATAACTGCTGTTTCCTGCCACTTAAGTTCGATACGATAAGTTCCCTCGCTCCAATTCTGTTTGCAGAAATCTCCAAAAGCAGCACAGATCCAGAGTTCGTCCATAACGTTCTCCTTCTTAGCATGATGCCAGTCCACCATTCTTCCGGTCTGATCGTATATAATCCATTTGAACAGATCATCCCTGTTCAAAAGATCTGTGTCCTTATGTACTTTCAGTTTGCCAATCACTGAGAGCATCTTGAGACGACCAGCAGCAAATGCAGTCTGAGCAAGTGCAGACATCTCATCAAGACATCTGTCATTGTCATCCTCATTGCAATTGACATTATAGAGATTCAAACCTATGACTTCTATATGATCGAATGGGTCCACTTCCGGATCCGGGGTTTGTTCGAGAGTCTCTGGAGTTTCCTTCTCGACGGTGTCGGCATATTCTGCCTCCATTTCCTTGATGCAATCATCAAGAAGTTTATCAACGTCATCAGACTCACATTCAGATTCAGCCTCAATGTCTTCATCAGTGTCTTCTTCGGACACCTCAACAAACTCTATTTCCCTGCTCCATAGCAAAGCATCCAGCAGGAAGAAGTTCACCACATATTTACCCGGTTCGGGTTTAAAAAACGGAATGGAATCTGTATTACTGAAGACACATGAAACATTGCATATAGGATTATTTCCTTCGAGATATCCTTCAAGACCGGATAGATCATCTAAAAATATACTTCTTACCAAAGTATTACGTCTGTCTGTCGAATCTGAAGGACTTATCGTAACAACCCCATCAATATTACCTATCGGATCGTAATGATCCGTATAATTGACAGAGACTCGCATATGAAGTGATTCGAGCCGGCCAAGATCAAACACATCCCCTTCAGCACCTGTATATTCATCATATATTGACACCTCATGAAGAGTGAACACGTCGGCTGGATCTGTCTCTCCGTAGTAAATGTCCGGTTCTATACTATATATATTTCCCTTGATATTTTCATCTACTACATCAATCTTTACGGACGTATGACCCTCATTTGTCAATTTTACGTTATCCAAAATATTAAGAGGAACGTAATAGACATTTCTTCTCTCCTCCATGGCCATAGTATGACGGAACTCATTGACCTGTCTGTCATCAATATAGAATGTCATATGGACATTGGCTTTGTCATACAGGTACAGCGGATTCTCAACCAGAACTGCCACGAAAAGGTCTTCTCCTTTCTTAAGATGGAACTTCTGTCCGAGATGAGAGTAGAACGGCTCGTCTTTGAATTTGCTGTGCAGCAATGCGACACGTTTGAACGTACCGGCAGTATTGCCATCTTCCCCGGTATAATGATGAATGAAAGCCATATTTTCACAATGATCCCGCACATCAGAATCCATATACGGAAAATCACGCCCGATCATGTCCAGCACCATGTCATGGGGCAGACCCTGATTGAGATATTTGTTAAGACGCTCGCTGACCTTTTTTTCGAAAGGGTTGTTCAAGTCAAAAAAGGATTCGGCCATAAAGTTTTTGGTTAGAGTGTAAGGGTCTGGAGTAAAGAGGAATCAGTTGCAATTATGCTATTCATGTCGATATGCGTACAGACTTCTTCCTTGAGGAAACGAGAAGTAGATGCCGTGTTCGCAGGATCCCATGTCAGAAGAATAACATGAGTCTTCAATGCCTTGAGCTTTCTTGCAAGCATTTCATGGTCAGCGTCTCCGCTGATGAGCACAACAAAGTCGAACTCTCGGAAAAGAGTCATCTCATATGTATCAAGAGCAAACCAGGTGTCGACACCCTTTTCAATGACACCTCCCTTAGGATCAGTGCGAAGGTGCTTATAATGAAAGATTACATCATTCTCAATAAGCATATCCTCAAACTTACGTTCTTCGTAAAGAAGATTTTTTGATTTTGCCTCGTTAGCTCTGTATCTCCCCCTATAATAATGACACTCGGTCACATACAAACGCTTCCTGTCGATTCCGTTGTCCTGCGAAATCTTCCTGCAGATAAAGTCAAGAAGCGCTCTGAGATTGACCTCACGGGTCCCTGCAAAGCCCTCGTTTATCTTCGCATAATATCCGCCGTCTATAAAGACGCCTATTGATTGGTTTTCGTTGTGTGGCATAAACTACAATTATATGTCGTGTAAAAATCATAAAATCCCTATATCTATGATTTTCAGTAAAACAACCCTATTCTGTATGTATCATACTAGCTATTTTACCACCAGGATGATAAGTTCGAAATGTGCTTATTGGTAGACCCGAAATATGTACCAAGGCTGTGGCCAAAGCATCGCCATAAGCCATCACAGCAGTTGTGGATGATGTTGGAACAATTGCAAATGGTCCCGCTTCAGATGTCTTGATCTCTTTAGAAATTTCAGAAAGATTAGCTAATGTAGAGTCTCTGTTTCCTGTAATTGACAATATTGTATTATCACCAATTGACTTGAGGTGTTTTACCAGTTCAATAACCTCTAATGTCTCACCTGAATTCGATATTAATATCAAAACATCATTAGGACGTAACATACCAATATTGCCATGCAGCATATCGGTTGCAGATATACATATAGCAGTTACTCCTATACTTGAGAGAATACCGGCAATCTTATTACCCACCATAAAACTTTTGCCGATTCCAGAAAATATAATATTTCCTTTGCAATCTTTAATTTTATCAAGAAACTGAATATCGATTTCATCAATTGTATCGGCTAAATAAAGTAAAGCAGCAGATTCCTCCTTTATGCACCTCCTTAAAACTTCTTTTACGTTTTTCATAGTTAATCGACTAATTTGCGAACGATATCCTCTAATCTATCTAATTGTAGCATACACGCTGAGTCACATAAGGCCCCTTTAGGGTCAGGATGTACCTCAAAGAAGTAGCCATCTGTACCAAAAGCCTTTGCAGCTAAAGCCATAGATTCTATGTACTGTGGCCGCCCTCCACTAACTCCGGAATTCTCACAAGGAACCTGAACGGAATGTGTACAATCCATAACGACAGCATTGCAGATCTCTTTCATTATAGGGATGTTACGAAAATCTACAACAAGGTCATTATACCCGAACATATTTCCACGCTCCGTGAGATAGATTGTATCGGCTCCTGAATCGTGCGCTTTTTGCACAGAATATCTCATGTCAGAAGCAGACATGAATTGCCCTTTTTTGACACAAATGGGTTTTCCTGTCTTTGCGGCAGCAACAATAAGATCCGTTTGACGACACAGAAATGCAGGAATCTGAATAATATCTGCAATCTCTGACACTGGCAAAGCCTGGGATGTCTCATGAATATCTGTTACAATTGGTAGCCCCCAATGCTCCTTTATATCAGATAAAACCTGTAATCCAGCAATCATCCCCGGCCCCCTATAAGAGGTCAGGGATGTACGATTAGCTTTATCAAAAGATGACTTGAAATAAAAATCCGCATGATATTTTGATGCAAGATACTTTACGTGACTTCCAACTTCATTCATTATAGAAGCATCTTCTATCACGCAAGGACCTATAATAAAGAATGGTCTCATGTTTAGTAGTTAATCATTCCTATTCGATCTGTTTCTATCGCAACGTCAATAGCCAGCATATAATATAAGAGTGTTGCAAATTCCCAATTTTCGCGAGAAAGATAATCCAGGTATGGCTTCAAACTATAATATAGTTCGTCAGGAGTCAGTGTTGCTCGTTCATCTTTTATTTTGTTTCTGTAATTTATATTAAACCACTTGATGAATTCAGATTTATCAGCTGATATACCACCTATAAATTCTTGAAGTTCTTTTGGACGACTTTCTATAAAATCGCATTTCTTTATACTTACTGAATCGAATGAGTTCGCCGCACACTTATCATCCTTCATCGAACGCACGATTGCTCCTTTTGCATCGATATTATCAAAATATGCGAAAGATGATTCAAGCATTTGTTTCAAAAAACTATTATTAAGCGGAATAAGTAATATCGTCAGATTATCCGGTTCCATTAATTTAGTAAAATGCTCATTAATAATAGTCTTTACGGCATCTCTATTTTGAGAGTCTATCTTAGGGCTTAAAATACGTTGATACTTAAAAGTCTGTTTTGTGAGATAAAATGGTTTAAACAACAAGTTGTCAAAATCTTGAACAAACGAATCATCAGGTAACTGTTGTCTAGAAAGATGGTCGGATGCTACCATAACTTCCATGTTATAATTCCTAAACAATAGTTTAAGTTCATGAATTACTTTGCATGAACTTTCTTCGTTATCAACAGGCAGAATAAAATCATCTGGTAACGTCTGTAACTTTAACAAGTTTGATTCAGATGGATATCTCATTCTACTAGCACTTTTACCGTTCGAAGGGTGGCGGAATTTAAAGATAATAGCTATGGTGCATACTATATTCCTATAGAAGTGTCGAGGCAGATCGGCAAGTTTACCTCTCTGTACTGAAAGCGGCGCATTTTTAGTATGCTTTGCAGTATGCCATTGTGACAAAGATGTTATGAATGATAGTATAAGTGAGAAGAGACTTATCCAAAAAGCTATCCAACCATAAACGTTCCATCCGTCACGTAAATGATCTTTGTCGGTATTCCCTTTTATCATTGATAAAACAGAGTACTCTGAAGGCAAGGCCGCATTAGAATTCCTGGCTTCAAAGGCTCTCATCCTTTGCACATAAGTAGAGTCTTGAACTGTCCTAATTTCAATCAGTTCGTCAAGAATACGCTCTTGAGTCCCTTTAACGACAGTAGAATCAACTGCATGAACATAACCGACAGAAATCAAGCAGACAAAAAATAGCAATAATTTTTTCATAGTGTTCGAAGTGGTTATTCGATAGTCTCCCTGAATCGAAGATGCACAAAAGAAAGACGTGGGAGTCTTACTCTGCTTATCCCACATCCAGGCCTTCGCTGCCCATCGAGAAAGATAAGCAACGTAGCTAGCCCACGTCAGGGATGATATTCTGAATCCCCACGCCGAAAGCGCAGTGACTGAATCGTCATCACCGATATGGACGTTCCCGTTGCCGTTTCTTCTTCTCGATACAAGTTTGCGAAGTTTGGATGCGGAAGAATAACGTCAAGTAACGTCTTCGTATGTATTTTTCGCCCACCCAACCCACATCGGGCTAGCTAAGCGCAACAAATATAGAATAATTTTTCCAATATTGTCTCCTTATTTAGAAGTTTGTCAAACCTAAGTCCAAAACGGTTATTATCGGACCTTCTCCCATCTTACCTTCTTCTTTGTCCTCGCATCATGAAGTGTTACAACTTCCGGAGAGTCGGTTATGCGTATTGATCCGTCCTTGCGGAAGTGGGCTGTCTTGATGATATCGGTACTGTCGGTGTAGTCTATCAGGCGTTCAGCGTTTTCGTATTGGATTCGGTTTATGAAGATCGATTGGTCGTTCAGGAGTTGGCGGAGGGTGTCACGATGGGCAATGCAACTGTGTTCCCTGTATTCGCTTCGTCTGATTTTATCTTTCAGTTGCTTTCTTTCTCCAGCTTCAATGAGGCGGTATGCTGTAGAATATCCGGCTCCCAGGTTTGGATAATTGAGCTATTTTTCCTGATTTTCTGTTTCGCTTGTAATTCGAATCAATGACTCCACCTCGGTTTTAAGCTGATCCTGTGTAGGAAGATACAACTGATATTGGCTTGCCAATATGGATGAATTGTTTTCCGGAAGGCTCATCTTGACCACAGTATCATTCTTTGCGGTACAGAGAAGAATTCCTATGGTAGGGTTTTCATCCGGAGTCTTCTCGACACGATCATAATAATTCACATACATCTGCAACTGGCCAAGATCCTGATGAGTCAGTTTCTCAGTCTTAAGTTCTATTACCACAAAGCAGCGCAGCAGGCGATTGTAAAACACAAGGTCAGCAAAAAACTCATCATCCTCTATGAGTATTCTTTTCTGACGAGCAACGAAAGTAAAGCCATTGCCCAACTCCAACAAAAACTTC
>JAFYSH010000019.1 GCA_017546605.1 Bacteroidales bacterium | reverse complement strand
TATGACCTGATAAATAACTTTTAACAGCTTCTAGTTTAATTTCAAAACTAAATTTCATAACAAAACCCCGAAAGTTTTTTGTCTAACTTTCGGGGTTCATGTCAAAGTCAGATTTGACTGATTAGTCACTCTCTTTTCATTTTTATTGCACTGGGAGGATAGTAGTGATTGCGGAGGACTCCGTTCGTTTCGCTCACTCCGGACCCTCCCATTGTCATCTGCGTCATCGCTATGCGATAACTTGTTGCCAACGGGCCCCTCTACCGCTACACGTGTCCGCGGGTGGACACGCCTCCGCAATCACTACTATCCTCCCTCTTAAATATGGCATAAAAATAGGAGGCCGACTAACATTTATTAGTCGGCCTCGCGTTAAAAAATAGTCTGGTAGTCAATATTAGTAGTTTGTTTTCTTTTGTTCGAAGTAGGCTTGGGGATGTTCGCAAGCAGGACATTTTGCAGGAGCTTTTTTGCCTTTGTGAACAAAACCACAGTTGCGGCATTGCCATTCGATTTCTTCATCACGTTCAAAGACTTTTTCGGTACGAACGCGTTCCAGCAATGCGCGGTAGCGTGCTTCGTGTTCAGCTTCAACTTTTGCCACCATGCGGAAGGTCCGAGCAACTTCCGGGAAACCTTCTTCTTCGGCAATTTTAGCGAATTCCGGGTACATTTCTACCCATTCTTCATTCTCGCCAGCAGCAGCTGCTTCCAAGTTTTCTGCGGTGGTACCAATGATGCCGGCAGGATAAGATGCGGTAATTTCTACCATGCCACCTTCCAGGTATTTGAAGAATTTCTTAGCGTGTTCTTTTTCTTGTTCTGCAGTTTCCATAAAGATGGCTGCAATTTGTTCAAAGCCTTCTTTCTTAGCTACGCTAGCGAAGAAAGTGTAACGGCTGCGTGCTTGTGATTCTCCAGCAAATGATTTCAACAGATTTTTTTCTGTTTCAGTTCCTTTAATACTTTTCATAGTGCAATCTATTCCTTTTTAAAATGTCTGATTATAAATTGTTATTAACTATTGTTCTTCTAATTCAACGCGGATATTCAAGTCAATGCTTGTGGTCTTGTAACCCTTGATTTTTGTGTTGGTTACGTACTTATTCAACATTTGTTCCAACTCGGGATCTTTGTAGTCCATGTAGGACTGCGTGTCGTTGCAGTACAGATGGCAGTGCTGGTGAGTAGAAATGTCAAAGTACATTTTAGTGTCCGGTCCAGCCAGTCTCGCCAAGAGTCCCTTTTGTTCAAAGGAATCCAGGATGTTGTATACGGTAGCCACCGTAAGGGTGGGGTGGGTTTCTGCAACCAAGGCTACAACCATGTCCGCGGAGGCGTGTCCCAATTGCAGCATGGCTTGGTACACAGCGATTCGTTGCGGGGTGACCTTGAGTCCAGAATCTCGAATGATGTCCTTAATATCCTTCATGGTTTCGTTTTCTGATGCAAAGTAAATTATAATAATTCTAATTTGCAAATAATTTTAAACAAATTTTTCTTTTATTTTATCTTTGCGTCCCAAATTGATTGATTATGAAAAGATTTAAGGCGGCTATTCTAGCTGTTCTTCCATCAACAGCACAGACTTGTTGGTGGATGGTGCGTTTGACAGTTCTGGTTTCGCTGGCAGTATTTTTATTGGGGCATTTTCAGATTTTGCCTTTTATCTCGGGAGCATTGGAGCCTGTTTTTGCCTGGGTGGGATTGCCTGGAGAGGCATCCCTGGCTTATGTGTCAGGTTATTTTGTGAATGTTTATTCGGCCATAGCGGTAGCCGTGACCTTGGACATGGATCCTCGGGCAATGACTATTTTGGGGGTTATGGTCTTGTGTTCGCATAATATGTTTGTAGAGACAGCTATTCAGCGCAAGACGGGTTCATCTTGGGGGCGACTGGTGCTCGTGCGTACTTTAAGTGGGATCTTTTTGGCTTGGCTGTTGCATCAGGTATTACCATTGTCATCCGATCCGATGATAGGAGTAGTTTCGCCGCAAGTGGTGCAGGAACAGTCGTCTTTTGGGGCGGCTTTGGGGGAATGGCTTCAGTCAGTCGCATATCTTTCTATAAAAATGTCTGTTCTGATTTTTGCCTTGAATATTTTGCAGAAATTGTTGGCAGAGTACGGTGTGACTCGTTGGTTGTCGGGGGTTTTTGCGCCCTTGTTGCGCATGTTTGGTCTTCCGTCATCCTGCTCTTTTCTGTGGATTGTAGCCAATACCTTGGGCTTGGCTTATGGCGGAGCGGCTATGTTGGATGAAGTGCGTCAGGGAAAACTGACTCAACAGGAAATTGATTTGCTGAACATGCATATCGGAATCTCGCATAGTAATTTGGAGGATCTGATTCTTTTTGTGTCCATTGGGGCAGTCGGATGGGTTTTATTGATGGTCCGCTGGGGAATGTCTATTATTTTGGTATGGGGTTATCGATTAGAACGCTTAATTAGAAATAAATGCCTATCTTTGCGAGTTGATAAATTACAGGAATAGTATATTGAAATTTAAATAGAAATAATATGAGCACAGAATCTGTAAAATGTCTGATTATTGGTAGCGGTCCTGCGGGATATACAGCTGCTATTTACGCATCAAGAGCGAATCTTTCTCCGGTGTTGTACGAAGGTTTGCAACCGGGTGGACAGTTGACCACAACCACTGAAATTGAAAACTTTCCTGGCTTTCCGGAAGGTATTACTGGAAACGAACTGATGGATCGGATGAAACAACAAGCTGTGCGCTTGGGCGCCGATGTGCGTTGGGGTGTGGCTACGTCTGTAAATTTGGACCAACGTCCGTTCCGTGTGACCATTGACGATACCAAAGAGATTTTAGCAGATGCATTGATCATTTCTACGGGGGCTACCGCTAAGTATTTGGGCCTGGAGTCTGAAGAAAAATACAAAGGACAAGGCGTTTCAGCTTGTGCAACTTGCGATGGATTCTTCTACCGTGGCAAAACGGTTGCTGTCGTAGGTGGCGGTGACACAGCTTGCGAAGAAGCTACTTACTTGGCTGGTTTGTGTGAAAAAGTGTATATGATTGTGCGTCGAGACGTGCTTCGTGCTTCCAAAGCTTCAGCAGAACGTGTGTTTGAAACTCCGAACATCGAAGTGTTGTGGAACTGCAATACCCAAGAATTGTTGGGAGATGAAATGGGTGTAAATGGAATGCGTCTGTTGCATAAATCTGGCGAAATTATTGAGAAACAGATTGATGGTTTCTTCTTGGCAATTGGTCACCACCCCAATTCAGAATTGGTTCAACCTTGGGTGAAGACCAACGAAGAAGGATACATCATTACCGATGGAGTATCTTCAGCAACCAACGTGCCGGGTGTATTTGCTGCCGGTGACGTACAAGATCCTCATTATCGTCAAGCTATTAATGCTGCTGCATCAGGATGCCGTGCTGCATTGGATGTGGAACGTTTTTTGAAGAGTCTTTAAGAATATGCAAAAAAGATCCATCTTTCTTTTGGCGCTCTGTAGTTTGGTGGCTTTGTCTGCTTGTAAGACTCAGTTTGAACTGATTCTTACAGGGGATGATGTGCCATTGAAGTACAAGACTGCATTTGAATTGTTCGAGGCTGAGAAATATGCAAAAGCAGCCCGGATGTTCGAGAACTTGAAACTGGCGACCAGTGGTACGCCTCAAGATGATACGGTGCACTTTTATACAGCATTGTCCCATTATAAATATGGAGACTTGTTTTCTGCAGAACCGGCTTTTGAGGGTTTTATCAATGTGTTCCCCATCAGTCCGTTCAATGATCGGGCGAAGTTTTTGCGGATCGATTGTCTGTATCGTCAGACCTTGCGCTATGAGTTGGATCAGACCCCTTCCGTCAAGGCGTTGAATGTCATTTACCAATATTTGTACGAAGAACCGAATTCTCAGTACCGTGCACAATGTGAGGAGATGATTGCCGACTTGAATCAACGGATGGACCTCAAAGATTTTGAGGCGGCCAAATTGTATTATACCATTGAGGAGTACAAGTCGGCCCATTACGCTTTGAAGAATGTCTTGAAGAACGATGCGGAAAATGTCTATCGGGAAGATATTCGTTACTACACGGCGATGGCTGCCTACAAATTTGCGCTGAATAGCGTTATGGCAAAACAAAAAGAACGCTACATGGTGTTTGTGGACGACTATTATAGTTTCGTGACCGAGTTCCCTGAATCACATTACCGCAAAGAACTGGACGCACTCTACCAAAAGGTTCAGAAAATAATCAAGTAAATCAATCAATAATCGAATACAGAATATGGATAGAAAAGAAGTAGCCAACGATACCGTAACCAGAGACTTGGTAGATTTGGCAAAAGTAACGGGAAATATCTATGAATCAACGATGATTATGGCCAAACGTGCCAATCAGATTGCTGCAACTGTGAAACAGGAGCTGAATCAAAAGTTGGAAGAGTTTTCCTCTTACGCAGATACTTTTGAAGAAACATTCGAGAATCGAGAACAAATCGAGATCTCTAAACACTACGAACGTTTACCGAAACCGACCTTGGTTGCTGTAGCTGAATTCCAAAACGGCGAGATCTATTCTCGTAAAGTTGAGGAATAGTTATGTTGAAAGGTAAACACATTGTGTTGGGTGTAACGGGCAGCATTGCGGCTTATAAGGCGGCAACGTTGGTCCGTTTGCTCGTTAAAGAAGGAGCTGAAGTCAAGGTCCTGATGACCGAGATGGCCAAGCACTTCATCACTCCTTTGACCCTTGCAACACTCTCCAAGAATCCGATTCTGGTTGAATTTTACAACCCGGAAAATGGAGATTGGAACAGCCATGTGTCCATTGGACTGTGGGCGGACCTATACCTGATTGCCCCAGCGACCGCCAACACCCTTGCAAAGATGGCAACGGGGGTTGCAGATAATTTGCTGTTGACAACCTACTTGTCAGCCAAGTGCCCGGTTGCGGTGGCTCCGGCAATGGACTTGGATATGTATGCGCATACCACAACGCAGTCCAATTTGGAAACCTTGCGTCAGCGGGGAGTGAGCATCATTGAACCGGAGTCTGGCGAATTGGCCAGCGGTTTGGTTGGAAAGGGACGGATGGAGGAACCCGAAGGCATCCTTCAAGCGGTGAAAGCCTTGTTTTCCCGTCAAGGATCCTGGGTGGGTAAGACCGTTTTATTGACGGCAGGTCCCACGCGGGAAGAAATTGACCCGGTCCGTTACATTACGAATCATTCGACCGGAAAGATGGCCTATGCTTTGGCAGAGGTATTTGCTGATCGGGGTGCACATGTGGAATTGGTCAGCGGACCGGTTCACCTGAAGGCACAGTCGCCGAACATCACGGTATATCCGGTAGTTTCTGCGGCGCAGATGGCTGAACGGACTTTGGAACGCTAT
Source organism: Bacteroidales bacterium (assembly GCA_017546605.1). GTDB lineage: Bacteria > Bacteroidota > Bacteroidia > Bacteroidales > UBA932 > JAGCJX01. Next base: position 78,561 of record JAFYSH010000019.1, on the reverse strand, counting down.
CAGGCAGGGGCGGATGTAACCGTCTTGTGTGCAGCAGTGGCAGATTATACACCGGCGCAGCGTCTGGATCGGAAGATCAAACGAGAAAAGAAGGGTCCTTATGCTTTGGATCTGGTGCCTACCCAAGACATTGCGGCCACCATTGGCCAAATCAAACGGGCAGATTCTTTTACCGTAGGATTTGCCTTGGAGACCGATGATGCCTTGCATCATGCTCAAGATAAATTGCAGCGAAAGAACTTGGATTTGATCGTGATGAATTCTCTTGAAGATCCTGGGGCTGGCTTTGCAACAGATACCAATCGTGTCACCTTGATCTCCAAACAAGGCGCGATTAAATCAGGAACTTTAAAGTCAAAAAAAGAAGTCGCATCGGATATTGTCGATCATATTGAAGAACTGATATGTTGCAACGACTGACCATACAGAACTATGCCCTGATTGAAGATTTGGAAATTGAGTTTCCAAAAGGATTGATTATTTTGTCAGGGGAAACCGGCGCAGGTAAGTCAATTCTCTTGGGGGCGCTTTCATTGCTGTTGGGTGAGAAAGCGGATCCAGGTGTTTTGCGGATCCCTGACAAGAATTGTGTGGTAGAGGCAGAGTTTGATGATGGAGATTTGCTGCGGCGGGTGATTGCTCCTTCGGGCCGTTCCCGCTCTTTTGTGAATGATGAACCAGTTACGCTGGCCGTTTTGTCGGAGGTTGCGCAATGCAGAATCGATATCCACGCTCAACACCAGCACTTGCATCTGGCTGATCCGAGATTCCAATTATCGGTTGTGGATTGCTTTGCGGCTTGTTCCGATCTTTTGGATGCCTATCAGCAGGATTACAAATTGCTCCGAGACTTGCAGGCAATGCATCAGAAATTGCAGCAAGACCTGGAAGCTACAAAACGCGAGCAAGATTATCGCGAATTTCAGTATCAGCAGTTGGCCTCGGCCTGCTTACGCCCTGGAGAGCTAGAGCAACTAGAAGAAGAGCAACGTTGTTTGGCCCATGCGGAAGAGTTATTGATGGCCTTGGGACAGGCAACTGCTATTTTTCAACAGGGTGGAGCCACGTTGTCGCAGCAGCTCAAGACCGCTGTTCAGCAATTGGAGAAATCGTCACGATATTTGCCGACCTTGCAGTCTGTTGCTGAACGCTTGCAATCCTGCCGGATCGAGTTGGATGACTTGGAAGGAGAAATGCAGCAGGTGGCTAGTTCGGTTGAGATGGATCCAGAACGCTTGCAGCAGGTAGATGAGCGATTGTCCTCACTCTATGCGCTGTTGAAACGCTATCAATGTTCAACCATCGATGAGCTCATCCAACAACGTGATTCTCTGGATCAGAGTCTGGCTGGAATTTCGGATGCAGAGGAACGTCTCCGTGCGATGGCGGCAGAAATTAGCCGAAAACAAAGCCAGTTGGAAGAAAAGGCCGGTGCATTGACGCAGGCTCGATGTGCGGTTTTGTCGGCATTGAGTGAGCGTATTCAGACCTCGGTCCGGGACTTGGAAATGCCCTATGCTTGTTTTGAAGTAGCGCATACCTTGCTGGATCATTGTGGGGAAAGTGGTAGAGATCATTTTACGTTCCTTTTCACAGCGAACGGTGATCGTCCTTCCGATATTGCGAAGGTCGCATCGGGAGGGGAATTGTCCCGTTTGATGTTGGTGTTAAAGGCGCTGATGGCGACTTACAAGACCTTACCGACTTTGATCTTTGATGAAATTGATACGGGAGTTTCAGGACGGGCTGCAGACCGTATGGGGGAACTCATCGGTCGCATGGGAAAAGATATGCAGTTGTTTGCGATTACGCACCTGCCCCAAATTGCCAGCAAGCCGGCCTCCCACTACTTAGTATACAAGGAGTTTGATGAAAATCGTCAGGCTCATACTCGATTGCGTCGTCTCAGTGACGAAGAACGGATTGAGGAAATTGCCCGGATGTTGAGCGGTGCAACCTTGACCGAGGCATCGTTAGCCAATGCAAAAGAATTAATAGAACTAAATTTAAAGATATGAGACTAATTATTAACCGAAATTATACGCAATTGTCGGAATGGGCAGCTGCGTACATTGTTAAACGGATCAACGATGCGGCTCCCACTCCGGAACGTCCTTTCGTTTTGGGCTTGCCGACCGGTTCCACACCCCTTGGGACCTATCGCGAATTGATTCGTCTGCACAAGGAAGGTTTGGTTTCTTTTCAAAATGTTGTGACATTTAACATGGATGAATACATGGGATTGCCCGAGGATCATCCCGAAAGTTATCACTCATTTATGTGGACCAACTTCTTCAATCACGTAGATATCCGTCCTGAAAACGTAAACATTTTGGATGGAAATGCAGAAGATCCTGAAGAAGAATGTGCACGTTACGAACAAAAGATCTTGTCCTATGGTGGCATTGATCTGTTTATGGGCGGAATCGGTCCCGATGGACACATTGCATTCAATGAACCTTGCTCATCCTTGACTTCTCGTACTCGTGTTAAGAGCTTGACTACCGATACCATCATTGCCAATTCTCGCTTCTTCAACAACGATGTGAACTTGGTTCCCCGTCGTGCATTGACGGTAGGTGTTGGAACGGTAATGGATGCCAAAGAAGTGATGATTTTGGTGAATGGACACAACAAGGCAAGAGCTTTGTACCATGCCGTAGAAGGTGCGGTTAACCACAATTGGACCATCAGCATCCTGCAAATGCACCCGAAAGGAATCATCGTATGCGATGAAGCCTCTACGGTTGAGTTGAAAGTAGGTACTTTTAACTACTTCAAGGATATCGAAAAGGATAACTTGGATCCTCAAAAGATGCTGGTTCGTTAATATGAATAGCGCCGATGCTTTGCTTTGTTTGCGTGAATATTTGCGCAATGAAGCCTACGCAGCGACCGTAGTTCCGACGGCAGATCCTCACGCTGGAGAGTATCTGCCGTCGCGCTATGCGTGTCGTGAGTGGTTGAGTGGATTTACCGGAAGTGCAGGGACTTTGGTCGTTACCTTGGAAGAGGCGGCCTTGTGGACCGATTCTCGTTATTTTGAACAAGCAGAACAACAACTGGCTGGTAGTGGTATTGAATTGATGCGCATGAAGATGCCCGGAACGCCTTCTATTACGGAATGGTTGCAAGCTCGCTTGGATGAGGACGATACGGTTGTACTGGACGCAGAATTGTATCAGCACACAGAATACGTGGCGATGGAAGAGGCCATGCCTCCTGGTTGTGTGGTTGCGATTGAGGGGCTTTTTGATGAAGTCTGGAAAGGACGTCCTGCCTTGGATTTTCATGCCTTAATTGCTTTGCCGACTTCCATTACGGGAGAATCCACCCGCTCAAAATGCCAACGACTGCGTGAGCGATTGGAGATGGGTTTGCCCTATGTTTACCTGATTACGGCTTGTGATGAAGTTGCCTGGTTGTGCAACATCCGTGGTACGGATATCCCTTACAACCCGGTTGCGTTGGCCTATGCTGCACTGACACCCGACCAACTTCTTCTATTTGTAGACCGGTCGTCCGTTGGCGAACAAGTCCATCAGCATTTGATCGATGAAGGAGTCGAGTTGCGTTCTTACCAAGATTTTGCAGCCTATTTGCGCTCCATTTCCCAGACGACAGTTCGCATCTTTTCGGGTAACCGGATTTCTGAACTGCATTATCAGGCAGCCTTGAATCACATTCCCGATCATCCGCTCACACCAGTGGTGCTGTCCGATCCCCAACAAGGTGGGGTATTGGCCCGCTTGAAAGCGCAAAAGAACGAAGTGGAATTGGCAGGCTTTCGAAAAGCTTTTGAAGAAGATGCCAAGGCTTGGAGCAAGCTGTTGCAATGGATCGAACAAGAGATTGATGGAGGTCAACTGACCGAATACACCGTGGCTCAGCAGCTCATTGCATTCAGAAAAGAATCTCCGGATTATCGGGGTGAAAGTTTTACGCCCATCATTGCTTTTGGACCACACGGAGCGATGCCGCATTACCATTGTTCATCGCCGGAAGAAGCGGCCCCCATTGTGCGCGGTGACTTCCTTTTGATGGATACAGGAGCGCATTATGTGTATGGAACGACCGATACCACTCGAACTATCCATACGGGCAATCCGACTGCAGAAGAGGTTGCTGACTACACCGCTGTTTTGAAGGGAATGTTGCAACTGTCTGACGCTCGATTCTTGAAGGGAACACGGGGAGCGAGCCTGGATATCTTGGCCCGTGGCGAAGTATTTAAACGAGGTCATGCGTATTTGCATGGAACCAGTCATGGTATTGGACACTACTTGTGTGTGCATGAAGGCCCTCAAAGCATCCGGATGGAAGAGAATCCCGTTCCTCTGGAAGTGGGTAATGTCTTGTCCAACGAACCGGCAATCTACCTGACCGGTCGCTATGGTATCCGTTTGGAAAATGCGCTCATTGTCAAGGAGGATGAAAAAGAAAACACTTTCTGCCGTTTTGAAACATTAACGAAAGTTCCTTTTGACAGAAAGTGTATTGATTTCGATCAGTTAGGACCGGAGTGTACGGCTATCTTTAATAGGTTATCTCCCAATTCTTCTGATAACTAATCGTCCGTCCCTTTGTGTTTTTAAAGCCGGAGTTCGTCGCAGTCGGAACAAAATGCACCCCCGACTGGATGAGCTCCGCTTCGGTTTCAGGTGCATATACAGGGAATCCCCAGCCATAGGTACTCAGCATTTGGGTGAAATAGCATGCGATGTCATAGCCTTGGAAGGCATAGGGCGTCGGTTCTGTTCCAAAAGTTTCGTTGTACTCTTTCACAAAGGCTTTTGTAGGACCATCTTGGTAGTTTACATAATACAACTGCGGTAATTGCAGATTCAAGTCGTGGTAATACTTTGGTTCAATCGTTTGGTAATTTTTCCATCGGACTTCGCCGAATACACGCACCGGAACACCGGTTGTTCCACGGAGCAGGTGCAAGTTACGCAGAACGTCGGAAACAAAGGCTTCTCGCTCTGATGCAATTACATACTGATTCAATCCTGTAGGATGGGCTTTTTCAGCCATCATCACATCGATGCCGCGTCCCTCCAGAATGCCGTAGCTGAGCGTATCAAAAGGAATGTTCATTCGGTGCAACGTCTCAAATTTATTCAAGACATGTTTATCGTACCGTGTGCCACGCTCGTACACCAAGGTAACGCGGGCACTGTCAGCTACCGTTAGTCGTTCGAGTAGCTTTTCTGTTAACTCTTCGGCATTGGCTGGAAACTGGAACAGATAGGGGTTGTTTTCCAATAGTTGTTCCGCTTTGGTATCCAAGGGAGAAACAATCGGAACCATCTCCAATTGTGCAAATGCTGCTACGATGTTCAAGTCCGTTGCAGAAACGGGGCCCACGATGAGTTCACTGCCCTCCAGTACGCCACTATAGATCATCTCTTCGGGAGATAGGTACTGGCTTAAATCAACCACATTCAACCGGAATTGTCGCATACCCGGTTGGTCTTCCATCCTCTTCATTCCTAACAAGAATCCCGAGTAGAAATCCATCTGGTTCACATTGTTTCCTTGTTCGGCTGTTTGGAAGGGGAGGATCAACGAAATCAAATTCGTGTACGGACGATTGGGATAGAGTCCGATATCGGGTACAGGAATCTTCGGTGCAAAGGAATTCTCGGAGAGGGAACCGGTCGCATCTTCCGCTGTTGCGTTTTTTCGTTGTTGCCACTCAAGCAAGTAGGCTTCGTCTGGGATGTAAAGTACCTGTCTTCGTTTCAGTTCTTTGGTTTCCAGCTTGTTCAATTCGTAGATGGCTTCGCTCGGAACCTCGTATTTCTCGGCAACGTCTTCCAAGGTTTCGTACCATTTTGCGGTATGTTTCTTAAAGCGGCGTCGCATCTGTTTTTCGGTCAGATCCGTTTCCTGTTCAGCAGTTGCTTGTGGCGTTTGTTCGGCTACCTGTTCGGTTGATGTTGCCGGGATATACAGCAAGGTGCCGGTCTTTAGTCCTTCTTTGAGCGTCGGGTTGTATTTTTCCAGCGTTTGCTGGTCCACACCATACGCTTTTCCAATGGAATAAAGTGTTTGGCCTTTCAGCACGGTGTGTACGTAATACAAGGTTTCCTGAATTCGTACTTTTTCAGTAGATTTTTCCACCGGCGTAGGTACAAATTCCTGTGCAGTCATGGGCACTTGACAGCACAGGAAAATAAAGAGCATCCAGCCGATTTTTCGTATCATAGACGAGCCAACAGATTTTTAACATTCGCTTCAATGCGTTCGTAAACATTGTCACCGTATTCAGCCTTTACGAACGATTTGCCAGTAATGCTTTCATACAATTCGATGTAGCGATCGGAGATTGAACGGATGATCTCCTCGGTCATTTCCGGCAGTTTTTGGCCATCTTGTCCGCTGAAACCATTGTCCATGAGCCATTCGCGTACAAATTCCTTGGACAGTTGTTTTTGTTGGAGGCCTTGATCGAAACGTTCTTGGTAGCCGTCAGCATAGAAGTAACGTGATGAATCGGGGGTGTGGATTTCGTCAATCAAGTAGATTTTTCCATCCCGTTTTCCAAATTCATATTTTGTATCCACCAATATGAGTCCTCTTTCAGCAGCCATTTCAGTACCACGTTGGAATAATGCCAATGCAATGCGTTCCAATTCGTTGTACTCTTCTTCGCTTACCAGTCCACGGGCGATGATTTCTTCGCGGGAAATATCAGCGTCGTGTTCGCCGATTTCAGCTTTGGTAGTAGGGGTTACAATCGGGTGCTCAAATTTTTGGTGTTCACGCATGCCTTCCGGAATTTGAACACCGCAAATTTCCCGTTGTCCGCTACGGTATGCACGCCAGGAGCTGCCGGTCAAATAGCCTCGGACAATCATTTCAATCGGATATGATTCGCAGCGATATCCCACGGTTACCATCGGGTCCGGAGAAGCAATTTTCCAGTTGGGAACGATATCGGAAGTGTTGTCCAAGAACAAGGATGCGATTTGATTTAAAACCTGTCCTTTGTAAGGGATTCCTTTCGGAAGTACTACGTCAAATGCAGAGATACGGTCGGTTGCAATCATCACCATCAAATCGTCATTGATGGTATAGACATCACGAACTTTTCCATTATAGATGTGAGTTTGTTTCGGAAATTCGAAAGCAGTTTTGGTCAACGATTTCATAATGAATTATTTTATAAGGTATGATACAAAGCAATAAGACGCTCGCAGAAATTCGACCACGAGAGTCGTTCTTTTTCAATCCGGATTCCTTGCAACAATTCTTTTTGCATGGTCGGAGTCCGGAAGTAATCATCAATAGCTGTTGCGATGGCTTGAGGATTGTTGGGGGGGACCACTACACCCGTATGACGATCTGCAATGGTTTCCCGTAGGCCACCTACATCGGTGGTGACCATCGGTAGTTCAAAATGGTATGCCACTGAACTGATGCCGCTTTGGGTAGCACTCCGGTAGGGCAATACACAAAGATCTGCTGCCGAAAAATAGGGACTGACTTGACCGTCTGGAATGTATTGTAGCCACGTGTGGACTTTGTCTTTAAGCCCTAGTTTGTGGATCAGCTGCTCGTATTTGTCGAAACTGCCGTACGGCTCACCTGTAATAATTAATTGGTATTGGTCACTAAGCAGGGACATAGCCTCCAGCAACACGTCCAGTCCCTTGTAGTCGCGAATCAGTCCAAAAAACAGGAGGGTCCGTTTGTTCGGGTCCAATTTCAGCTGGTCATGCGCACAAGTCCGTTCCAGTTTGGTGCCGAAATGAGCGTAGAGCGGATGAGGAGTCACGATGGAATGAGCGTCGGGGCGAAGTGCTTTCAAATCCCGATCGACGGCTTCGCAGAGGGTGATAAAAGCATCATTTCCCTTTAAGTACCACCGAGTAAGTGGCTTGTCAAAGAAATGGGGCTCATGTGGAATTACGTTGTCAACAATGGATATGACTTTACAATCCTTTCCGACGTGGCGGGCCACCCATCCTTGGGACGGCGCAAAATAGGACATCCAATATCGCATTAACAGCAGATCGGGCTGCCAGTCTCGGATGGTGCGAGCGGTTTGGATATAGGATAAAGGATTGGCCGTATCCAAGAGCGGGGTATTCGCTATGGGTACGGCCTGATCTTCTGCGGTTACAAATTGTGTTTTGCCCGGGAATAGGAAATCCGGGTATTGGCGTTTAAAATTGAAGGCAGCCACTGAATGCGAGCGGCTCAGTTCTTGAAACAGCGAAGCGTTGAACTGAGAAATACCACCCCGATAGGGATGGAAGCAGGATAAGATGGCTATCTTCAATCGCTGATTATTTGTTGCGGTTTTTGATATAGGCTGCGTTCAGACCTTTCAACACGTCTTGAGTGATGTCCAAGTTGGGATCACCGGCCAAAACGGTATTGACAGATACGGAAGTGGTCAGAATCAATGCGTATTGGTGAGTTTCGTTGTAAGCGGCTACATAAGTTTTGATGGCATCCATTACACGATTTACCATTACGCTTTCTTCTTCAGCCATTTCCATTTGTTTTTGTTGCGAGAAGAGTTGCAGTTCTTGCTCGCGTTTGAGCAATTCGTTTTGTTGTGCTTCTGCTTGTGAACGAGTCAAAAGACCTTTATTGAGTTTTTCTTGAAAGTCTTTAACATCATTTTCAAAAGCACGGCTTTTCTTGTTCAATTCATTCTGAATAGAGTTGAACTTGCTTTCCAATTGAGAGCGCAGGTCGTTGAACATATCGTAGTTGTTGATCAACGTATCCATTTGAATGTAAACGATGTTTCCTGTCGGAGTTACCGATTGTTGAACGGGGTTGGTTTCGGTTTGATTTTGTTGTGCAGGGGTGTTGCAAGCGATAGCGGATACCAACAGCAATCCACCTACCATCCATGAAAAGACACTCTTTTTCATCTTGTTCTTCAGAATCTTAAAAAATTAGTAAACAACTCGGCACTATGTCCTTGGTGGAGCGAGTGCCGTTAAAGCGCAAATATAGGTATTTTTTATCAATTTTGCTATTCAGCCAATTGCTCCAGATAGGCTTTGATGGTAGTTTCCAGCCCTAAGTAGAGTGCATCCGAAATCAAGGCGTGTCCGATGGATACTTCTGCCAAATAGGGAATGCAGGTTTTGAAATAACGCAGGTTATCGAGGTTTAAGTCGTGGCCGGCATTGAGTTCCAGACCTACCTCGCGGGCGGCTTCTGCTGCTCGTACGTAAGGGGCAATTGCAGCTTCCCGATTTTCTTGGTAGCCCGATGCATAGGCTTCGGTGTAAAGCTCTACCCTGCGGCAGCCACATTCCACCGCATAACGGACCATTTCCGGATCCGGATCCACGAAGATGGAAGAACGGATGCCGGCTGCCTCCAGGATGGAGCAAATCTCCTTCAGATGACGATGGTGGGTTTTGGTGTTCCAACCCGCGTTGGAGGTAAGTACGTGTTCTGCATCCGGGACCAAAGTAACTTGGTCCGGACGAACGGCCAGTACTAACTCCATAAAGTCTGGAATCGGATTGCCTTCAATGTTGAACTCTGTACTCAAAATGGGTTTCAAGTCATAGACATCTTGGTAGCGGATGTGGCGTTGGTCCGGACGGGGGTGTACGGTAATGCCTTCTGCACCGAAGCGTTCGCAGTCTTTTGCGGCTTTGAGTACATCCGGCAGGTTGCCTCCTCGTGCGTTGCGCAGCGTTGCAATCTTGTTGATATTTACACTTAGTCTAGTCATGATTTGTCATATTTTCTACAAAAATATACAATAGCTGAGAAATTTAATACATCTTTGTGTTAGAAATGTTCGAAAATTCACCGATGAAGAAGATAGCGCTGTACGGAAAAATCATAGACCCTTCCTGGTATCCCCGTTTGGGAATCTTATTGAATGCATTGTCCTGTTACGAGGTAGAGTTGCTGTGTTGCGGTGAGTTACAGGCTGTCCTTCAAGAGGCCGGGCTGATGATGGAAAGTATCCGGAAAGTCGATGATCCTGCCCAATTGCCCGATGACACGGATTTGTTCTTGACCTTGGGTGGTGATGGAACATTTTTGTCGGCTTTGACCTGGGTGCGGGATCGGTGTATACCCGTGGCAGGTATCAATTTTGGTCACCTGGGCTTTTTGACAACCGTTCCGATCGAGCATACGGGAGAAGATTTGAGTTGGATGGAGGACCTGCTCAAGGGAAACTATCGGGAGGATGACCGCTTTGTGTTGCAATTGTCGGTTTCCAAAGAGCTCCCTCCCATTTATCCTTTTGCCCTGAATGAGATCTCGTTACAACGGTATCAACCTCAGTTGATGGGGATTTATTTGACCATTGATGACGCAGAACTTCCTCCTTTTCAAGCGGATGGGTTGTTGATATCCACTTCGACGGGATCAACGGCATACTCGCTCAGTGTGGGTGGTCCCATTTTGCTGCCGGGTACACCAGGCATAATTTTGTCGCCCATTGCTCCACATAACTTGAATGTCCGACCGCTAATCGTTCCGAATACTTCTCGCATTCGGGTGCGCATTAAAACGCGTTCAGGTGCAGGGTCTGTGACGCTTACCGTTGACAATCGTTCGGTAGAGTTCCCCAGTGATGCCGAACTTTGTGTAACTCGGGCGCCCTTCCCCTTGCGGCGAGTTTCGTTGTCGGGAGATGAGTTCATATCCGCCTTGCAGGAAAAATTGTTCTGGGGAATTGATCGAAGAAATTATACAAATGACTAATACTATGGATAAGCTACCTGCGCATATCACCATCATTATGGATGGAAATGGACGTTGGGCCAAGCAACGAGGCATGGAACGATTGTTTGGGCATCGTGCCGGAACAGACAGCGTTCGTGAATGTTGCGAGTATGCAGCACAAATTGGTGTGCGATATTTGAGCCTCTTTGCTTTTTCGGAAGAAAACTGGAATCGCCCCGAATCGGAAGTAAATGGCTTGATGCAACTGATGGCCAAAGCGGTTGTCAATGAGAAGCCTACATTTCAAAAAAACAACATCCGTTTTCGAGTGATTGGTGACCTTACGCGGTTGGAGCCTTCTTTGAGGGAGGAGATTGCGCAAGCTGAGCTCGAGACCGCTCAAAATACTGGTTTGACGTTGATTGTGTTCTTAAGTTACAGCGGTAAGTGGGACTTGTTGCAGGCAGCTACCCGCTACGGTGCCATGTGTATGCAAGCAGCTGGCCAAGGACAAGAGCAGCCGTCTTTGACACCTGAACTTTGGGCGAACCTTTTGGCGACAGCCGGAATTCCTGATCCGGATCTGATGATCCGCACCAGTGGGGAGCAACGAATTAGTAATTTTCTATTGTGGCAATGTGCCTATACGGAATTCTATTTTACGGATGTGCTTTGGCCTGATTTTCGCAAAGGCGACCTTGCGAAAGCAATTCTTGATTTTCAGACTCGAAAACGCCGTTTTGGCTTGACGGGTGAACAGATTATTGAGAAATAAATGTATATTTGCGAGTTTTTACGAAAACCGAAGACTGGTCAGATGGAAATGAAAAAGATGCTAACGTTATGGATGCTTCTTTTTCCGGTTCTTGTTTTTGCGCAGGAAACGCCGGAGAAGAAGACCGAAGATGTCGTGGTAAGTTATGAGAAGCCACAACGTTATGTTATTGGTGGAATTGAGGTTACGGGAATTAAATACTTAAATCCGGAACAGATTTTATCCTTGTCGGGTCTTCAAGTGGGAGCTTCTGTTGTGCTGCCCAGTATGGAGGTTTCAGATGGTCTGCGTCGCATTAGTCTCCAGCAAGCTTATTTTTCATCCATCGGTTTGTACATTGATTCTCTCTCTGCTCGGCGGGACACCGCTTATTTGCGATTGGATTTGCAGCAACGCCCCCGGGTTTCTCGTTGGACATTCAAAGGCGTGAAAAACTCGGAGCAATCGGATCTTCGTGACCGGATGAATCTCAAGCGCGGTGCGGCAATTTCTGAATACATGATCCGTTCCAATGAAAAAGTGATCAAGGATTACTACAAGGAAAAAGGATACATCAAGGCAGATGTGAAAGTGATCCAACGTCGGGACTCCTTAATTTCCAATGCGGTACAAGTTCTTTTTGATGTAGATAGAGGACCGAAGGTAAAGGTAAGGACCATGACCTTTGAGGGCAATGACAATGTCTCGGAAGGAAAATTGGTTGCGGCGATGAAAAAGACCAGTGACCGTCGTCTTCGCAGCTTGTTCAAACCTAAAAAATTCATTGAAAAAGAATACGAAAAGGACAAGGCTGCGATGTTGCAAGTCTTCAGTGAAGCAGGTTTTCGGGATGCTCGTATTGTAAAGGATTCAATCTACTACATTTCACCGGATCGATTGGGTATTCACTTTGTGATCGATGAGGGACAACGTTATTATTTCCGCAATATTTCTTGGACAGGTAACTCGCTTTATACAGCCGAAGATCTCAATAGTGTTTTGCGCATTGCTAAGGGCGATGTTTATGATGTGGTAACACTTCAGAAGCGTCTTCACGGCGATGGACGCAAAACCGAGATGGACGTTTCTTCCTTGTATCGGGACCAAGGTTACTTGTTCTTTAATGTGACGCCTGTTGAGGTGAACATTGATAAGGATTCTGTCGATATCGAAATGCGGATTATTGAAGGTAAACCGGCTACGTTCAACAACATCATCATCAGTGGTAACACGATTACCAACGAACGTGTTGTGCGTCGTCAACTCTTTACCCGCCCCGGTTATTTGTACAGTCAGTCTTTATTAGAACGATCGATTCGTGAAATTTCTTCCATGGGGCACTTTGATCCGGAGCACGCCATGGATCCGGCGAAAGGCTTCTCGGTGATTCCGAACTCGAAAAATAATACCGTGGACATTACCTACAATGTGGCAGAGAAACCGAACTCCCAATTGGAACTTTCAGGGGGATGGGGTAACAACTCATTTGTGGGAACCGTTGGGGTAAGTTTTAACAACTTCTCGGCTCGTCGCCTGTTTGAGAAAGGAGCATGGAGACCGGTTCCGCTGGGAGATGCGCAAGTATTGTCCTTCCGTTTCCAAACAAATGGTACTTACTACACGGCTTTGTCCGCGAACTTTATGGAACCGTGGTTGTTTGGCAAGAAACCCACGTCCTTGAATGTGACGGGTTACTACAGCCGTCAAACCAACTCTTATTACCTCTATCAGAATACAGACGAGTATTTTGAGGTTTATGGGGTCGCTGCTGGTTTGGGAAGTCGTTTGAAATGGCCCGACAACTATTTTGTACTTTATCACGAATTGTCTTGGCAGACCTATAACTTGCACGATTGGAATTATAACTTCTTGTTTAGCAATGGGGTTTCTCACAACTTGAGTTACAAGATTTCCTTGAACAGAACATCTACTGACCAGATGATCTACCCGCGTGAGGGATCCGAATTTGTACTTTCTTTGCAGTTAACGCCGCCGTATTCGGCATTCCGGCCGGCGGACACCGACTATAAAAATATGTCGGATCAGAACAAGTACCGTTGGATTGAGTATCACAAGTGGACATTCAAAGGAACCTTGTACACTAAAATCATTGGAGATTTGGTCTTGATGACACGCGCTCAGTTTGGTTACTTGGGATCATACGATCGGAACCTGGGATACTCTCCTTTCGAAGGTTATCAGGTCGGTGGCGATGGTATGTCTGGGTACAACTCATACGGTGCTGAAATCATCGGTTTGAGAGGATATGAAAACTACTCCTTGACTCCGACCGAAAATGGTATCTATGCCGGTCGTGTTTACGATAAATTCTCCTTGGAGTTACGCTATCCCTTGATGTTGCAACCCACTTCGACGATCTTCTTCTTGGCTTTCTTGGAAGGTGGTAATGCCTGGGCAGATATTCGGGACTTCAATCCCTTTGAAATCAAGCGATCTGCAGGTTTGGGTGTGCGTATCTTCTTGCCGATGATCGGGATGTTGGGTATTGACTTGGGATATGGCTTTGATCACGTCAATGGAACGATCGGAGGATGGCAGCCTCACTTTGTAATTGGACAACAATTTTAATTTTTAATAACATGAAAAAAAGTATTTTAGTATTTGCCTTCGTATTGGGTTTTGCTGTGGCAGCTAGTGCGCAACAAAAGTCAGGTCACGTAAATTTTCAAGAGATTGTTTATTTGACTTCTGATATGGACTCCGCTACCGTAGTTCTTGAAAAATACGGAAAAGAGTTGAACGATACATTTACCGGTATGCAACAAGAGTATCAAAGTAAAGTGACTGATTACCAAGCTTTGAGCGCTAACTGGACACAAGCTGTTTTGGAACTCAAGACCCGTGAACTTCAAGAAATGGAGTTGCGCATCCAATCTTTCCAACAAAGCGCTTACCAAGAAATGCAAAATAAACAAAACCAATTGTTTACACCGATTTATCAAAAAGTAGCAGCAGCAATTGAAAAGATTGCCAAAACCAATGCTTTGGTCTATGTTTTTGATACCTCTGCACAAGGTCTTTTGTACGTAGATGATCAAGCGAGCATGGACTTGACGGTTCCTGTAAAGAACGAATTGTCCATCCCGTTGGATAAGCAAATTGCTACGCAACAAGCCGCAAAATAAGCTATTTTTTGTGATTTAATACGGAGCCGTTCACGTGATGATGTGTCGGCTCCTTTGCTTTGCTATCCTTTTAAAATTCGATTTAGAAGAATTTCTTAAAATCATTTCGTTTAGTAAGGATTATTCCTTACTTTTGTGGAGTAAATATCAATCTTATGCAGCATAAAGTAATAGACGCGCAAGACGTTGTTATCAGATTTGCAGGTGATTCCGGAGATGGTATGCAGTTGACTGGAACTCTATTTGCAGATGCTTCTGCCTTATATGGTAATGAAATTTCAACATTTCCTGATTATCCCGCAGAAATCCGAGCACCCCAAGGAACCGTATCCGGTGTATCCGGCTTCCAAGTTCACGTGGGTAGTGTTGAAGTAAATACCCCCGGAGACCTTTGTGATGTGTTGGTGGCTATGAACCCGGCAGCGCTCAAAGCGAATGCGAAATGGGCAAAGCCGACCGCAACCATTATCGTAGATGCGGATGCTTTTGACGAAAAGGGATTGGAAAAGGCAGCGTTTGCGACCAATGATCCGATTCGTGAGTTGAAAATCGAAGACCGCAACATTATTTTGGCTCCGATTACTTCATTGACCAAAGAAAGTTTGAAAGATAGCGGTTTGGATGCAAAATCCATTGTCCGCTCCAAAAATATGTTTACCCTTGGGATGTGTTACTTCATGTTCAACCGCCCGATGGAGTACACCTTCGAATATTTGGAACGCAAGTTCAAAAAGAAACCGCAATTGATCGAAACCAACAAGAAGGTTTTGAAAGACGGTTTCAACTATGCAAGTAACATTCACGCAATTGCCAATACTTATACCATCAAACCGGCCAAACAAGAAAAAGGTTTGTACCGGAACATCAATGGTAACCAAGCTACCGCTTGGGGCTTGTTGGCTGCTTCTGAAAAGTCCGGTCGTCCGTTGTTCTGCGGATCGTATCCCATTACCCCGGCTACTGCTATTTTGGAAGAATTGGCGATTCACAAAGAATTGGGTGCTAAAACCCTCCAATGCGAAGATGAAATTGCAGGTATCTGTACTTCCATTGGTGCGGCTTATGCGGGAAGTTTTGCAGTGACCACCACCTCAGGTCCTGGTCTTTCCTTGAAGTCGGAGGCCTTGGGTTTGGCGATGATTACTGAATTGCCCTTGGTGATTGTCGATGTTCAACGTTCCGGTCCCTCTACAGGTATTCCTACCAAAACGGAACAAACCGACTTGAATCAAGCCTTGTATGGAAGAAATGGTGAATGTCCCATTATGGTGATGGCGGCTCACTCTCCTTCTCATTGCTTTGATGCAGCGTTCTACGCAGGTAAATATGCGATGGAACACATGATGCCAGTTATCCTCTTGACCGAAGGTTTCTTGGGTAACGGTTCAGAACCTTGGCGCATTCCCTCTATGAAGGATTACCCGGCCATTGTTCCGCCCATCATTACCGAATGTGAAGGAGCTTACAAACCTTTTGAAAGAGACGAAGTGCGTTTTGCTCGTAAATGGGCATTGCCTGGAACACCGGGTCTTGAACACCGCGTTGGTGGTTTGGAAAAGAACCCGGCAGGTGTGATTTCATCTGATCCCTTGAACCACGAAATGATGGTTGCTGCGCGTGCAGAAAAAGTAGCTCGTGTTGCGAACTTCATTCCTGAATTGCAAGTGATTGGTGAAGATCAAGCAGATGTATTGTTGGTAGGTTGGGGTGGTACCTTTGGCCACTTATACTCAGCTGTCAAAGAACTCCAAGCTGCAGGTAAGTCTGTTTCTTTGGCTCACTTTGATTACATCAACCCGCTTCCGAAAAATACCGCAGAGGTATTTGCTCGCTACAAGAAGATTTTGGTTTGTGAATTGAACTGTGGACAATTTGCAAATTACTTGCGTGCAAAATTGCCTCAATTCCAATACGAACAATGTAATAAAATCCAAGGTCAGCCGTTTATTGTGAAAGACATTCTGGATGCCGTAGATAAATTGTTTTAATCCTGAAAAATAAGTTGAGATGAAATATACAGCACAAGATTTCAAGAGCAATCAAGAGGTGAGATGGTGTCCCGGTTGTGGTGACCATGCTGTTTTGGCCTCTTTGCAACGCGCATTGCCGGAAGTGTCCGAAGCCTTGAATTACGCCAAAGAACGTTATGTCTTTGTTTCTGGAATTGGTTGTTCTTCCCGTTTACCTTACTACATGAATACCTATGGTTTCCATAGTATTCATGGTCGTGCGACGGCTATTTCAACCGGGATGAAAGTTGCCAATCCAACCTTGACCATTTGGCAAGCAACCGGTGACGGTGATGCCTTGGCGATTGGTGGTAACCACTTTATCCATGCAATCCGTCGTAACATTGATATCAACATCGTTTTGTTCAACAACCAAATTTATGGTTTGACCAAAGGACAATATTCACCGACCTCCAAGTTGGGTATGATTACCAAGACTTCACCTTATGGTACGGTTGAACATCCCTTCAATCCTGGAGCATTGGTCTTGGGAGCACGTGGAACATTCTTTGCTCGTAGCTTGGATAGTGAGTTGAAATTGAATCAGGAGATTCTCTTGGCTTCTGCCAAACACGATGGTACTTCTGTGACCGAGATGTTGGTGAATTGTATGATCTTCAATGATGGTGCCCATGGTGTGATCTCTGATCGTGAACATCGTGCAGATCGTACGATTGTCTTGCGCCACGGTGAACCGATGATCTACGGAAAAAATCGTGATAAAGGTTTGATTTTGGATGGTATGCAAATTAAATCAGTAACCATTGGGGAAAATGGTATTACCGAAAAAGACCTCTTGGTTCATGATGCGCACAATCCTAACATCGGTATCCATAGTATGTTGGTAGATATGAAATATCCTGAATTGCCGGTTGCTTTGGGTATTATTCGCGATGTGGAAGATAAAACCTACGACGACAATGTCCGCGATCAGGTAATTGATGTACAAGAACATTCTCCCATCCACTCTGTCGATGAATTGTTGCGGAGCGGAGCTACTTGGGAAGTCAAATAATTTACTTTATTCATACATTTTTAAAAAACATTAGCAAGTATTATGAAAGCTGCTGAAATTATGGCCAGACTTGAACAAAAGTATGGTCACGAAAAAGAGTATCTTCAAGCTGTTCACGAAGTGTTGGAATCAATTGAAGAAGTTTACAACCAACACCCTGAATTCGAAAAAGCAAAAATCGTTGAACGTATCGTTGAACCCGATCGTATCTTTACTTTCCGTGTAACTTGGGTTGACGATAAAGGTGAAGTTCAAACCAACCTCGGTTACCGTGTGCAATTCAACAGCGCTATCGGACCCTACAAAGGTGGTCTCCGTTTCCACAAAGCCGTTACTCCTTCAATGTTGAAGTTCTTGGGCTTTGAACAAACTTTCAAAAACGCTTTGACTACCTTGCCTATGGGTGGTGCTAAAGGTGGTTCTGACTTTGATCCCGTTGGAAAATCAGACGCTGAAATCATGCGTTTCTGCCAAGCTTTCATGTTGGAATTGTGGAACTGCATCGGTCCCGAACAAGACGTTCCCGCTGGTGACGTAGGTGTTGGTGGACGCGAAATCGGTTACCTCTATGGTATGTACACCAAATTGGCTCGTCGCTACAACGTAGGTGTATTGACTGGTAAAGGTGCTAACTGGGGTGGTTCTATCCTCCGTCCTGAAGCAACTGGTTACGGTGCTCTCTACTTCACTGAACACGTTTTGAACTTGGCTGGTAAAAAATTGGCTGGTTCTACCATCGCAATCTCTGGCTTCGGTAACGTAGCATGGGGTGCTGCTCAAAAAGCTACTGCTTTGGGAGCTAAAGTTATCGCAGTTTCTGGTCCGGATGGCGTTTGCCACGTACCTGCTGGTTTGACCAACGATATGATTGATTATATGCTCGTTCTTCGTGCATCTAACAACAACGTGGTTGCTCCGATGGCAGAAAAATTCGAAGGCGTAACCTTCATCCCTGGCAAAAAAGCTTGGAGCATCAAATGTGACATCGCTTTGCCTTGCGCATTCCAAAACGAATTGAACGGTGACGATGCCAAAGAATTGTTGGCAAACGGCACATGGTGCTGCTGCGAAGTTTCTAACATGGGTTGTACTCCCGAAGCTATCAAAGCATTCCAAGAAGCAGGTATCCTCTTCGCTCCTGGTAAAGCTGTGAACGCTGGTGGTGTTGCTACTTCAGGTTTGGAAATGACCCAAAACGCTATGCATATTTCTTGGGCTGGAAAAGAAGTGGATGAAAAATTGCACTTCATCATGGAAAGCATCCACGCTGCTTGCGTAAAATATGGTCAACGTCCGGATGGTACCGTAGACTATGTGAAAGGTGCTAACATCGCTGGTTTCATGAAAGTTGCTCAAGCAATGTTGGAACAAGGAACTATCTAGTCATACCTTATATTCCAAATACGGAGGACAGGTCGTCATTGACTTGTCCTCTTTTTTTATTAAGTTTGTCGTCTAATTGATGTAATATATGGCAATTATAAAGACATTGAATGGAATTACTCCCCAAATTGGTAAGAATTGTTTTTTGGCAGAAAATGCTGTATTAGTGGGAGATGTAGTCATTGGTGATGATTGTAGCATTTGGTATGGGGCCGTTTTACGTGGTGATGTGAATCCGATTCGAGTGGGAGATCGTGTCAACATCCAGGATGGAGCAGTATTGCATACCCTGCATAAGCGCTCCATTGTAGAGGTGGGAAATGATGTTTCGGTGGGTCACAATGCAATCATTCATGGAGCAAAAGTTGGCAACAACGTGCTCGTGGGAATGGGAGCGATCCTGATGGATAATGCAGAAGTTGCTGATGGATCCATCATTGCCGCAGGAGCCGTTGTTTTGAGCAATGCAAAGCTGGAACCGGGTGTTTATGCGGGACTTCCAGCCAAACAAGTTAAGCCGGGTAGCGAAGCCGTTACAGAAGCGGCGCATAAAAATGCGCAGGGCTATATGATGTACAAAGAGTGGTTCCTGTCTGAAGAATAATCGTTTATTAATTAATACTGTTCTTGTTATGAAGAAATTTTTATTGTTGGCCAGTGCAGCCTTGATGATGGTTGCCTGCGCTCCTCAAAATGGACTTTCCGTGAAAGGTCAATTGACATCGGATAATCCGGATGAATTGAATGGTCCTGTTTATTTGCATTGTCGTGGTGGACAATCTGATACCACTGAGATGGTGAATGGTGAATTCTTGTTTGAAGTAGAATTGGCTGAACCGACAGACTTTTACTTGATGGTGGGCGCTGAACGTCTTCCTTTGTTCCTTGAGCATGCAAAATATACCATTACTGGAAATGTGGGTGATTTGCGTAATGCGAAGATTGAAGGGGGGGATACCCAACGTTTGCTCAACCGCATGAAAGAAATCTCAGAAGAAATCAAATCGGCCTACAACTTGGATTCCTTGGCAAAGGCTTTCAATAGCACCCAAGATCAAGAAGAACGGGATCGCATATATGCGGTATTCCAAAAGGTTAAAGATGATGTAGAAGCAAGAAAACAAGAGTTGATTGAACAAAACAAAGCCACACACTTTGCCTTCCAAGAGTTCAGCAGTTCATACATCTATATGGAATTTGAAGAAGCCAAAGCTCGCTTCCAATACTATGCGGAACATCCGAAATTTAAGAACCTTAGTAAGATTGAAAAGATTAAGGAACAATTGGATTTGTTGGAAAATGTACAAGTGGGAAAACAAGCTCCTGACTTTACAATGAACGATCCCCAAGGAAATCCCATTACCCTTTCGGATATCTACAAGAATAACAAGGTAACCATGATTGATTTCTGGGCAGGCTGGTGTGGACCTTGCCGCCAATTTAATCCGACCTTGGTGAACATCTATAAAGAATTCCACGCTAGGGGATTTGAAATCCTGGGAGTCTCATTGGATTCGGATCATGCAAAATGGACGGATGCAATTAAGACCGACAACTTGACTTGGCCGCAAGTTTCAGAATTGAAGCAATGGAATACCTCTGTAGCTAAGACTTATGCTGTTCGTTACATTCCTCAAAACCTGTTTGTTGATGAGAATGGTGTGATCATTGCTCGCGTTCTCTCAGAAGAAGAAATCGTAAACTTCTTGAACGAAAAATTGCAATAAACTTTCAGTCAAGATGATCGGAGTTTTTGATTCGGGAGTAGGGGGACTATCTGTGTTATCGGAATTGGTCCGACTGATGCCGCAACAAGATTATGTTTACGTTGCAGACACACGGTATTGTCCTTATGGATCCAAGTCCTTGGATTTGATTCAGGAACGATCAGCTATCTTGACAGAATTTTTGATAGAACAAGGAGCAGATGTTGTTGTAGTGGCTTGTAATACCGCTACAGCAGCATCTGTTGCTTTTTTAAGAGATCGCTATTCCATCCCATTTGTTGGAATGGAACCTGCGATTAAACCAGCTGCACAGTTATCAAAGAGCGGTGTGGTTGGGGTTTTGGCAACAGCTAATACATTCAAAGGCTCATTGTATCATCACACCCGGGATACTTATGCAACCCATGTGCGAGTGGTTGAACAGGTCGGGGAAGGTCTTGTAGAGTTGGTGGAGCAGGGAAGTTTGGATGGCCCCCAGACCGATGAATTAGTCGGAAAGTACGTTCGAGGAATTCAGCATGAGGGAGTGGATGTACTTGTCTTAGGATGTACCCATTATCCTTTTTTGACGGAGGCAATTCGTCGGGTTGCAACTCCGGATCTACAAATTGTCAATCCGGCACCCGCAATTGCCTCGCAAACCCAACGGATTTTGTCTGCCGTAGGCACACACGCTCCATCAATGGGCTCTGTGCATTTCTGGACGACCGGTGATCGCGTGGATCAGCTTAAAAAAATAGCAGACCGGGTATTTCCTGATCTGCAGAATAAATCATATGACTGCTTGCTGCGTTAAGATGTTCTTAATCTTGCGTACAGAAGTAGAATAGCGATACCACATCTTCTTTCTTGTCAAAGTCTGTATCATTCTCTTTGATAAAGGCTTTGATTGCTTTTTTCTTCTCAGGAAACATTCTTCTAAAGCTTGAAGAACTGGCGGGCGTGAATTGATTGTCTTCAATGAGTACATACACGATTTGTGAGCTGTAGTGAACTTCCTGCTCAGTGGGGAAGGCCATATTTCGGAAGATTTCATGCGGTTGATAGACTCTTGCGGTAGAGCTTGCCGGGATGGCTTCGTGCTTGGTAGCTGGTTCAACCTCGAAACGTTGCCACTGTGCCAGGGTCTTTTGTCCATAGACGATCAGCTCCTGAAAGAAATGTTTATTTGCTTGAATAAATACCTTGTCGCCGGCAAGTACGCGTTTGACTTGGTCTTGGTTGATCAGGGACAGTGTGTCTCCACGCTGGTCAATAAAGCGAAGAGTTTGATCTGCTGAGCAGATGTTGATGTTCGCTTGGCTTTGTGTGCCGTCTTTGTAGAATAGGGTCGCATTCGTGAACTCAGGCAATAGGTAGATTTCTTCAATTGGAAACTGGTTGATGAAATCTTGCATGGATTTGGCCAATAATGTACCTTGTTTTTTCTCTTGAGCGATCAGGCTGCAACTGATCAGCAGGCCCATTAATAGGCCCATCTTCTTTTGGAATTTCATAAGGCGATATTCAAATCGTTTAACTCTGACAAAGTTAATTTTTTTTACTCATATCTGGCCCAGATTTGTGCGAGATGTTAAAAAAGTAACATTTATTAGTTTCTTTTAAAAAAAATGCGCATATTCGCGTTATTAATTTTGTGTGTATTGTCGGAAGTAGGGGGAGGTAAGTTAAAACAGTTCATTTACTTAAGCTTTTATTTATTGATAAATACAAACAACAAATTCATTCATTAACCTTTAAAAATTATCTACATGAAAAAAGTCAGACTCCTTTTAGCAGGTCTGTTACTGGCGATTACTGCTCCGTTCGCAATGGCGCAGAATATCACAGTTTCAGGTACTGTTACTGATGAAAGTACCGGTGAACCGGTTCCTTATGCTTCTGTACAGATCAAAGGAACTATGATCGGTATGACGACCGATGAACTGGGACAATTCTCATTGCAAGCTCCCGGTAACGGTACTTTGGTAATTAGCTTCCTTGGCTACAAAACCGCAGAAGTTGCAATTAACAACCGCTCTGTAGTTGACGTAGTATTGAGCCCTGATGCTGAGGCTTTGGAAGATGCAATCGTAGTAGGTTACGGTACCGCAAAGAAAATTACCTCAATCGTAGGTTCTGCTGCAACCGTTAACTCTAAAGTGATGGCAAGCCGTCCGACTGCGAATGCAGGTGACGCTTTGCAAGGCCAAGTTGCAGGTTTGCAAATCTTCTCATCAACTGGTGAACCGATGTCAAACGTGTCTATGCGTATGCGTGGTGTGAACTCCATCAACGCTTCTAACACTCCTTTGATCATCTTGGATGGTGCTCCGGTATCTGCTTCTATCTTTACTTCATTGAACAGTAACGATATCGAAAGCATGACTGTGATGAAAGATGCATCTTCTACTGCAATTTACGGTTCTCGTGCAGCAAACGGTGTTATCTATATTACCACTAAGAAAGGTAAACGTGGTGAAAAACCGGTCGTTTCAGTTCGTGGCCAATACGGTATCTCAACTTTGGTTACTCACAAAATGGATTTGATGACCAGCGACCAATGGTTCAAATTCAACGAAATGGTATTGGGTGATCAATTTGTGAAAACTCCCATTATGGAGAAAGCTATTGAAAACGGTACTAACTTCAACTGGTTGGAATACTTCTTCAACGAACAAGCTCCCGTATGGAGTGTTGACGCTTCCGTTTCTGGCTCTTCAGATAAATCTGACTACTACTTCTCAGTAGGTGCGTTCGATCAAACCGGTACTGCTCCTTATTCATATTTGGAACGCTACAGTGTTCGTTCAAACATCAACACCAACGTTAACAGCTGGTTGAAGATGGGTGTTAGCCTCGGTTTGACTTACCAAGACTATGCTACTGCTGGTTTTATTACCTCTGGTAACTCTTGGTACAACCCGGTTTCTGCTGCTAACTGGTTGTACCCTTGGGTAACTCCTTACGATGATGAAGGAAACGAACGTCAATTGTTCGAAGAATTGGGTATGTACAACACCTTGTACTTGCAAGAAATTCAGCCCACCACTACCAACTACATCCGTGTAAACGGTAGCATGTACCAAGAAATCAACCCCTTGAGAGGTTTGACCCTCCGTGCACAACAATCTTTGGAAGGTTACGACTATCGTAACTCTTACAAAGCCCTGCCGACTGGTCCCTTCGCTGGCAATGGTACTGCTTCTGAAAGCTTCAGCCGTTACCATCAATTGACTTTCACCAACACTGCTGAGTATAAATTTGCAGTAGCGGATGATCATAACTTTGCAATCTTGGCTGGTCAAGAAGCAATCGTTTCTGCTTCTTCTTCATTTGGAGCTGATGTAGAAGGTCTTACTGACCTCCGTCAAGCTTACTTGAGCAGCGGTACCAAATACAACAAACCTTCATACGGTGAGAGCGAAACCGCTTACAACTCATACTTTGCTCGCGTATCTTACGACTTCGGTAGCAAGTATTTCTTGGATGCTTCATTCCGTCGTGACGGTTCATCTCTCTTCGGTGCTAACAAACGTTACGCAAACTTCTACTCTATCGGTGGTATGTGGGATATGAAACGTGAAAACTTTATGGCCAACGTAAACTGGTTGAACGAGTTCCGCGTGAAAGCTAGCTACGGTACTACTGGTAACTCTGGTATCGGAAACTACTTGAGTTACGGTACTATCGGTAACTACGGTGCATTGTACAACGGTATGAGCGGTTGGGGTGTTGCTAACCCGTCCAACGCTGACTTGACTTGGGAAACTGTAGAAACTTTGAACATCGGCTTCAATGGTCGTGCTTTGAACTTCATCACTTTCAACGTTGAGTTCTACAACAAGATGACCCGTGATATGTTGATGGACATTCCTTATTCATACACTACTGGTCACGGTTCAGGTGCAGGTAACATCGGTGATATGAGAAACCGTGGTGTTGACGTAGAAATTGGATTCGACATTATTCAAACTCAAGATATGTTCTTCAACGTGAAGGCTAACTTCAACTACAACGCCAACGAAATTACCGCTTTGTTCGGTGGTCGTGACGAATTCGTAGTTCCTAATACCGGTATCAAATACCAAGTAGGTTATCCTTACGGTGAAATGTTCTACGTTCGTTCAGCCGGTGTTGACAAACGTGACGGTATGCAAATGTGGTATGACCTCGATGGTAACCCCACCAAACAATACTCAGATGACTATGCCGTGATGACTGGTAAACAACGTTACGCTCCTTGGGCTGGTGGTGTTCAATTGAACTTCGACTGGAAAGGTTTGTACATTGGTGCTGACTTCTCTTGGATCGCAGGTAAATGGACCATCAACAATGACCGTTACTTCTTGATGAACCCGAAATTTGTCACTTCAGATATGAACGGTGCTGCTGAGTTGTTGAACATTTGGACAACTCCTGGTCAAGAAACTAACGTGCCTGGTTTGAACTCACCGCGTGAATTCGACGACACTTTGCTTGAAAATGCATCATTCTTGCGTCTGAAAAACCTCCAAATTTCTTACACCTTGCCTCAAAAATGGATCCAAAAAACTGGATTCCTCGGTAGCCTCCGTGTATATGCTATTGGACGTAACTTGTTGACGTTTACTGAATATACCGGTTATGACCCTGAAGTTGACTCCAACTTGCAAATGGGTGTATATCCGAACTCTAAACAATACACCGTTGGTGTTGAATTAACCTTTTAATTAGCAGTAAATGATGAAAAAAATATTTAAATTATCCTTTGTGGTTGCGTTCTTGTCAGTACTTGCTTCTTGCAATATGGACTTGAGACCGATCAACGTAATTGATCCGGACAACGCTTTGACCACCATCGATGACGCCACCAAACTGCGTACCGGTATGTATATTGCATTCCGTGGTTATACCGGCGGTGGTGCTTTCTCAACCCTTGAAATTCAAACAGACCTCTTCCACGCTACCACTTCATTTGGTAACCGTGGTGGTACTAACTACGAATGGACCATCAACTCTGGTGATGGTACTGCAGAAAGCGTATGGGCAGGTTGCTACTCTTGCTTGAAAGACGTTAACTACTTCTTGCAAGAAGCTGCTAAAGTAGACCAATCAGAATGGACTGATGCTGATAAAGCTTTGCTCCAAGTATATGTAGGTGAAGCTCACTTCTTCCGTGCATACTACCACCACATGTTGGTTGAGCGTTTCTGCTTGCCTTACAACGAAGGTGCTAACAAAGATGAATTTGGTGTTCCTTACGTAACTGTATATGCACCGACTTCTGACTCATCTAAATATCCGGGTCGTGGTACTTTGGAAGCAACTTACAGTGCAATCCGTAGCGATATCTCTATTGCAAAAGAAAAGATCACTACTACTCCTGCAGAAGGAGCTATCTATGTGACTTCAGACTTTGTAAAAGCTTTCGAAGCTCGTGTTGCTTTGTACATGGGTGACTATGATACAGCTATCAGCAACGCAACTTCTTTGATCAACGGTGGTCGTTATCCTCTGATCAACAACGCTTCTCAATTGCGTTCTATGTTCATTGATGATAATGGTAAAGAATGTCTCTTCTTGGCGGATGCTGACTTGGCTACTGGTTCACTTCCCCCGAGCAACGACTACGCTTACCTTTCATACGATGCTAACCAAGGTATTTACAAACCTGACTACGTTCCTGAACAATGGGTAATTGATTTGTATGAATCAACTGACTTGCGTAAAGCTTTGTTCTTTGCAGAAAAGACCATTTCTATCACTGGTGGTAGCACATATGATCTCTTCTTGTTGAACAAATTCCCTGGTAACCCTGCTTTGCGTCAAGGTGAATCCAACCAAAACTATGTTCACAGAACCAAGCCTTTGCGTATTGCTGAAATGCACTTGATCTTGGCTGAAGCCTATGCACGTTCCAACAGAAATGCTGAAGCTTATACAGCATTGAATGTTTTGAAGAAAGCTCGTGGAGCGTCTGAAGTTACAGGTGGTAACGTTTTGGATGAAATCTTGAACGAAAGAACCCGTGAATTGATCGGTGAAGGTTTCCGTCATTTTGACTTGAAACGTTTCGGTAAAGATGTTCAACGTAAAGCCGCTCAAGTTCGTTCTGCTATCTACTTGCCTGATGTAAACGAATCGTTCTACAGAGCAAACTCTGACTTCCGTTTCATTTGGCCCGTACCTCAGGCAGAATGTGACGCAAACCCTCAAATTAAAGATCAACAAAATCCTGGTTACGCCGCAAATTAATTGAGACACTATGAAACAAATTAAATTATCAGTTTTGCTTGTTGCCGTGCTCGCATTCTTTACTTCTTGCCAAGAAAAGGATTTCACCCCGGTAACCGGTAACACCCAAGTAGAGTTCGTTAATCCTACAACTGAAGTTGTTTTGTCTGGCGAATACCTCTACATTCCTTTGCAAATGATCGAACAATCCAATAAAGCTGCTAAAGTAAAAGTAGCTTTTGATGGAGGTACTATCGTTACTAACGAAGATCTCGAAGTAACAGTATTTGAAGATGAGCACATCATTATTACATCAACAGAGTTGTACATTGGTGCATACGATGAAGATGTTGATGGTGAAGGTCTTCCTACTAACAGCATTGAAGTTCGTGTACCTAAGTTCCGTGAATACAAGAGCATTTCTTTGAGATTCTCTATCGTATCTGACAATGCAGGTCAATATGCTTCAACCGTATTCACTGCTAATGCTCCTGAAAAAGGTGAAGTAGCTGGTCAATATGAATTGGCATCTTCATTTGATGGTAGCGCTGTAGTTGTTACTATCTTCGCTGTTGACGGGGATCCGACTGCATATACTTTGATGGGTCTTGTTGGTGGCCAAGATACTGAACCTGGCTTTACTGCAACTTATTCAGAACCTACTTTGACAGTATCCAATGCTGCCAATACTGCAGTTAACTACAACGGTATTGATATCATTGCTTGCCCGTTCGATGGTTCATATTTGTATCCTGACAATCAAATTACCTGGACCATCACTACCCTCGGATTTACCTCAGACAACGGTATCTTCTGCGGATTTAATGATGGTAGCTGGAAATATTTCTTCGTTGCTATGCCTGGTGACGAAGCTGCAAGATTGTAGTTCCATCTAATATTAAGAGCGGTGTTCAGGTTTTCCTGACACCGCTCTTTTTCTAACCTTACAAGTCCTTTTTGTATGAAAACATTATTTAATATCGGTCTATTCTTTACTATTTTTTTGCAAGTATTGAATGCACAAACCAATGCCGAAGCTCAGCAATCGGTAAAGGGAAGTGTCATGGCTCGGTCGCGCCAGAATCTATTGACGCAACTACCTACCTCGGTGGCATACTTGACTCCAGAATTTGAAGAGGTACAGGTTATTTATCGCGATGGATCTACCTTTCACGGACGAATGAATGTTTGCCTGGTTGATCTTTCTGTACGTATGATTAACGATCGTGGAGATACCCTGTTCGTAGCACATTCTGATGATGTTGCTCGTGTATTGTCAGATAATTCGGTTTATGTTCAAATTAAGGGCCGTTTTTACAAACAATTGATGGTCTATGGCAATTTGTCTATAGCACAGGAAAAACGTTTTGAATTTAAGGAACCTGAGATTAGCGCTGGTTATGGCTCGGCTCCCAAGACTTCCACCGCAGTTCAAATGTCAACGCGTGAGTACAATCATTCTCGGGCTTATGACTATGAAACAGAGATTCCCTATTCTTTGGATTATAAATATGTATTGATTAAGGATCAAAAGATTTATCCAGCAAAGACATCCAACTTTACCAAGTTATTCCCTGATAAGAAGAAGGCGATTAAGCAATTTATTGCGGATCATAACTTGGACTTGGGGAGGAAGGAGGATTTGCTATCCCTATTCTATTTCTGTACTCAAGCCGAGTAGTTGTATTTGATGAACTAAAAAAAGAGGTTGACCGGGGTCAACCTCTTTTCTCATAGTATGTTGCTTGTTATTCCTCTTTCTTTCTAGAAGCCATACGTTTGTAGTCTTCCATCGATGCAACAACCAAGCGTTCGTATTCGCGTTGGCCTGTACCGGCAGGAATCAAGTGACCGCAGATCACGTTTTCTTTCAAGCCTTCCAGGTAGTCAACTTTACCACGGATAGCGGCATCGCTGAGTACTTTGGTGGTTTCTTGGAAGGATGCTGCAGACATGAAGCTGTTGGTACGCAGTGCTGCACGGGTAATACCTTGCAAAATTTGGTTTGAAGTAGCAGGGATAGCATCGCGAGCTTCTACCAATTTCAAATCTTGACGTTTCAGTTGAGAATTTTCATCGCGCAACTGGCGGAGGGTAACAATTTGTCCGGGACGCAATACTTGGGAGTCACCGGCATCCAATACAACTTTCTTGTCATAGATGCTGTCGTTTTCCAAGTTGAATTCCCATTTGTCAACCAATTGTTCCGGTAAGAAGCGAGTGTCACCCGGATCCACGATTTCAACTTTGCGCATCATCTGACGAACGATGATTTCAAAGTGTTTGTCGTTGATTTTTACCCCTTGGAGGCGGTAGACTTCTTGAATTTCGTTAACGATGTATTCTTGAACTTTGATCGGACCTTGGATAGCCAGGATGTCTGAAGGAGAGATCGCTCCATCTGACAACGGCATACCGGCACGAACGTAGTCGTTCTCTTGTACCAAAATTTGTTTGGAGAGCGGAACGAGATAGCGTTTTTCTTCACCGGTCTTAGAGCGAACGATGATCTCACGGTTACCACGTTTGATCTTACCCATTTGTACTTCACCGTTGATCTCAGTAACGACTGCGGGGTTGGAGGGCTTACGTGCTTCGAACAATTCGGTAACACGAGGAAGACCTCCGGTGATATCGCCTGATTTACCAATCGCGCGGGGGATCTTGATGATGATGTCACCAGCTTTTACTTCTTGGCCATTTTCCACCATCAAGTGAGCACCTACCGGCAAGTTGTACTGCTTCAATTCGGTATCTCCACTCATAATCTTGATCGCCGGGTTCTTCGAACGGTCACGTGATTCGATCACTACTTTTTCTCTGTGGAGTGAGAATTCATCAGCAGCTTCTTCACGGAAGGTAACCCCTTCAACCAAGCTGTCGAAGGCAACGGTACCAGCAGTTTCAGTAATACTGATTGCGTTGTACGGGTCCCATTCACAAATTTTATCACCTTTGGCAACGGTAGCTCCTTGTTTTACATAAAGTTTCGCACCGTAGGGGATGTTGTGTTGTGAAAGGATAATACCGGTGTTGCCATCAACGATGCGCATTTCTGCGGTACGTCCGATCACGATATCGAATTCTTTGTTATCTTCTTCGCGAGCGAGTGTACGGAGTTCTTCGAATTCAACAACACCGTCGTAGCGTGCCACGATTTCACTTTCTGAAGCGGTGCTGGAAGCGGTACCCCCAACGTGGAAGGTACGCAATGTCAACTGAGTACCCGGTTCACCGATGGATTGTGCAGCAATTACGCCGACCACTTCACCTTTTTCAACCATGCGTCCAGTTGCCAGGTTCCGACCATAACATTTAGCACAAACCCCTTTCTTCGACTCACAAGTCAATACCGAACGGATTTCCACTTGTTCAATCGGCAGACCACTGATGGTTGTTGCGATTTCTTCAGTAATTTCTTCCCCAGCCGGCAGGATCAATTCTCCGGTCAGCGGGTTATAAATATCGTGAACAGAAGTACGGCCCAGGATCCGGTCGTAGAGGGATTCTACAACCTGGTCTTTGTTCTTGATTGCAGTTGCAATCAAACCTCTCAAGGTACCGCAGTCTTCTTCGTTGATGATCACATCATGAGAAACGTCCACCAGACGACGGGTCAAATAACCAGCATCCGCTGTTTTCAACGCCGTATCGGCCAAACCTTTACGAGCACCGTGGGTAGAGATGAAGTATTCCAATACAGACAGACCTTCCTTAAAGTTGGAAAGAATCGGGTTTTCGATAATTTCCGCTCCAGTTGAACCGGATTTTTGAGGCTTCGCCATCAAACCCCGCATACCGCAGAGCTGACGGATCTGTTCTTTGGAACCCCGAGCACCTGAATCCAACATCATATAAATCGGGTTGAAGCCTTGTTTGTCTTCTTCGATGCTCTTCTTCACCATTTCTGTCAACTTTTGGTTGGTTGAAGACCAAACGTCGATGATTTGGTTGTAACGTTCGTTGTTGGTAATCAAACCGAAGTTGAAGCTTTGTTGGATATTTTCAACTTCACGGTAACCAGCTTCTACCAATTCAGTTTTTCCGTCCGGAATAATTACGTCAGAAAGGTTGAATGACAGACCTCCGCGGAACGCCATTTGGTAACCGATTGCTTTGATGTCATCCAAGAATTGAGCGGTACGAGCCACACCTGAAGTTTTCAAGATGCGACCAATGATATCGCGCAATGACTTCTTGGTCAAGATTTCATCAATGTATCCAGCTTCAGCCGGTACCAGTTGGTTGAAGATGACACGACCTACGGTGGTGTTTTCAATCATCCGGTAGCCTTTTGACAAGTCCGTGCGGTCAACAGGGTAGCGAACAGCGATCTTTGCGTGAAGTGCAACGCGTCCTTCGTTGTAAGCAATGATTACTTCTTCAGGACCATAGAACTTCATGTTTTCTCCTTTCACACCGGCGCGGGGTTTGGTAATGTAATACAACCCCAAGACCATGTCTTGTGAAGGAACGGTAATCGGAGCTCCGTTGGCCGGGTTCAAAATGTTGTGCGATCCCAACATCAACAACTGAGCTTCCAGGATTGCGGCATTGCCCAAGGGCAAGTGGACCGCCATTTGGTCACCGTCAAAGTCGGCGTTGAACGCAGTACATGCCAGCGGGTGCAATTGGATTGCTTTACCTTCAATCAATTTCGGTTGGAAGGCTTGGATACCCAAACGGTGCAGGGTAGGAGCACGGTTCAAAAGTACCGGGTGGCCTTTCATTACGTTTTCAAGGATATCCCAAATAACAGGATCCTTGCGATCTACGATTTTCTTCGCAGATTTAACCGTCTTCACAATACCGCGTTCGATGAGCTTGCGGATGATAAACGGTTTGTATAGTTCGGCTGCCATGAATTTCGGAAGACCGCACTCGTGCATCTTCAATTCAGGACCTACCACAATAACGGAACGAGCAGAGTAGTCCACACGTTTACCGAGCAAGTTTTGACGGAAACGACCTTGTTTACCTTTCAAGCTGTCTGAGAGGGATTTCAAGGTACGGTTAGCTTCTGTCTTCACTGCATTAGACTTGCGAGAGTTGTCGAACAATGAGTCAACTGCTTCTTGCAACATCCGTTTTTCATTGCGGAGAATCACTTCAGGAGCCTTGATTTCAATGAGGCGTTTGAGACGGTTGTTGCGGATGATAACACGGCGATACAACTCGTTCAAGTCAGAGGTAGCAAAGCGACCTCCATCCAGGGGAACCAAAGGACGGAGTTCCGGCGGGGTAACCGGAATCACCTTCAGGATCATCCATTCCGGTTTGTTGATTTCCTTGGATTCGCGGAACGCTTCGATAATGCTCAAGCGTTTGAGTGCTTCTGCTTTACGTTGTTGCGAAGTTTCATTTTCGGAACGGTGACGCAATTCGTAAGAAAGTTCATCCAAGTCAACGCGTTTGAGCATGGTCAGAATGGCTTCTGCACCCATACCAGCGATGAATTTTTCAGGATCGCTGTCGTCCAAATCTTGGTTTCCTTCAGGAAGTGAATCCAATACCTCAAGGTATTCGTCTTCTGAAAGGAAGGCCATATTGTCAACAGAGAAACCGAAATTCAAGTCGCGAGCTGCACCGGATTGAATAACGATATAACGCTCATAGTAAATAATCGATTCCAATTTCTTGGCCGGAATACCCAACAAGTAACCAATCTTGTTGGGGGTTGAGCGGAAATACCAGATGTGCGCTACCGGAACAGTCAAGGTAATGTGACCCATCCGTTCACGACGGACTTTCTTTTCAGTAACTTCTACACCGCATCGGTCGCAGATAATACCCCGGTAACGGATGCGTTTGTACTTACCGCAATGGCACTCATAATCCTTGGAAGGACCAAAGATGCGCTCGCAGAAGAGACCGTCACGTTCCGGTTTGTAGGTCCGGTAGTTTACAGTTTCAGGTTTGAGAACTTCACCGGATGAACGTTCTTGGATTTCTTCAGGTGAAGCCAATCCAATCGAGATCCGGTTGAAGTTACTTTTTATTTTAAGATCTTTTTTGAAAGACATATTCTTGGTGTTTCAAATGGTCAAATACTCCTGTTACTTAATCTAACTTGATGCTCAATCCCAAACCACGCAATTCGTGGAGCAAGACATTGAGTGATTCCGGAATACCCGGAGTCGGCATCGGTTCTCCTTTGACGATCGCTTCGTATGCGCGTGAGCGTCCGGTAACGTCATCAGACTTGATGGTAAGAATTTCTTGGAGGATGTTGGATGCACCGAATGCTTCCAGTGCCCAAACTTCCATTTCCCCGAAACGTTGGCCCCCGAATTGGGCTTTACCACCGAGCGGTTGTTGTGTAATCAAGGAGTAGGGACCGATTGAACGGGCGTGCATTTTGTCATCAACCATGTGGCCCAGTTTGATCATATAGATGACACCAACTGTTGCCGGTTGGTCAAACATTTCCCCAGTACCACCATCACGCAGGAAGGTTCGTCCATAGCGAGGGATACCTGCCTTGTCGGTGTATTCGCAGATGTCATCCAAGGATGCACCGTCGAAAATAGGAGTACTGAATTTAGTGCCCAATTCCTTACCGGCCCAACCGAGAACTGTTTCGTAAATCTGACCCAAGTTCATCCGTGAAGGTACGCCCAAGGGGTTCAGTACGATATCTACGGTAGTTCCGTCTTCCAAGAACGGCATATCTTCATCACGTACCACCTTGGCAACAATACCTTTGTTACCGTGGCGACCTGCCATCTTATCACCTACGCGGATCTTACGTTTCTTAGCAACATATACTTTTGCCAATTGCATGATACCGTTGGGAAGTTCATCCCCGATGGTGATGTTGTATTTGATCCGTTTCAACTCTGCATCGTATTCTTTGAATGCGAT
The DNA here is from genome assembly GCA_017546605.1 of Bacteroidales bacterium. Lineage (GTDB taxonomy): Bacteria > Bacteroidota > Bacteroidia > Bacteroidales > UBA932 > JAGCJX01. The sequence continues at coordinate 44,800 of JAFYSH010000019.1, read as the reverse complement.
CAAGTAGTTGTTGATTAGTTTTCGGATCAAGGCATTGGTGTTCTTATCGGCCGTCCATTTAACAGGATTGACATTTTCATAATTGATACGTTCCAGGTCGATGCGGTGGAAATCAGCACCTTTCGGGATGATCATTGCACCATAGAGGTCGCTTACGCCATTCGAAGGTTTGTTTTCAACCAAGATCATCAATTTATCCAGGAATTTCTCACGGAGCGCATTCGCTTTCAAGTTGAAGTTGTTTTCTGCTTCAGCTGTCTTGGCTTTGATATCTGCGCTACGACCACGTTTGCCATCCTTGAATACTTTTGAGTACAATTTCTTACCGATGATGGTACCAGAGAGGGAAGGAGATGCTTTCAATGAGGCATCTTTCACGTCACCGGCTTTGTCACCGAAAATTGCACGCAAGAGTTTTTCTTCTGGTGAAGGATCGCTTTCTCCCTTCGGAGTCACCTTACCGATAAGGATGTCACCCGGCTCGATGGTCGCACCAATACGGATAATACCATTTTCATCCAGGTCTTTGGTCGCTTCTTCGCTGACATTCGGGATATCAGCGGTCAATTCTTCCATACCACGTTTGGTGTCGCGAACTTCCATGATGTATTCGTCCACGTGGATGGAGGTAAAGATATCTTCGCGGATGATGCGTTCAGAGAGAACGATCGCATCCTCAAAGTTATAACCCTTCCAAGGCATGAACGCTACCTTCAAGTTACGACCCAATGCCAATTCTCCATTTTCAGTTGCATAACCTTCAGTCAAGATGTCGCCAGCTTCAACGATTTGGCCACGTTTCACGATCGGTTTCAACAGAATTGAAGTACTTTGGTTGGTCTTGCGGTACAACGGAAGTTTATATACGGTCACTTCCGGAGAGAAACTTACAAAACGTTCGTTCTCCGTTTGTTCGTATTTAACATGAATTTCACGTGCATCCACGTACACAACTTCTCCGCGGCGCTCAGCAACTACTTGTGTGCGAGAGTCACGAACGACAGCGGCTTCCAGGCCGGTACCCACAATCGGAGCTTCCGGTTTAACCAAAGGTACTGCCTGGCGCATCATGTTGGATCCCATCAATGCACGGTTCGCGTCGTCGTGTTCCAAGAAAGGAATCAAGGACGCAGCGATGGAGGCGATTTGGTTCGGAGCAACGTCCATCAAGTGAACCTCCTCCTTACTTACTACCGGGTAGTCGGCCTCATAACGACATTTGATCCGGTCATCAACAATGGTGCCGTCTTCTGCGAGTTTCGCATTGGCTTGTGCAACCATCTTTTCTTCTTCTTCCTCTGCACTCATGTAAACGAAACCTTCATTGCTCATGTCAACAACACCGTTGTTAACCTTGCGGTAGGGGGTTTCGATGAAGCCGAGTTCGTTGATGCGGGCGTAAACGCACAACGAAGAAATCAAACCGATGTTCGGACCTTCGGGAGTTTCAATCGGACACAAGCGTCCGTAGTGGGTATAGTGAACGTCACGTACCTCAAATCCGGCACGATCACGGGAGAGACCTCCGGGACCGAGGGCTGAGAGACGACGTTTGTGAGTCATTTCGGCCAGCGGGTTGGTTTGGTCCATGAATTGGGACAACTGGCTGGTTCCAAAGAATGAGTTGATTACGGATGACAAGGTCTTCGCATTGATCAAGTCAGTGGGTTTGAATTCTTCGTTGTCCCGAACGTTCATCCGTTCGCGGATGGTACGAGCCATACGAGTCAAACCTACGCTGAATTGATTTGCCAATTGTTCACCTACCGTGCGGATGCGGCGGTTACTTAAGTGGTCAATGTCATCTACCGTTGCGTGTGCATTGATCAATTGAATCAAGTATTTGATGATTTCAATGATGTCTTGCTTGGTCAACACGCGAATGTCGTTAGCCGTATTCAGACCGAGTTTTTTGTTCAAGCGATAACGGCCTACTTCACCCAAGTCGTAACGTTTGTCCGAGAAGAACAATTTGTCGATTACGTCGCGGGCTGTCGCTTCGTCAGGCGGTTCTGAAGAACGCAATTGACGGTAGGTGTGGATAATCGCTTCGATTTCAGAGTTACAGGTATCCTTTTGCAAGGTATTGTGAATGATAGTAAAGTCGCTGGCATCCGGGCTGTCTGTGTGGAACAGAATAGTTTCAGCGCCTGATTCCAGGATACTATCGATATGATCTTCTTCCAAAATGGTTTCGCGGTCAACGATAATTTCGTTCCGTTCGATGTAAACCACTTCTCCGGTATCTTCGTCTACAAAGTCCTCGTTCCATTTCTTGAGGATGCGGCCAGCCAATTTCCGACCCACATTGTTTCTCAAGTTTTCTTCAGTGACTTGCACTTCTTCTGCCAATCCGAAGATATCGAGAATATCTTTATCGCTCTCGTAACCGATTGCGCGAAGCAGGGTGGTTACGGGTAATTTCTTCTTACGATCAATGTATGCATACATCACGTTGTTGATGTCTGTTGCAAACTCGATCCAAGATCCTTTGAAAGGAATAATCCGGGCAGAGTACAGTTTCGTTCCGTTTGCGTGTAAACTTTGACCAAAGAATACACCCGGAGAACGGTGCAATTGTGACACCACAATCCGTTCAGATCCGTTGATAACGAAGGTTCCACGAGGGGTCATATAGGGAATGGTACCCAGGTAAACGTCTTCGTCTCCGGTTTCGAATCCTTCATTTTCGGGATCGTTGCAGTCAAGTTTTAACTTGGCTTTGAGGGGAACACTGTAGGTAAGGCCTCTTTCCAGACACTCTTCAATTGAGTACCGGGGGGGGTCGATGAAGTAATCGACGAACTCCAGTACGAAGTTATTGCGGGTATCCGTAATCGGGAAGATTTCTTGGAATACCTTGTACAATCCTTCATTACGACGATTTTCTGCAGTGGTATCCAATTGAAAGAAGTCCTTGAAGGATTTCAATTGCACCTCCAAAAAATCGGGGTACTCAAGGAGAGATTTTGAGGTCGCGAATGTAATCCGCTGATTATTTGTTTTTTGCGACATTGTTTTGGGGTTTGGTTGAAAATAACTAAAAAAACGACAAAAAGGTTTAGAGTCGTAGGAGACTCTAAACCTGAATTCCCATAGGGATTAAGCGTGTTTATTTAATTTCAACTTCTCCACCAGCTTCTTCGATAGCTGCTTTTACTTGTTCAGCTTCTGCTTTAGAAACTTTTTCTTTGATCGGAGCGGGTGCTTTGTCAACGAGTTCTTTAGCTTCTTTCAAACCGAGACCAGTGATTTCTTTCACAACTTTCACGATTTGCAATTTAGCTTGACCAGCTGAGGTCAAAATAACGTCAAATTGAGTTTGCTCAGCTTCAGCGGCTGCACCTGCTGCTGCGGGAGCTGCTACTGCTACAGCTGCTGCTGCAGGCTCGATTCCGTATTCTTCTTTGAGAATTTGAGCTAATTCTTGAACGTCTTTTACAGTAAGATTTACCAATTCTTCTGCAAGTTTTTTGATATCTGCCATTGTTGTATAAAATTTAATAATTGTTTCTGATTGTTATTCTTTTTCTGATAATGTTTGCACGAGACCTGCGATCTTTCCGCCACCTGCTGCTTGCAAAGCAGAAATAACGTTTTTAGCAGGAGATTGCAACAAGGTGATGATGTCACCGATGAGTTCTTCGCGAGATTTGATGTTCACGAGAGCATCGAGGTTTTCAGCGCCCAAGTATGCGCAATCTTGAACCAATGCACTTTTCAACACCGGTTTTCCCATCTTTTCTGCAAATTCTTTGATCAATTTAGCAGGACCGTTGGGAGTCGTGGTAAACATCACTGCGGTAGGACCTTCAAGGGTAGGGATCAAGGAAGCAGCTTCGGCAGTTCCTTTTTCGATAACCTTTGACAAAAGGGTATTCTTAACGACAACCAATTTGATGTCTTTCTCAAAGCAAGCACGACGAAGTTCTGAGGTTTGCTCTGCATTCAAGCCAGAGATGTCAGTAACATAGAAGTCGGGAGTTTGCTCCAACTGTGCTGCGATGGCTTCAATAATTTGTGCTTTTTCTTCTCTTCTCATAACTCTAAATTATTATTCAGCAGCACTGAAAGTTTTATTGTCAATACAAATACCAGGGCTCATGGTTGAAGACATAAATACGCTCTTCACATAAGTACCTTTGAGGGCTTGGGGTTTGAGCTTCAAAATGGTATTCAGCAACTCTTGTGCGTTTTCAGCCAATTTAACAGCGTCAAACGATACTTTACCAATAGATGCGTGAACGATACCAGTTTTGTCAACTTTGAAGTCGATCTTACCTGCTTTCACCTCTTTTACAGCATTGGCGATATCCATCGTAACGGTACCGGTTTTCGGGTTCGGCATCAAGCCACGGGGACCCAAGATACGACCGATCGGACCGATCTTAGCCATTACAGAAGGAGTACAGATAATTACGTCAACATCTGTCCAACCACCTTTGATTTGCTCAATATAGTCATCCAACCCAACGTGATCAGCACCAGCTTCACGAGCTTCAGCTTCTTTGTCAGGAGTACACAATACCAATACGCGAGTCTGTTTACCTGTTCCGTGAGGAAGAGTCACGACGCCACGTACCATTTGGTTAGCTTTACGAGGGTCAACGCCCAAACGAATCGCCAAATCAACAGAAGCGTCGAATTTGGTGTAAGTGATTTCTTTCACCAAGTTGCAGGCTTCCAACAATTTGTATTGTTTGGTAGAATCAACCTTCTCTACAGCTATTTTTTGATTTTTAGTTAATTTACTCATAGCGTGTGATTAATTTACATCGGCAGGAAACGTTCCGTCCACTTGAATACCCATACTTCTTGCAGTACCGGCAACCATTCTCATTGCTGAAGCCAAGGTAAATGCATTCATATCGGGCATTTTATCTTGAGCAATGGTTTTCACTTGATCCCAAGTGATGGTAGCCACTTTTTTACGGTTCGGTTCTGCAGAACCTGAAGAAACTTTAGCTGCTTCTTTCAATTGCACAGCAACCGGGGGTTGCTTAACAACGAACGTAAAGGATTTATCACTGTATACGGTGATAATCACAGGCAAAACTTTTCCGGCTTTGTCTTGGGTACGAGCATTAAATTGCTTGCAGAAATCCATAATGTTCACACCCTTGGAACCCAATGCAGGTCCTACCGGAGGTGACGGATTGGCTGCTCCGCCTTTGATCTGCAACTTAATAAATGCGGCAACTTCTTTAGCCATAATGTTTTCTGATTGATTTATTCTTTAACTACTTGAACGAAATTTAATTCTAAAAGGGTCTTTCTTCCGAAAATCTTAACAACCACTTTCACTTTGCGTTTGTCTTGAAGAACTTCTTCAATGGTTCCATCGAAGCCATTGAATGGACCATCAATGATTTTGACAGCTTCTCCGACAATGTAAGGAGTAACATTTTCCTCTTCTTGTCCGAGGAGTTCGTCCACTTGACCGAGAATCTTATTTACTTCTGCTTGTCTCAACGGAACAGGTTTTTTGTCCTTTCCGTCTTTACTATCTTTTTCTGTGAGGAATCCCGATACGTGAGTAACGTTGCGGATGATGTGCTGCAATTCGCCAGTAAGGTGGGCTTCAAGCATAATGTAGCCCGGATAGAGAATTCTTTCCGAACTTACTTTCTTCCCATTTTTTACTTGATAAATTTTTTCGGTCGGGATCAGAACTTGAGAAACCAAATGACCAAGACCCAAGACTTTAATCTCGTTCTCGATCAACTCTTTAGCTTTCTTTTCTTTCCCACCGGCAGCACGAACCACGTACCACTTCTTTTCGAAATCACCCATAGCTTTTAGTACAGCAAGTTGTAAATAAAGGTCATCATGTGACGGAACACGAAGTCCATCGCAGCAATTACGACTGCAAAGATTACAGAAGCAACCATAACCAAAATGGCAGAACTTTGCAATTCAGCCCATGTCGGCCAGCTGGTCTTCTGGGTCAGCTCGGTGTAAGAATCTTTTAGATAAACACTAAATTTGCTCATTTTTTTTGTTTTGGTGGCAATGGCAGTGGAAGCTTTGCAATTACCGATTTAAAAATAATAACAGATGCGTAACCATCTGTATTAATTTAGCAGGGGCAGAGCGATTCGAACGCCCATCAACGGTTTTGGAGACCGCTATTCTACCCTTGAACTATGCCCCTAAAAAATGGGCTTGACGGAGCCAAGCCCTATTTTTATGTGTTTGGATTATTCAAACAATTTGGTTACCTGACCAGCACCTACCGTACGACCACCTTCACGGATAGCGAAACGGAGACCTTCGTTGATAGCAACCGGGTAGATCAATTCTACAGTGATGGTTACGTTATCACCAGGCATTACCATGTCAGTTCCTTCAGGAAGGGTGATTTCACCGGTAACGTCCAAAGTACGGATGAAGAATTGAGGACGATATTTGTTGTGGAACGGAGTGTGACGACCACCTTCGTCTTTCTTCAATACGTAGATCTCAGCTTGGAATTTGCGGTGAGGAGTGATGGTACCCGGGCGAGCGATAACTTGACCACGTTTGATCTCTTTTTTATCGATACCACGGAGCAACAAACCTACGTTGTCACCAGCTTCACCTTGGTCCAAAATCTTACGGAACATTTCAACACCGGTAACCACTGATTTCTTAGGTTCATCACCCAAACCAATGATTTGGATTTCTTCACCAGTGTGGATAACACCTGTTTCAATACGGCCAGTAGCAACAGTACCACGACCAGTGATTGAGAACACGTCTTCAACCGGCATCAAGAACGGTTTTTCGTTTTCACGCGGAGGAATCGGAACGTACTCATCAACGTGAGCCATCAATTCCATAACTTTTTCTTCCCATTTCGGTTCACCGTTCAAAGCACCAAGTGCAGAACCACGAACGATAGGAGCGTTGTCACCGTCGAAGTTGTAGAAGCTCAACAATTCACGAACTTCCATTTCAACGAGTTCAACCATTTCTTCGTCATCAACCAAGTCAACTTTGTTCAAGAAAACAACGATACGAGGCACGTTTACTTGACGAGCGAGCAAGATGTGTTCACGAGTTTGGGGCATCGGACCATCAGTAGCAGCTACAACCAAGATAGCACCGTCCATTTGCGCAGCACCGGTAACCATGTTTTTAACGTAGTCGGCGTGGCCAGGGCAGTCAACGTGAGCGTAGTGACGAGATGCAGTTTGGTATTCAACGTGTGAAGTATTGATAGTAATACCACGTTCTTTTTCTTCGGGAGCGTTGTCGATAGAGTCGAATGAACGCAATTCAGAAAGACCTGCTTTAGCCAATACGGTGGTAATAGCAGCAGTCAAAGTAGTTTTACCGTGGTCAACGTGGCCAATAGTACCAATGTTAACGTGCGGCTTGTCTCTTTTAAAAGTTTCTTTTGCCATAATTTTAGGTATTAATGAATTTTATACACTTAAAGAGCCGGTGGCGGGAATTGAACCCGCGGCCTCTTCCTTACCAAGGAAGCGCTCTACCACTGAGCTACACTGGCTTAACTTTCGAGCGGAAGACGAGGTTCGAACCCGCGACCCTCAGCTTGGAAGGCTGATGCTCTACCGACTGAGCTACTTCCGCAGTATTTTAAGTGGGGAGAGCAGGATTCGAACCTACGAAGGCGTGCGCCAGCAGATTTACAGTCTGCCCCAGTTGGCCACTTTGGTATCTCCCCGATTTTCATAGAACTTTAGAGCCGATGGAGGGATTCGAACCCCCGACCAGCTGATTACAAATCAGCTGCTCTGGCCAACTGAGCTACATCGGCATGTTTTTGAGTTAGCCCCCCTTTCTTTAGGGATTGCAAAGGTAGGCTTTTTCTTCATAACTCCAAAAGTTTTTTGAATTTTTTTTCAAAAATATTCGTGTTTTTTTTCGCTAATGGAGTGAATTATCGGTTACTTTATCAGTGATAGCAGATGTTCTTTTGTGAGATTACATGCTGCAAATTGCTGAATTACTGTTCCTTGTTCAATAAACTTATCTGGAATACCGATTCCTTCGATATGACCTTTATAGTCTATTGAGTGTAGGTATTCGCAGACGGCTCCATGCAATCCTCCGATTTGGCTTCCGTCTTCGATGGTAATGATTCGATCGAAATTGTTTGCTATCTGATCCAACAGTTCGGTGTCCAGCGGTTTGAGGAAGCGCATATCATAGTGTGCAGGAATCTCATTCGCACCTATATTTTTTAGCTCATTAAGGGCATCTGTGGCCATGTTACCGATGGTGCCCAATGATAGGATGGTGGTACGAGTGTTCCTTCCGGCTTCCAGGCATCGTGCTTTTCCGAGAGGAATTGGCGATAGGGGTGTTTCTCGCCAGGGGTGGCCTTGCGTATTGCCTCTGGGATAACGTATGATTGTAGGACCATATTTTGGTTCACACGCCGCGTGCATCATGTCTTTTAATTCTATCTCATCCATCGGCGCCATAAGGGTCAGGTTTGGGATGGGGCGGAATGCGGCCAGGTCGTATGCTCCCTGGTGGGTAGCTCCGTCCTCACCCACAAGTCCTGCTCTGTCCAGGCAGAAGATGACCTTGAGGTTTTGTAGGGCTACATCGTGGATGACACAGTCATAGGCCCGTTGCATAAAGGATGAGTAGATGTTGCAGAAGGGTAATAGACCGTTGGCGGCAAGGCCGGCAGAGAAGGTGACCGCATGCTGTTCTGCGATACCTACGTCAAAAACACGGTCCGGGAACACGCGCTGCATGATGTTTAAGGAGGAGCCGCTGAGCATTGCAGGGGTAATCCCTACAATGTCGGGGTTTTTTCGGGCCATCGCAAGCAGGGTTTCTCCGAATACGTCCTGGTAGCGGTCGGCTTTGATCTTCGGGGTGAGGCGTTTGCCGGTTTCTGGATCAAATGCCCCCGGAGCGTGCCATACTACCTGATTTTTTTCAGCAGGTTCATAGCCTTTTCCTTTTTGCGTAGAGATGTGTAGCAACTTGGGACCATCGATTTCTTTGAGTCGTTGGAGTGTTTTTACAAGTTGGCATACATCGTGCCCGTTTACCAGACCAAAATATCGGAAGCCCAAAGACTCAAAGAGGGTGCCTCCTTTGAGCATGGCCATTTTGGTCGAATGAAAGATGCGATGGGTAATCCGTTGGATACCAGCGCTCATTTTATTCCACAGATTGCTCTTGATCCGGTTGTAAGTGCGGGATAGAGAGATGCGAAGCAGGTAGTTATGGAGGGCTCCTGTATTTTTGTCGATGGAAATCTGGTTGTCATTCAGGATGACCAGCAGGTCGGTTCTTAGACTGCCTGCATGGTTGAGCCCTTCAAAGGCCATACCTCCGCCAATGGCACCATCGCCAATGATGGCGATGACATGCTCATTTCTTTGCTGTTTTTCGGCAGCAATCGCCATGCCTAATGCTGCTGATATCGAGGTGGATGAGTGCCCTGCTCCGAACGCATCGTGGGGGCTTTCTTCGCGTTTTGGAAAGCCGCTGATGCCCCCTTGTTTGCGGTTGTTGCGAAAAGCTTCGCGTCGTCCGGTAAGGATTTTGTGGGCGTAGGCCTGGTGGCCTACGTCCCATATCAGTTTGTCCTGGGGGGTGTCGTACACGTAGTGTAGGGCAACGCTAAGCTCAACTGTGCCCAAGCTGGCACCCAAGTGACCCGGATTGACAGAACAACAAGCAATCATATACTCTCGAATTTCGGAGCATAGGGCAGGCAGTTCCTCCAGGCTTAACTTTTTGATGTCTTCTGGGCTGTTGATCTTCTCCAGTAACATGTGTAGTTGCTATCGAATGATGGTTTGATCGCGATCGGGTCCCAGGGAAATGATGCGGATCGGAACCCCGGTTTCTTTTTCCAAAAACTCAACGTATTCGCGGAAAGCGGTCGGAAGGTCCTCTTCACGACGGATGCCAGTGAGGTCGGTTTTCCAGCCGCGGAAGTCTTGGTAGATCGGTTCTACTTCAGCATAGGTATCGAACGGAACGTGATCGATGACTTCACCATTGACGCGGTAAGCAGTAGCTACGCGGATGGTGTCGAAGGTGTCGAGTACGTCGGATTTCATCATGATCAAGTCGGTAACACCGTTGAGCATAATGGCGTATTTCAAGGCAACCAAGTCCAACCAACCGGTACGACGAGCACGGCCTGTGGTTGCTCCGAATTCGTGACCGAGTTTGCGGAGTTGTTCGCCAGTTTCATCGAACAATTCGGTGGGGAAGGGACCGCTACCTACACGGGTGCAGTAGGCTTTAAAAATACCATATACATTTTTAACGGTAGAAGGAGCTACGCCCAAGCCCAAGCAGGCTCCAGAGCAAGTTGTGGTGGAAGAAGTGACAAACGGATACGATCCGAAGTCAATGTCCAACATCGAACCTTGTGCGCCTTCGGCCAAAACCGCTTTGCCATTTTTCAATTCTTTGTGGATGTAGTATTCGCCATCTACCAAGTTGAAACTGCGCAGGTATTCAATGGCTTCCAACCATGCAGCTTCGTTGGCTTGTGCATCGTAGGTAAAATCGTATTGGCGGAGCAATGCGATGTGTTTTTGTTTCAGGTTTTCAAAACGGGTCAAAAAGTCTGTCGCTAGGATATCGCCTACGCGCAAACCATTTCTGCCGGTTTTGTCCATGTAAGTCGGGCCAATGCCTTTTAAGGTTGATCCAATTTTGGATTTTCCTTTTGCTGCTTCAGAAGCGGCATCAATGATCTTGTGTGTCGGAAGAATCAAATGGGCTTTTTGAGAAATGCAGATGCGTTCTCTGACGGGAACTCCCATAGCGACCAATTTTTCGCATTCTTCTTGGAAAATGATAGGGTCGATGACAACACCATTTCCGATGACATTCATCGTGTTTTCACGGAAAATACCGGAAGGGATTGTGTGTAAAACGAAGTTGGTGTTTCCGAAATGAAGGGAGTGGCCGGCATTGGGACCGCCTTGGAAACGGGCGATAACCGGATAGCTTCCAGCAAGAACGTCAACAATTTTTCCTTTGCCTTCGTCTCCCCATTGGAGACCTAATACGACATCAAGTTTCATAATATATTAAAAGGTATATGGTTTATCAGGTATTTAAAAGGGAAGGTCGTCTCCTTCATCAACGATGGGTTGGACGCTTTGTGCCGGTTGGGCAGTTTGAACCGGACGAACCGGCTGTTGTGTTTGGGCAGAATTGTCGGATTTACGGCCCAACAGCTGGATGGAGTCTGCTACAATCTCAGTGACGTAGCGCACATTGCCGTTTTGGTCCGTGTAGGAACGGCTGCGCAATTTTCCTTCAACGAATATTTGTGTTCCTTTTTTGAGGTAGTTTTCGCTGAATTCAGCCAATTGTCTCCAGCATACGATGTTATGCCATTCGGTTTGCTCTTTGGTTTCCCCAGTTGTCCGATCCCGATAGCGTTCGGAGGTGGCTAGGGTAAATGTAGCATTGACGGTACCACTTTCCAAGTGGCGAACTTCGGGATCGCGGCCCAAATTTCCGATTAGCATGACTTTATTCAGTGACATAAATTGGTATGTGTTTATTCGACCTGCTAAGGTACGACTATTCTACGAGAATGAAAAATAAAAGTATATGCGGGGATTTTAATTTTGCCACAATCGGGAAATAAACTACTTTTGAAGATTATTTAATCTAAAACTATCTAATTGAAATGACTGCTACTGTTAAACGTTTTTTGTCAGATAGCGTGGTAGCCCGTTGGGCTGCGCTGATTCTGGTCGCATTGATGATGTTCTTTGCGTACATGTTTGTGGATGTGATGTCTCCGCTTAAATCCCTTGTTGAGACAAATTTGCATTGGAACAACAGTGTTTTTGGAACCTATGCGGCTTCCGAGTATTTTCTGAACGTATTCTGTTTCTTCTTGATCTTTGCTGGGATCATCTTGGACAAAATGGGGATTCGTTTTACAGGAATCCTGTCTGGATCGTTGATGGTAATTGGTGCTGCCATTAAATTCATTGCGATTACAGATTGGTTTGCAGCAACCAGCCTTTGCCAATGGTTGAACAGTTGGTGGGTAGCCTTGCCGGGAAACGCGAAGATGGCTTGTTTGGGCTTTATGATTTTCGGTTGCGGTTGTGAGATGGCGGGAACTACCGTGTCTAAGTCCATTGCAAAGTGGTTCAAAGGTAAGGAAATGGCCTTGGCAATGGGTATTGAAATGGCCATTGCTCGTTTAGGTGTATTTGCCGTGATGTGGATTGCTCCGATCATCTCAAATAAATTTGATCAATCGGTTATCGCTCCGGTTGGTTTCTGTACAGCATTGTTGCTCATCGGATTGATTTGCTACATTGTGTTCTCTTTGATGGACCGTAAGCTGGATAAACAACTGGTAGCAGCTGGCGAATTGAATGAAGAAGAAGGTGGTGAAGAAGAATTCCACTTGAGCGATTTGAAAGCAATTTTTACTAGCAAGATGTTCTGGTTGGTAGCTTTGTTGTGCGTGTTGTATTACTCAGCGATCTTCCCCTTCCAACGTTTTGCTCCGAACTATCTGGAAACAACCTTGGGTATTGCTGCCAATGAGGCATCCCAATTGTTTAGTTTCTTCCCGATTTTGGCGATGTGTTTGACCCCGTTCTTGGGTGCTTTCTTGGATTACAAAGGTAAGGGTGCTTCGATGTTGATGTTGGGTGCAATCTTTATGATTGCTTGCCACATGAGTTTTGCATTCTTGTTGCCGGTATTCCCTTCTAAGGCTTTTGCTACGCTGTTAATCCTGATTTTGGGCGTTTCTTTCTCCCTGGTTCCGGCGGCTTTGTGGCCTTCTGTTCCGAAGATTATTGACTCCAGAATCTTGGGATCGGCTTATTGCGTAATTTTCTGGATTCAAAATATCGGTCTGTTTGCGACTCCTCTTTTGATTGGAGCAACTTTGGATGCAACCGGTGGGTACTTGGTACCGATGATTATTTTCTCTTGCTTCGGTATTTTGGCATTGTTGATCGGAGTATATTTGAAGATCGAAGACAGACGCAAAAATTACGGCTTGGAATTGCCTAACGTGAAAAAATAATGGGTAAACCGCGTATTTTGACGGATTCTAAGGGGGCACGGTGGCTAGCGCTGCTGTGCCTTGCTATTCCTATGTTCGGCTCATACTTTTTCGCCGACATGTTTTCTCCTTTGTCGGAGATTTTTAGGACACCGGATCAAGTGGCTTTAGGGTGGGATGCAACGGATTATGGGTTGTACACGGGAGCCTACTCTGTTTTGTGTGTTTTTGGTGGTCTGATATTTTGTGGAATGCTCTTGGACCGCTGGGGTGTACGGCTGACGGGTTCGGTTTTCGTCGGTCTGATGATCTTGGGTGCTGCTTTGGCTGGTTTTGCGATGAGTGATGCCTTTGATCAGGGAGCTTTGGCTCAATGGTTGGGTCAGTACTTTGACAAACCGTCTTTGGCTTTGGCTACCGCTGGTTTTGCGGTCTTTGGACTGGGAAGTGAGATCGCAGGTGTGGTGGTGAATCGGGCAATTGCCAAGTGGTTCAAGAATCGAGAAATGGCCTTGGCTATGGGGGTTCAACTTTCGTTGGCACGTCTTGGAAAAGCAACCGCTTTGTTGTCAGTGCCTTATCTGATTGCATATGAAAGTGGGATTTTATCTAGAGAAATGATTATGGTGGTGGTTTGGGTTGGTATGGGACTGCTGATTGTGAGTGGCATCGTTTGGACCATCTTTGCGGTGATGGATTTTCGCTTAGATCGTCAAAGTGAGGAGGCTCGTCGGATTGCGGAACAAGTGGCGCAGGAACAAAAGGAAGACTTTCGATGGAGTGATGTTTGGAAAGTGATGTCCAACCGAAACTTCCTGCTGATCTCTTTGCTTTGTGTGTCCTTCTACTGCTGTATTATTTCTTTTGGAAAGTTTGCATCCGCTGTGGCGATTCCTCGTTTTGGAATTGATTTTAAGGTGGCAGGACAGATGATTAGTATGATTCCTTTCTGTACGATTGTATTTGCTCCATTGTTTGGCCACCTGGTGGACCGTTGGGGCAAGGGTACACGCTTTATGCTGGTGGGTTCTTGTTTGGTGCTGGTAGCTCACTTGATCATCGCTTTTGCACCGGGTCACCCGTTCTTTGGATTTTTAGGTATTGGCGTGTTGGGCATCGGTTATTCGTTGGTTCCGGCTGCCATGTGGCCTTCTGTGCCGAAGATCATCCCGGAAAAGAATTTGGGAACCGCCTATTCATTGATTTATTGGGTGCAGAATATGGGAATGATGCTTGTGCCGGTTTGGGTAGGACAGATTCTAGATAAGAGTGGAAATCCGGTACACGTGGAATTGCTCTTTATTGTTTTGGCTGTAATTTCAATCGGAGTTGCCCTAATTTTTATCAAATCCTCTCAGAAACATCCAGAGTTGGGTTTGGATCGCGCTGCACAACGCGACTGATGCGCTCGATCAGCGGTTGTGCTTGGGCCTTTAACCAGAGACGTCCTCCAAGGTATTGGGGGGCGTTTTTTAATAGGGGAGCAGCATAATTTGCTTCAATGACCAGTTTGTCAGTGTAGTCTTGTTCTAGGAGAATTTTGGCAAAGTGGCTGTCATTGAAAGCCGCAGGAAGGGTGATGATGACGCAGTTGATTTGCTCCCAGATGGCAGGGATGTGATCGAGCGAGAGTGGTTTGCAGATCCGCTTTTCAGAAGGATTGTGGGTGGAAATAGGCAGGTTGGCGCTTTTAAGGGCTTGGATGAAATCCGATGCTTTTTGTGTATTACGGTTTGCCAGATAGAGATGATGCCCTTCTGTATAGACGGCAGAAGCAGCGGCTTTGCCTGCGCCCCCGCAACCGATGACCAGGATGTGTTGTGGACGGCAAATATGCTGACGAAGAAGTTGGCAGACGGCACTATAATCGGTGTTATAGGCATGTACTCCATCTTTTTCTTTGATCAATAGGTTGGTGGCTTTCAGTAGGTGGCAGATCGGGCTGGCCTGATCTGCGTAGGTATAGGCTTCCTCTTTGAAGGGCGTGGTGACATTGGTAGCCCAATAATTTCCAGTTATAAAAAGATGAAAGCCCTCTTGAAACGAGGAGGTTTCCAGCAAGTCGTAGGGACAGTATGCTTGAAAGAGGGAAGGACTCAGACTGTGTGCAATGGGATATCCGATCAAGGCCAATCTCAGAGCATCAGGCTGATGGATTGGATCAGGCTTCATGGCGTTGGCGGATGGCTTCGTAGCAAAGAATGGCTGTAGATACAGACACATTTAGGGAATCAATTTTGCCCAACATGGGAATGCGGATGTGTTCATCTGCCTGCTCGCGCCAGTAAGGGGTTAGTCCGGTTGCCTCAGTACCCATCACTAGAGCACAGCCTGTGCGCATATCGGTGGCGTAATATAGCTCGGAGTCTTGTAGTTGTGCTGTTAGGATGCGTATGTGGCGTTCCTTGAGCCATTGCACGGCTTCTTCAGAAGTGCAACTAAGTAGGGGGACGGAGAATACACCGCCCAAGCTAGAGCGGATTACGTTTGGATTGTAGAGATCGGTCAATGGATCGCAGACCAGTACTGCATCGGCGTGTACTGCATCGGCCGTCCGTAGAATTGCTCCCAGGTTGCCAGGTTTTTCAACCGCTTCCAAAACAATAATCAGGGGGTGCTCAGATACTTGCAGCTCGCGCAAACTACGGCTGGGTGTATGGGCAACCGCAACAATGCCTTCGGTAGATTCCCGGTAGGCGAGTTTTTGGTATACGTTGGAGTTGATGCGACAAAGGGTAGCTCCACTTTTTTCGGCTTGTTGAAGCAAGTCTTGGCGGAGGTTTTCCAGGGTAGGTGTAAAAAATAAGGCTTGCAACCGGATTCCGGCTGCAAGCGCTTGTTCAACTTCTCGGATTCCTTCGATAACAAAACGGCCACTTTTACGACGCAAAGAGGATTTGTCTTGCAGGGCAATCGCATCTTTGATGCGCGGATTGGTATTCGAAGTAATCTCAAGCATAGGGTTAGGCCTCTTCTTGTTGGGCAGCATTGTTGTTCTGATGCATTTCAGGACGCATTTGAGGGAAGAGCAATACGTCTTGGATGGAGGCAGAATTGGTCATCAACATCGCCAAACGGTCAATTCCGATACCCATACCGGAGGTCGGAGGCATACCGTATTCGAGTGCGCGAACAAAGTCCATGTCAATGAACATTGCTTCATCGTCGCCCTTGTCTTTCAGTTTGACTTGTTCTTTGAAACGTTCCAATTGATCAATCGGGTCATTCAACTCGCTGTATGCGTTGCACAATTCTTTACCATTGACGAATAATTCGAAACGCTCAGTCAAGTTGGGGTTTTCACGGTGACGTTTGGTCAGCGGGGAGGTTTCCACCGGATAGTCGGTAATGAAGGTGGGCTGGATCAAGTGTTTTTCGCAGTATTCCCCGAAGATTTCATCGATGAGTTTGCCAACACCCATGGAAGGATCCGTCTCAATGTGGAGGTCCTTGCAGACTTGTCGAAGTTGGTCTTCGTTCATGCCGGATACGTCAATGCCTGTGTATTCTTTGATCGCATCCAACATGGGCAAACGACGGTAGGGACCGGTAAAGTTGATGTGATTTTCACCCACAACGATATCATCCGTACGTCCGTGAAGTTCCATCGCTACTTTTTCCAACATCTTCTCGGTGAATTCCATCATCCATTTGTAATCTTTGTATGCAACGTAGATTTCCAGGCAAGTGAATTCAGGGTTATGGGTCTTGTCCATACCTTCGTTGCGGAAGTTTCTGGAGAATTCATAAACACCGCTAAAGCCACCGACGATGAGCCGTTTCAGGTAAAGTTCGTTGGCAATACGCAGGTACAAGGGAATGTCCAGGGTATTGTGGTGGGTGATGAAAGGACGAGCTGATGCGCCACCCGGAATGGGTTGCAAAACTGGAGTATCCACTTCAAGGCAGCCGTGTGCGTTGAAGTAATCGCGCATGGCCGTCATAATTTTAGAGCGTTTGATGAAAGTGTCGCGTACTTGCGGGTTGACAATCAAGTCTACGTAACGCATGCGGTAGCGTTGTTCCGGATTGCTGAATGCATCAAAAACTTCGCCTTCTTTTTCTTTAACGATCGGGAGTACACGCAATGACTTGCTGAGTACTTTCAAGGTTTTAGCATGAATGGATAGGTGGCCAGTTTGGGTAATGAATGCAAAACCGGTGATTCCGACAATGTCTCCAATGTCCAACAATTTTTTGAAAACTTGGTTGTACAGGGTTTTGTCTTCATCCGGGCAAATCTCATCGCGTTTGATGTACACTTGGATTTTTCCGGTCTCATCCTGCAGTTCGATGAATGAGGCCGCACCCATGATGCGACGGCTCATAATACGGCCACCAATCGAGATCTCGCTGAATGGACAAGTTTCCGGGTCGTATTTGGTTTTGATTTCTTCTGCAGTAGCGTTGACTTCAAATAAGGGGGCAGGATAGGGTTCAATGCCCAATTCCCGTAGTTTGCTGACGGCATCCCGTCGGTTTTGTTCCTGTTCGTTCAGTTCTCGAATTTCCATAAAAATGAATGTCAATGGTTAAACTGCAAATTTATGCGATTTCTCCAAATATTCATAAAAAAACATTCCCGAACAGCCGATCCTGTGCGGGAATGTTGTGAGTTGATTGTATTCGTTTCTGAATTGGATTATTCGAATCGGGTGGGGTCAAAACGGGCTCCATTATAAACCATGACTCCTTCAGCGTTGCTGCCTTCAAAGAGGAATACATAGTCGCCGGCTTCCAATCCATATTTTGAGTAAACATATCCGTCTTCGGATTTTGCCATCGTCAATGCATCCGTGCCCAGGTCGCGCAACCAGAAGAATGCTTTGATGGCTTCCCATCCTTGGTCATAGTAGGCTGCACAGCTTTCATAAGTAGTAGCCGCTGCGCTGAGGGAGGTAACTGCGTCGTTGACTTTGACGGTAACATTCATATCATAAACACCATTACCACGACTGATTACTTCGGTGTCAACGATATCAATGGTAGGAGTTCCGTCTCCGGTGGGAGTCAAGGTGGTGAATGAAACCGGGGTATAGTTCCAATCGTAGATTTGAGTCGGGTCTGTGCTATTCGGATTTACATAGAAGACCATTACGGTGTAATCGGTTTCGTTATGAAGGCCCGTGATGTATGCTTCGTCTTCGCCGCTCATGGCAACCACTTTAAGGTATTCACCGATGTTGTTGAAACCGTAGCTCAAAGCCAAGTTTTGCAAACCATAGTAAGCGTGGATGATTACGTTTTTGCCATAGCTTTCATAGCTTTCGGTGGTCATCCATTCATAGTACCAGTACTCGTTGTTGTCGCTGGGGGTCACTGTGAAGGATACGTCGGTATAACCTACTTCCAAATTGCTGATTTCAATTACCTTTTCCAACTGAGCATCCTTGGTTTTGAATTCTTCTTTGAACAATTTGCCGGGGTTGAGGTAGTCAAATGCAACCACCATGTATTCGTAGCTGGGTTGCAGACGTTCCATTTCAATGGTTTGTTCGCCTTTGAAGATGTAGTCTTCGCGATCCGGGTTTTCCATCATGTACATGATGATGTCTTCGTCGTATTGGTAGATGTCAAAGGTTTTCAATTCCGCAACGGTAATTACGCGGGCAAAAAACCAAGTGTCATTTTGGTTAGGGGTGACCACAATGGTAGCTTCGGTTTCGGTAACATTGGTGATGTTGATGCCAATGGTGAGATCTTCCGGTTCAGGCTTTTGAACTTGTTCGATTTCGAAAGATGTTTCAGCCCATTCGGAAGCGACAAAGTTGTCAGTGTCATCGTTGTAGGCTCTTACACGGAAGGTGTAGGTGCTGGGCGTCAAATCTGTAATTTCAATGAGGTTTGCGGTAATATTGGTAGTAATGAGATTGGTTGTCTCATTGTTTAGTACAATGGAGTAACTGGTGGCGTTTTCAATGCTTGTCCAAGAGAGGTGAGCACTGGTTTCGCCAACAGAGTCAACGGTTAAAACAGGAGTTGCGAGTTGTTCGGGATCCTTGGGAGCGGGTTCATTTTTGTTTTCGCAGGCTACCAAGGAGAGCAGCGCAACGATCATTAAAGGAAATAATTTTTTCATGGTATTAAATTGTTTCTAAATAATTTTCCAATTGAATGCGAAACTAAGTATATTTTTTCAATTATTTGAGTGATTTTTGTAAAAATATTGTTTTTTTTGTTTTTACCCATCAATTCTGTTAAATTTGCGGACTATGGCAATTGATAAAAAATGGATAACAAAGGCGTCCTCAGATCCTGCGCTGGTGGATAAATTGGCTGCTGATTTGGCGGTCGATCGGGTGTTGGCGGAATTGTTGGTCCAACGCAATATTTGTACGTACGAAGAAGCGAGAAATTTCTTCCGGCCGGATTTGTCCAAATTGCACGATCCTTTTTTGATGAAGGACATGGACAAAGCGGTTGCACGCTTGGATCAGGCGATCAATCAAGGTGAAAAAGTCTTGATTTATGGGGATTATGATGTGGATGGGACTACTGCAGTAGCCTTGTTCTACTCTTTTATAAAGAATTTTAACGCCAATTCGGATTACTACATCCCGGATCGTTACGATGAGGGGTATGGTATCTCCTATAAAGGAATCGATTATGCTGCAGACAATGGCTACACACTGATTGTGGCCCTGGATTGTGGGATCAAAGATATTGAGAAGGTGGCTTATGCCAAGCAGCGGGGAATCGATTTTATCATTTGTGATCACCACCTCCCGGATGAAAATCTTCCGGAAGCAGTCGCAGTATTGGACCCGAAACGGACGGATTGCCAATATCCTTTTGACGATTTATCCGGTTGTGGTGTCGGTTTTAAATTGGTACAGGCTTATGGTATCCGCAAGTCTTTGCCTTTTGAATGGGTGATTACTTTGCTGGACCTGGTTGTGGTCAGTATTGCTTCAGACTTGGTATCTGTGACCGGAGAAAACCGAATTTTGGCCTATTATGGTTTGGAACGATTGAATGAGAGTCCTCGTAAGGGACTGTTGTCGATCATCAAACTTTCGGGATTGGAGAAGCACCGGATTACCATTGATGATATCGTTTTCAAGATTGGTCCGCGCATCAATGCCGCAGGGCGTATGCAATCGGGTCGTACTGCTGTGGATTTGTTGATTTCTCGGAACGATGAAGAGGCCAAGACCATTGGAAATACCATCAATACACACAACAACGATCGGAAGAACATTGACCGTGAGATTACCTATGAGGCAGTGCAGATGGTGAAAAACTCACCGGGCTTTGCCAAGAAGAAATCTACCATTGTATTTAATCCGGTATGGCACAAAGGAGTGGTGGGTATTGTTGCGTCTCGCTTGGTGGAAACCTATTATCGTCCGACGATTGTCTTGACCCAGTCAAATGGCTTTATTACCGGGTCAGCGCGAAGCATTCCGGGTTTTGACTTGTATGATGCCATTGAAAGTTGTTCGGATTTGTTGGAAAACTTTGGCGGCCATATGTATGCAGCCGGTTTGACCTTGCGTTTGGAGAATCTTCCGATGTTCTGTGAGCGTTTTGAGGCTTTTGTGGCTTCCAAGATTACAGAGGAGCAATTGACACCTCTGGTGACCATTGATGCGAAGTTGGATTTCAAGCAGATTACTCCGAAATTCTTCCGGATACTCAAACAGTTCCAACCCTTTGGACCGGGCAATGCTTCTCCCGTATTTGAAACCTCCAATGTGTATGACAATGGAAACGGACGCTTGGTGGGAGCTGATAACGGTCACATGAAGTTGGAGTTGATTCAAGAGGATGAGCCGTATCGCTACATCTCAGCCATTGCATTCAATCGTTCAGAATATTTTGATCACTTGCAAAGTGGAAATCCTGTGGACATTTGTTATTCCATTGCGGAAAACTATTACCGGGGTATCGCAAATATCCAATTGATGGTGAAAGACATCAAGAAGCGGGACGATCTTTTCTAACCTCCGATTTGGATGGTCTTACGAGCTAGTTTCCGGTAGCGTGGTTCACGTTGCCGGAATATTTTTTCCAGGTGCTCCTGCATTTGTGCGCTTTGGGCAGCATCGGTCACCAAAGGACGTTTGGCTTGTTCTTCCGGCTGGCTCAAGCGGGCAAAGAGGGTTTGGAAATCACATTCCAAGTAGATGCAGTAGGTAAAGCGTTCCAGGAGTTCCGCACAAAGGTCGCTCATTACACAACCTCCGCCTACAGAAAGTACGAGGGTACATTTGGGGGCCGCACTGTCTTCCAAGGTCTCCGGGTTGTCCGAAATATGCTCTTCCAGCAGGTCTTCCAAGTATTTTTCCTCCAACTCCCGAAAGTGAGATTCGGAGTTCTGGACAAAAATCTCAGCAATGGTTTTGCCCTCTTTTTCTTCGATATATTGATCCAGGTCCACAAATTCGCATCGTAGGGACTGAGCCAGGGCCGAGCCCATGGTGGTTTTGCCGGCGGCCATAAAGCCAATCAAGGAAATAATCATGGAATGTGCGGTTTAAAACAGGGTGAGGTCAATGATTTCACCAGGTTGAAAGTCTTCTTCTACGGTGATTTCGTCCTCTTGTTCGGGTATGGGTTCGCAGACGGGTTCTTTTTCCAAAGGTTCAATGAAGGAAATTTGTTCCACCGGATGGGTGGTAATGCGTTTTCCTTTTGCCTTGAACCCTTTGACTGCGATAAATTCTTCTACATCAATTCGTTCAGTTTCTTTGGGCCGTCGACCGTTTTGTATGTAGTGTACCTCTACTTGGGGGTATAGGTCTTCGGAGAGAGCAACTAAGTAGGAACCTTTGGCTTCCGCAATGAAGAGTTGCACTTGGTTGTCGCTGACTTCAGCCTGGAAGCGTTTGAGGTAGTAGCATTGAGCCTCGCCGTCCCAATACAAAGCGGTATAAATTTGCTCGGGATCGAAGATGCAGATTTTTTTGATGTTACCTTGGTAGCGGGAACTCAAGTCCGTGCTGGTGGTGTAGAAGGTGCCATCTTCGCAGAGTACAAAGATGTGTTCTTGTCCGGTAATTTCACCGAGCAATTCACCTCGTCCATCTTCATTCAGCCGGAGAATATCCCAGTCAAACCAAATGGGTTTTCCGCCAATGGTGGAGACACCTGCAGATTTGAGGTGGATTTTTTGAATCGGGTTCTTGCTGACGATGTTCCCCATTGATCCACGATTCTTGATGGCCAGGTCTGCAAAATTGAACTCAAGGTTGGTCTTTTTCAATTTCGGACGAGGTCGGAGGTAGATCTTCAGCAATTCCGCCTCCCCATTCGGGTTGGCTGAGAACCATTGGATGGTGGAATTTTCTGTTCCTTTAGTGAGGTTGTACCATTTGTCCCGGCTAATGCCAGTAATGGCGCAGCGTTTGGCAAAGTAGGTGCCATTTTTACCATCTCGGTAGATGATGTTGTAAACCGTACGGGTATCGGTACGGTTGAAAATGCCGACGTGGAGAATGTTTTTATCTACAAAGACCTTTTCTCCAATTTTCTTGATGATGTAACGGCCATCTTTCAAGAAAATGATGATGTCGTCGATATCTGCGCAATCGCAAACGAATTCTGCGTTTTCAATTTTCTTCGGAGATGTTCCGATGAATCCGTCAGCTTTGTTTACATACAATTTCACGTTGGAGGCAACCACCTTGGTGACCTCGATGTTTTCGAAGGAAAGGAGTTCGGTGCGGCGCGGGTATCGGGCTCCGTATTTCTTGCGCAGGTTTTCGAAATAAGCAATGGTATAATTGACGATATCGGCCAAATGTTTGCGGATTTCGTCTTCTTCTTTTTCAATGCCCAAGATCTTGTCGGTTACGGCTTTCACGTCAAAGCGTGAGATTTTTCGTACCGGCTTTTCGACGAGTTTTTGGATGTCTTCCAAGGTGATGGGTAGGCGTAACATCGATTGGAATTCCAACATTTTTTTCCAAACATCTTGTAGTTGGTCTTCCCAGTTTCGGGCATCATTTTCCAGGATTCGGTACACCTTATTCTCGAAGAATATTTTTTCCAACGAATTGTAATGCCAAGCATTGCCCAATTCTTCCAGGCGAATTTCCAACTCTCGCTTGAGTAGGTTGAGGGTCAGGTCTGTACTGTGTTTCAGAATGTCATCCACACCGATAAAGTGCGGCTTCTTATCCATAATGACACAAGCATTTGGAGAAATGGATACCTCACAATCGGTGCAGGCATACAACGCATCGATGGTCTTGTCGGGAGAGACGTCATTCGGTAGGGTGATGACAATCTCTGCCTGTTCAGCGGTGTTGTCATCAATGCGTCGAATCTTAATCTTTCCTTTGTCATTGGCTTTGATGATGGACTCAATGAGAATGGAGGTTGTCTTGCCAAAGGGGATTTCCTTGATGATCAAGGTTCGTTTGTCCGCTTTGACAATGCGCGAACGGATGCGTACCTGGCCTCCGCGACAGCCCCGGTTGTAACGGGAGACATCGGCCAGACCGCCTGTCGGGAAATCCGGATAAAGCTCAAACGGCTCGCCTTTCAAGTAGGCAATTGAGGCGTCAATGAGTTCGTTGAAGTTGTGAGGAAGAATTTTGGAGGCAAGGCCGACGGCAATTCCCTCGGTGCCTTGTGCCAATAACAACGGGAATTTGATGGGTAGGCTGACCGGTTCTTCGTTGCGGCCATCGTACGAACTCATCCACTCCGTTGTCTTGGGATTGAAGACCACTTCGTTGGCAAATTTGGAGAGGCGGGCTTCAATGTACCGGCCCGCAGCTGCGTCGTCACCGGTAAGTATGTTTCCCCAGTTTCCCTGGCAGTCGATCAATAGGTCTTTTTGACCGAGTTGGACCAACGCATCTTTGATGGAAGCATCCCCGTGGGGGTGGTATTGCATGGTGGATCCAACGATGTTAGCCACTTTGTTGTAGCGTCCATCGTCGCTTTTCTTCATCGCATGCAGAATCCGTCGCTGTACCGGTTTGAGACCATCTGAAATGTGTGGAACTGCCCGATCCAGAATGACATAGGACGCATAGTCCAAGAACCATTCCTTGAACATTCCGGATATTTTGTATTTCTTTTCGCCTTCCCGAATCAACCGGTCGTATTTTCCGGTTTCTGCAGTATCTACGATTTCTTCAGCATCCAGCAATTCGTCATTCAGGTCGTCCAACTCTTCGGTACGCATAAACTTTGGGGGGATTTGGGGTTAATTGATATAGCCAAAGGCTTTCAGTTTTCGCTTGTCTTCGCGCCAATCAGGATTGACTTTTACATACAACTCCAAAAAGACTTTCTTTTCAAAGAATTCTTCCATATCTTCTCGGGATTGGATGCCGACACGTTTGAGCGAACTGCCCTTTGCGCCAATGATGATGCCTTTTTGGGAGTCCCGCATGACATTGATGATGGCTCGAATGTCATAACGGTCTGCGTGTTCCTTGAATTCCTCGATCACCACTTCGGTACAATAAGGGATTTCCTTGTTGTAGTTCAATAAAATCTTTTCGCGGATGATTTCGGAAGCAAAAAACCGCAGGTTTCGGTCGGTCAAGGTGTCCTTATCATACCAGGCCTCGTTGGTGGGCAGCAGCTCGACAATGCGGTCAAAGATTGGGGTTAAGTTGAACTTTTCCAGGGCTGAAGCCAGGAAGATCTCAGCTTTGGGTACCCGTTCTTTCCACCAAGCAGCCAACTGCATCACCTCGTCCTGAGTGCTCGTATCGATCTTGTTGATCACAATGAGTACCGGACAGTCCAGGAGATTGAGCTTGGTGATGTATTCTTCGTTCTTGTCTTTTTTCTCGACAACGTCCGTTACATAGAGGATGATGTCAGCATCGCCGATGGCAACATCCACAAAATTCATCATGCTCTCCTGTAGTTTGTAGGAGGGTTTCAGAATTCCGGGGGTGTCGGAATAGACAATTTGGTAGTCCGGACCATTGACAATGCCCATGATCCGGTGACGGGTTGTTTGTGCTTTAGCCGTAACGATGGACAGGCGTTCACCCACCAGGGCGTTCATCAGTGTGGACTTTCCGACATTGGGATTGCCAATGATGTTGACAAAACCAGCCCGGTGCAACGGTTGTTTCGGACTATTCATATTGACCGTTTTTGAGAAGTACTACTTCGCTATCAGTCAAAAATCTCCATTGGCCACGTTTGAGGTTTTTCTTGGTCAAGCCTGCGAAATAAACGCGGTCCAATTTCTTTACGGTGTAACCCAAGTGTTCAAACATTCGGCGAACGATTCGGTTGCGGCCGGAGTGGATTTCCATACCAACTTCGTCTTCGTGTTCGTCAATGTAAGAAAGTGCATCGGCAGCAATGAATCCGTCTTCCAAATCGAAACCGGTCAAAAGGGTTTCAAAATCGGGACGTTTCAAGTTTTTGTCCAAAAATACATGGTAGATTTTCTTTCGGTTGTAGGACGGGTGGGTTAATTTTTCAGCCAATGCGCCGTCGTTGGTCAGCAGCAGAACTCCTGTGGTAGATTTGTCCAAACGGCCTACCGGGAAAATCCGTTGGGGACACAAGTCCGGAGAAATCAAATCCATTACACATGCATCCGCATGAGGATCTGAAGTCGTGGTTACATAGCCTTTGGGCTTATTCATCAGAACATATACCTTTTCTTCGCCACGGAGACGCTCACCGTTGAAACGGATATCATCTTTGTCCGGGTTAATGCGTACGCCCAATTCTGTAATTACTTCACCGTTAACGGTTACGACTCCAGCGCCAATGAGCTCGTCCGCTTCGCGACGGGAGCAAACTCCGGAGTTTGCGATGAACTTGTTGAGACGGATTTGACCGTTAAATTCTTGGCTGAGAATTTGTTTCTCAGTCTTGGGACGACGGGCGGGACGTTCATTTCGCACAAAGTTGTTTTTGAAGCGTTGGTCTTTTTCTGTGCGCTCAAAACGACCGTCTTTTTCTGAACGATCAAAGCGACGGCTCTTTTCAGCTCGGTCGAAACGACGATCTTTTTCGGGACGGTCAAAACGACGGTCTTTCTCGCTGCGGTCAAAGCGACGGTCTTTTTCGCTGCGGTCAAAACGACGGTCTCTTCCTCCGGAACGGGAGAATTTTTCATCTTTTTCGAAGCGGCTGCTGCGTTCACTGCGTTCTCCAAAGCTAGAACTGCGTTTGGGTTTGTCTCCAGATTGTTCTTTCTGACGGAAATTACTTTTGAACCGACTTTCGTGACGGTCATTCTCGAACGTACGGCGGTTGGTTCGATGATCGGTATGGGTCTTTTTCATCTTGGTTTTGAATCGTGTATTTGGGCGCAAAAATAGGAGAAACCACGAAGATTTCCTATTTTTACGCATTGAAATTTTTATAGAATATGTGGCGTGTGATTTTTGTGGGGTTGTTTCAGACAGGTGAACTTTTGCGGGTTGCTTGTCGGGCCATTCGAAGCAATGGATATCGTTCGGTTTTGACCATTGGAATGTTGGTTGTCGGGGTTTCTGCGTTGGTGGGGATGATGACCGCAACTCAGGCCCTTCGAGTTTCTCTGTCGGGGAAGTATGCTCATCTGGGTACCCATTCTTTTTATTTTTATGCGGCACAGGATCAGCCGAGTATCTCTTCGGGTGAGGTCCGCTTGTTTTCTCAGGTCTTTGATTTTCCGGGAATCGTTTCGGGGTATAGTCGTATTGGGACTGTTGCATTCAGTTGTGCTGGTCGATCTACTGCTCCCAATGTTGATTTCTATAGCGTTGATGAGCATTTTTTGGATTTGTATTGTTTGGGATTGGAGCGCGGAAGAAATTTTACTTCGGAAGAGGTACGTTCCAATGCACCTTTTGCCTTGGTCGGAGTAACGGTGGCAAAGCAATTGTTTGGGGAGGATGCTGCTTTGGGTAAATGGATCGTTTATGGGCGTTATCGTTATTGTGTCGTGGGTGTGTTGGCCGCCTCGGCCGGTGGTCTGGATTTGGACCGATCTGTGTTAGTGGCTTCGCGTGTATTGCAGGGAGTAAGTTATGAAATCGGATTTTCTCCTGATCTGAGTGGGGTACATGGTAAGGAGACCGATCCTGAGGATTGTTTGGAATCGGCACGTCTCCAATTTCGGCAAATTCGTCATTTGACGCCCTTACAGGTCGATAATTTTACGATTCGACAACACGATCGGATGTTGGCAGATTTGCAGGCATCCTTGCGTACTATCTCTCATGTTTCGTGGTGGATTGCCGGTTTGGCTTTGTTGGGGGCTGCAGTGGGCTTGATGAATATGATGCTGGTCGCTGTGCGGGATCGTACCCCAGAGATTGGTCTGAGGAGGGCGTTGGGAGCTACTGCAGCGCAGATTCGTACTCAGTTTTTGATGGAGGCATTGTTGATGGGAGGTTTGGGGGGAGCCGGTGGTCTTATATTGGGTTTGGTGATGGGGTGGATTTTATCCCGTTGGTTTGTCTGTCCTTTTGTGCTTCCGGGATTGTGGTTGCCCGGGTCTTTTTTCTTATGTTGCTCAGTGGCGCTTTTATCGGGATACTTGCCCTCGAGTCGTGCCGCCTTACTTGTGCCTAATGAGGCTTTGCATTGTGAGTGAACTTTATTATTGTATTGAATTTTAGTGATTAGATGTTTGTATTATTGGTGAAATCAGTCTATTTTTGTAATACCTTTTCCCAAATTGGGATAGTATAAACTTTTTATAAACCTTATTTCTTTTCATTATGAAGTTCAAAAATTTGTGGAAGTCGCTTGCAGTGGCTTCCTTTGCAGTGTTTGCTGCAGTTGGCTGTAAGGAAGATCCGGTTAAAGGAGATCCTACCCAGTTGGCAACTCCGGCACCTGCTGTTACCTCAACTCAGGCTACTGGTTTTACCGTAGCATGGACGGCTGTAGAGTATGCTGATAGCTACACTTATAAGTTGAACGACTTGGAAGCCGTAACCACCACCGCAACCGAAGTTTCATTCAAAGACTTGGAAGCTGGTACCTACACCTTTAAAGTAAAGGCTACCTCTGCAAATGCGCAGTATTTGGATTCAGAGTTTGGCACTTTGGAAGTGAATTTTGAAGGAGGTTCTACCGTTGTTTTCTCTGTAGAAATGAAAGAGTTTGATTACACTTCTTTCACCGCCATCGTAACCACCCAAAACGTAGAAGCATTTGCGTATGCTGTGACCCAAGGAGCGACTTACGAGGATCCCCTCCAATTGTTTGAAGAAGGAACTGTTGTTGCATGCGAGGATGGAGAAACTCCGGTGACTGTGGGTGATTTGACTTTCAATACTTCTTACGTTGTATCTTTTGCAGCGCGCATTGCTGAAAACCAATATGTGGCTGAAATTCCGACTTTGGAATTCACTACCTTGGACAACGAAGAAGCTGTGGCTATTTATGACATTACCCACCGTGAGTTCAAAGTGCGTGTACGTGTCCCCGAATCAGTCAAAGAAGCTGGCAACGTGGTAAAATGGGGCTTTACGGATTTGGCGACCTACAACATGAAAAAGGAATCATGGTACGGCTATACTCCGGATGCTGATTTTATCAACAACGAAGATCATACCTACCATAACTATTTCATCAACGATACTACCTTTGTCGC
This sequence comes from Bacteroidales bacterium, assembly GCA_017546605.1. Classification (GTDB taxonomy): domain Bacteria; phylum Bacteroidota; class Bacteroidia; order Bacteroidales; family UBA932; genus JAGCJX01. The sequence continues at coordinate 16,277 of JAFYSH010000019.1, read as the reverse complement.
CAATGAAGAAAATTCAATCCTTCGTGATGCAAATGGTGATCCGGTAATTGATGAATATGAAGGTGAAGTGATGACTTATTACGATCCGATTGTGCCGGGCCAACCGGAAATTCTGCTTTTTGGAGAATTTGCTTATACCGATGCAGATGATTGGGGATGGGGTCCTGGTTATTACGCAGCGATGTTTGATTATGAAGCCTTCTATCAAGATTATAACAACGGAGGAGTTCAACCTCGTCAAGCGGCTGGTTATGATGAGTCCGGTTATTGGAGTGGCTTCTACAGCCATGAAGAAATCATGATGCAAGCCCCTGGTGTGTTGGATGCAAGTTTGAATTACGACGATTCTGGCTTGACTCCGAAGGGTGGTGTTATCCGTTTTAATCCGGATCCTGAAGTAGTGGCTTATTGCGTTCTCATGGCAGACTCATGGACTTTGTATTCAATTCTTCCTTACTTGAATGACAACGAAGACCTGTTGCAATGGTATGTGACTTCTTGGAATGCGGCATATATGTTTCAAGCTATGTCATTGGCTGGACCCGTTGAAATTCCTTTGGATGAATTCTTCTACATTTATCCGGATGAAACCTACTATGTTTTGGCGGTTGGTTTGGGTGATGAGAATGGTACTACTCAATGCTATGAGTTCCATGCAATCAATTTCCCGGCTCCGACATTGCCTGCCCCGACTGTAGAGGTAACACCCATTGAGAACCCGAATGAAGGGGATGCTTACCACGTATGGTTCAATGTGAAAGCTCCCAACAAAGATCTGGATGCAGCTTACTACATGGCGGATTATATCCGTAAATGGAATGCGGAATTGGAATACTCTGGTTACAATGATTTGATGGATGTGAATGGTAATCCTTTCTCAGATGCGGACGTAGCAGCGATCAACTCCGATGAAGGTTTGAATGTAAGCTTTACATCATTGCCCAATTACACCACTCGTCTTGTGGTTGCCGGTGAAAATATTGAGGGAACACGCGAAGATTTGGATGCAGAAGGTTGCCGAGCTATCGCAGATAACACAACTCCTCGCGTTACTCCGAAAGAACGTGTAGAATCAGATTTGTTCTCAGAATTGGAAGGAGAGTGGACTGCTACAGCTACCATTTCTTACCAAGAATACGATTACGATATTTGGGATTACGTTACTTATGAAATGGAAATTGTTTCAAAAGTGGTAATTGGAAATCCTTACTATCCTGAGACCCTTCCGGAAGACATTTATGCAATGTACGAGGCTGCTGGATTTGATCGTGACGAAACAACGTCTATCTATGAAAACTTCAAAGAAGAAAGTATGATCTTTGAAGAAGACGTTCGTAGCCAAAACAGAATGGTTTGCTTGGGTTATGACTTTGGAGCTACTTGGGAAGGTGTGTTGACCTCAGCTTCTCCCTACGAACTCTTTATCAATCCGGATCATAGTTCTGTAAACAATGCTGCACTGTTCTATGATTTCGGTCAAAAATGGTATCTGGAAGTGGATCAAGAAGGTAATGTAACCGCTCCGATCAACAGCGAATGTTTGTACCCGATGACCAATTGGAACTATTACTATCCGCTTTACATGGGTGGTTTGGCTCAAGACTGGAGCGCTCAAGTTTTGGGCCCTGTTGAGGATGAAGCATGGCCGGCATTCCCGGTAGAAGTAGCGGATGATCGCAACACCATTACCGTAAAACCGATCGACTACTACGGTATTCAAGCTTATCCGAACGTAGTTTACGATTATTATGGTTTGTCAGTAGTGGGTTACCAAGTTATTTCAGAGGTGGTATTGACTCGTGGATGGAATGGTGACGACGCAGAAGTTGCGGCTCCTAATCGTCAAAAGATCGAGCAAACCCGTGCTGCACAAAATGTAACTACTCCGAACAGACCTTATGCTCGTACCGTATTCTCAGCGAAGAAACCGGTAGAATACCAAGTTGTGAATTATAACTTTGTAACACACGAGCAATTCGAAAAGAACAAAGAAAATTTGGTCAAAATGAATCGTAAGAACTAGTTCTTCGATGTAGATGAAGAAAGGGGTGACTAAAACGTCAAATGACGGATTGGTCACCCCTCCTTCTTTTTACGAATGCACAGGGATTATTTTAAACGGAATTGGTACGTAATGGTGCCTTCTTGAGTAGCCGGTGCCTTTGCGTCTATGTTGAATTTCGCTTTTAAAGCGGCTTGTTTGGCAGCCTCCCAAATGGTGTCATCTTGAATGGTCGTTCCTTTTGCTCCGGGAATAGCTGTGGTGACATCTCCATATTGGTTTACTAGGATACGGACGACTACTTGGCCAGATACTTGGCGCGGGTAGGCCGGTTCAGGCAAGGAGCCTTTGACATTTCGCCCACTAACTATTGCACTGGGGGTTCCTTCTTCGTTGCCAATGGTGGTATTGCCTTGGACATGACCAGCCCGGAGATTCGGGGTGACTTCTTCAGCAACTTGAATTGCAACAGAGTCTTGTCTGTTGCGCGTGCTGGAAAAGAGCGCCCTTTGCTTGATTTCTTTTTTGCGTTCTGGTTCGGGGAGGGCAACGTCACCCTCGTTGCCCATGGTTGTTTCAATGCTTCGATTTTCGGCAATTGCTTGAACTTGGGCTTCCGAACGTTGTACCAACCGCACCTCACTGTTGGGGGTTGCTTGGGTGGCACGAGGCTCGTTTCCGGTCTTGACTTGGATGGGTTTGGGCTCGTCTTCGACAAATTCCAGGAGGATTCCCTGTTCTGCCGGAGGTGGATAGAGGTATTTGAAACCGGCATGGAATGATACGCCAATCAAAAGGGCATGAAAAGCCACCGCAACAGCTCCACCGGCAAGGCGGGCTGTGCGGTCGAAGGGTGATTCATATTTCCGGTCGTTTTGTTTCATGGGTATTGGTGGTCTATTCGGGTGCGGTAGCCAGAATGACTTTGTATTTGTTGCGTTTAGCAATGTTCATAAGATTGACCACGTGTTCTACCGGGACTGTTTTATCCGCATAGATGGAGAACGTAGGGTCTTCTTGATCTTGTAAAAGCCGTTGGAGTTCCGCTTCCACTTGATCAAAGGCAACCGGTTTTTCTTTGCCGTTGACGTGGAACGTAAAGTGGTTGCTTTTTGCGTGGTGCTTGATGGAGATACTCATGGTGGCCTTTGCCGCTACTTGGTTGGTACTTTTGGGCAACAGTAGCTTGAGTGCATTGGGGTTCACCAGGGTTGAGGTTACCAAGAAAAAGATCAACAACAGAAAGACGATGTCCGTCATTGAGGACATCGAAAATGAGGGATCAACTTTGGTTCTGTGTTTGAGGGCCATTGTAGATTCTCCTTGTTATTCTGCAGGTTCGTGGAGCAAGTCCATGAACTCAATGGTGTTGTTTTCCATTTTGAAGATCAAGTCTGAGATTTTGGCGGTGAGGAAGTTGTATCCAAAGTAGGCCAAAATACCGACAAACAGACCGGCTACAGTGGTCACCATCGCGGTGTAAATACCTCCAGAAAGCAGGGAGATGTCGATGTTGTTACCGGCTTGTGCCATGTTGAAGAAGGCCTGGATCATTCCCATAACTGTTCCGAGGAAACCGATCATCGGAGCACCTCCGGAAATAGTCGCCAGCATCGGCAGTCCTTTTTCCAGACGAGCAATTTCAACGTTGCCGATATTTTCGACGGCAGCTTGAATGTCGGACAAGGGTCTTCCAATGCGTTCAATTCCTTTTTCAACCATGCGGGCAATCGGAGACTCGGAGTTTTTGCAAAGGTCCAATGCGGTTTCCAGACGGCCTTGGTGAATGGCGTCGTGAATATCGTTCATGAAATTGGGGTCGATTTGTGCGGATTTGCGGATGGCCCACCAACGTTCTCCAAAGATGTAGAGTGCGATAAAAGAGAGTAGTAGGAGGGGAATCATCAACCAACCGCCTTTGATGGCCATTTGGATGAGTGAAAAAGACATTTCTTCTTGAACCGGAAGAGCTGCATCCAGTACAGCTGCGGCGTCTGCTTGTAACAAATTGAATAGCATATTGTTATTGGTTTTTTATTCGGTTATTTCTTCTCCCAAGGTAGGGGGTAAGGGTAGGTAATGTCGGAAAGGAATAGGGCGTGGCCAGGAACCGATTGCCCAGCCGAAGAACGATTGCCTTCTTGCAGGAGCTCGTCGATCCACTTCGGAGCTTGTTTTCCTCTTCCGATTTCAATCAGAGATCCCACGATCGCCCTCACCATGTTGCGAAGGAAGCGGTTACCCCGGATTGAAAACACAAAATAAGGGTATTTTTCGGAATTCGGCAAACTCTGTGCCAAATCATGCTTCGGTGTGCCGAGTTGATCCAACGAGGGGATGTAGGGCTTCCAGATTGCTTCGGTCAATTCGCAGATGGAGGTGGCATTTCCTCCGTTTACTTTTTCAAAGCAACTGAAATCTCTACGGCCCAACAGCCGTTGTGCGGCTTGGTTCATCCGATCAAAATCCAAGTCATATTTGCAGTACCAGGAGTGCGAAGCGATGAAGGGATTTTTCTGTAGGTGGATGAAGTATAAATATTGACGGGATGTGGCGTCAAAGCGGGCATGGGCTTGGTCATGTATGGCGCCGATGTGATGGATGCTGATCCCTGGATGCAGGATGGCATTCAATTTGTAGCACAACCGATCAGTTTGATCGCTCAAATCAAAATGAGGAAAGTCAAAATGGGCAACGAATGAGCTGGCATGCACGCCGGCATCTGTTCTGCCGGCACCCACAACATCCACAGGATGGCCCAATAAAAGGGTGAGCCCTTTTTCCAATTCTTCCTCCACACTGGGAGCATTCGGCTGTATTTGCCAGCCGCTGAAACCTGTTCCGCAGTAAGAGAGAGAAATAAAGTACCTCATTTCTAAAATGAATGTTTAAATTTGTAGTTTTGAAATACGCACAAAAATACAACAATATTTAATATGGATCACGTTAATATCAAAGAATTGAACGACAGGATTCAACGGGAAAGCGCATTCGTGGACCTGTTGGCAATGGAAATGAACAAGGTCATTGTCGGCCAAAAGCATTTGGTAGAGAACCTTTTGATTGGCTTGCTGGCCGATGGACACATTCTGCTGGAAGGGGTGCCGGGTCTTGCAAAGACATTGGCTATTAATACGTTGTCTCAAGCGGTGGATGCGAAATTTAATCGTATTCAATTTACGCCGGACCTTTTGCCTGCGGATGTGTTGGGTACGTTGATTTATAGTCAGAAGACGGAACAGTTCCAAATCAAAAAGGGGCCGATTTTTGCCAATTTTGTTTTGGCGGATGAAATCAACCGTTCTCCGGCAAAAGTGCAATCTGCATTGTTGGAGGCGATGCAGGAGCGTCAAGTGACAATTGGGGATGAGACTTTCCCGTTGCCGAAGCCCTTCCTGGTAATGGCAACCCAAAACCCGATTGAGCAGGAAGGAACGTATCCGCTTCCGGAAGCGCAAGTGGACCGTTTTATGCTCAAAGTTGTGGTATCCTATCCGAAGAAAGAGGAAGAGCGTCTGATTATTCGGATGAACAATACTGGTTCTTTTCCGAAAGCGAGTCCGGTTGTGACTCCGGAGGACATTGTTCGCGCCAGAAGTGTCGTTCGAGAAGTTTATATGGATGAAAAAATCGAACGTTACATTGTGGATATTGTCTATGCAACCCGTACCCCGGAGGCATATGGTTTGGATAAGTTGAAAGATCTGATTGCTTATGGTGGATCTCCTCGGGCCAGCATTTCGTTGGCGATGGCAGCTAAGGCTTACGCATTTATCAAACGTCGGGGTTATGTAATTCCGGAAGATGTGCGTGCCGTGTGCTACGAGGTGTTGCGTCACCGGATTGGATTGACCTACGAGGCTGAAGCTGAAAATATTACATCGGAAAATATTATTGCTGAGATCCTGAACGCAGTAGAAGTTCCGTAGTCATTGGAGGCCGTGCAGATGGAAAATGAATTGCTGAAGAAAGTCCGTAAGATCGAGATCAAGACCCGCGGTTTGTCGCGTCAGATTTTCGCTGGCGAATACCACTCGGCCTTTAAGGGGCGGGGTATGGCCTTCAGTGAGGTTCGCGAATACCAATACGGGGATGATGTCCGGAATATGGACTGGAATGTGACAGCACGCCTGCGCTCACCTTACATCAAGGTTTTTGAGGAAGAGCGGGAGCTGACGGTGATGCTCTTGGTGGATGTGAGTGCTTCTGGGCTGTTTGGTACGGTTTCCAAGCAGAAACGTGAGCTGATGGCGGAAGTAGGGGCCGTATTGGCCTTTTCTGCCTCGTTGAACAATGATAAGGTGGGGGCTCTTTTTTTCAGTACCAAGGTAGAGAAGTTCATCCCGCCGAAAAAAGGCAGAAGCCATTTGTTGCACATTCTTCGGGAATTGTTGGAGTTCAAACCAGAACATCCCGGTACCGATATCGGAGAGGCCTTGCGTTTTATGACCAATGCGATCAAGAAACGCTGTACCGCATTCCTGCTTTCTGACTTGATGGATTTTGATGCGCACCAGCAACCTCGTTACGAGGATGCTTTGAAAATTGCGGTGGGGCGCCACGATCTTTCGGTGGTCAATCTTTATGACCAGCGGGAACGGACCTTGCCCGCAGTGGGCTTGTTGACGATGCAGGATGCTGAGACGGGCCAAACCGTTTGGGTGGATACTTCAGACCGGCAAGTTCGGGCAGCGTATGAACAATGGAATCAGGAGGCATTTGCTCGGACTGCTACTTTGTTCCGAAAATACAAGGTGGATAGTGTGAGCATTGCAACCGACCAGGATTATGTGAAAGGTCTTGTGACCTTATTTAAAAACAGATAGAAAGCATGTACGAGAAAAAAGATACCTTATTGATCGGTGATCAGACCCAGTGGGAAATTCAACTGCAGGTAACTCCGAAAACGGAGCTTTTGCTCAAGCCGTTGGAAAATCCGGCAGCACCGGGTGTGGAGGTTATTGAAAATTGGTGTGTGGATACCCTGTCAAAGCGTCAAGATGAATTGACTTTGAAGGTCCACGCGACCTTGACCTCTTTCGATAGTGGGTCTTTCAAGGTGCCCGGACGGGAGTTTTACTTGTTGCATCCGGATGGACAAGTAGATACGTTGCATGTGGGTGATTTGTCCCTGGAATATACGACCCTTGCAGTGGATACAACGGATTTCGTTCCCATGCCTCTGAAAGCGCAGATGCATTATCCGGTGACCTTTCAGGAAGTGGCACCTTGGGGCGGAGGGGGGCTGTTGCTGGCCTTTCTGCTCTTTGTGGTAATCCGCTATTTCCGTCGTCGGGCTGCGAATCGACCTTTGTTCGGTCCTGCCAAACCGGAAGATCCAGCGCACGTGGTGGCATTGCGGGAGTTGGATAAAATTCGCTCCAAGAAGTTGTGGCAGAATCATAAAGAGAAAGAATATTACACCGAGGTAACCGATACCGTACGTCGTTACATCGAACGTCGTTATGAGGTGAGTGCGATGGAGTTGACCACACCGGAAATTATTGCTTTGTTGAGAAATTATCCCTTGCCTGAGCAGGAATTTGCGGAATTGCAGACCTTGTTACAGGATGCCGACTTGGTGAAGTTTGCGAAATATACCCCGTCGGAAGAGGAGAATGAGCGAGCGATACCGGTGGCTGTCCGTTTTGTAAATGCTACGTTTTTACAAACTTTAGAGGAGGATTCAAGTCGTGAATAACCTATATTTTGAATACCCTTGGGTGCTGTATGCCGAGCTGCTCTTGTTGCCGCTATTGGCTCTCTATTTGTGGCGGGAATGGAAACAACGTCGGCCGAGTTTGATGGTGGCGACGACCTTGCCTTTCCTTCATCAGCGGGGGCAATGGAAACGTTTCTTGCGTCACATTCCTTTCGCGCTGCGACTCTTGGCATTGGCTGCGTTGATCGCCGCAGTGGCCCGTCCTCGTTCTTCCTCTACTTTTCAGCAAGTAGACACCGAAGGGATTGACATCGTACTGGCCATGGATATTTCCACGTCTATGTTGGCGCGTGACTTTGTTCCGGACCGGATTGGCGCAGCAAAGGATATTGCCATCCAGTTTATAGCGGAACGCCCTTCTGATCGGATTGGTCTTGTCGTTTTTGCGGGAGAGAGTTTTACCCAATCTCCCTTGACGACCGATCGTGCAACGCTCATCAATTTGATGAAGGAAGTGGAATGTGGGTTGATTGAGGATGGTACGGCAATTGGTAATGGTTTGGCAACGGCTGTTTCTCGTTTGAAAGATTCCGATGCTCCCAGTCGTGTGGTGATTCTGCTGACGGATGGTGTGAACAATCGGGGAGAGATCACTCCGCAGATGGCTGCGGAAATTGCTCAGACTTATGGTGTTCGGGTTTATACCATTGGTGTAGGGAAACGTGGACAGGCTCCGTATCCGGTTGTAACTCCGTTTGGGGTACAAGTTACGCAAGTGGCCGTAGAAATTGATGAAGACCTGTTGCGCCAGTTGGCAGAACAAACCGGAGGAACGTATTTCCGTGCGACGGATAATACCAAACTGCGCGAAATTTATGCACAGATTAATGAGATGGAAAAGAGCCGTACGACGGTGGACTCGTTCCCTATCTACGAAGAATATTTTATGAAGTTTGCGTGGATTGCTTTGGCGGCCTTGTTGTTGGAAGTAATTACGCGTTTTATGTTGGCTAGGAGGATGGTTTGATGATACATTTTATACAGGCAGATTTATTGTTGTTGTGGTTCCTCATCCCGATCTTTTTTCTGGTATACGCCCTGGTGCGTCGCAATCGGAAGAAACGCATTCAGCGTTTTGGGGACACTTTGTTGGTGGAACGGCTGATGCCGGATGCACCACGTTATAAGGGTTGGGTGCGCTTGTGCTTTTTTTCGTTAGCTTGGTTCTTTTTTGTACTGGGGCTTTCTCGTCCTGTGATGGGGGCCAGGTTGAAAGAGCACGAAGCAAAAGGCGTGGAAGTGATGGTTGTCCTGGACGTTTCCAATTCGATGTTGGCACAAGATTATTCGCCGAACCGATTGGAACGCGCAAAATTGGCTATTTCCAAATTGGTGGATCGTTTGAAGGACGATCGCATTGGCTTGATCATTTTTGCGGGGCAGTCCTTTGTCCAGTTGCCGATTACGACCGACTATGTGTCTGCCAAGATCTTTTTGAATACCATCGCCACGGAATCAGTACCGGTTCAAGGAACGGCGCTGGGGGATGCTATTACGACGGCTATCAAAAGTTTTTCCATGGATTCGGAGAACAGCCGGGCCATTATTTTGATAACGGATGGAGAAAATCACGAGGATGATCCGGTGGAAGCTGCGAAGGCTGCAACCGAAATGGGCATTCGGGTGTATTGCGTGGGAGTGGGTTCTCCGGAGGGTAAGCCGATTCCGGTCAAGGATGGAGGATTGCTTCGGGACAAGAATGGAAATGTGGTGGTTACTCGTCTGGATGAGGCGATTCTGCATCAGGTTGCCGAAGCGGGTAATGGCATTTATGTAAGAGCTGGAAATAGTGAATTTGGATTGAATCCGATTATTGACGACATTCGCAGTTTGGATGCCAAACAATACCAGTCCTTGGTGTTCGAAGATTTTGATGAGCAATATATGTACTTTTTTGGCATCGCAATTTTCTTTTTGTTGGTAGAGATGAGTTTGGGTAACCGAAGAAATCGTCGATCGTTGTTCGGCGGAGTAGGAAAGTCACCCCTTGTGGTGTTGCTTTTCCTCTTGTTGTCTTCGACCGTTTATGGTCAGCATGACCGTTCGGAAGTCCGGAAGGGGAATAAGAACTTCAAGAAAGAAAATTATGCGGAGGCCGAGCTGGCTTATCGTCGGGGTTTGTTGAAGGACTCCCTGTCGAAAGTTTCTCATTATAACCTGGGAAATACCTTGGTGTTGTTGGATCGTGCTCAGGAGGCGGAACACTATTACCGGGAGATTGTTGATTCGATTGGGTTGACCGATCCTCAGCAAATAGCACAATTTCAGCACAACTTGGGAAACGCTTGTCTTGCACAGAAAAAATATGCAGAAGCCGTAGCGGCTTACAAGGAGTCCTTGCGGAAAAATCCGACGGATATGGATACCAAGACGAATTTGGCCTATGCCCAAAAGATGTTGGAGAATCAGCAACAGCAGCAGGACCAATCGCAGGATCAACAAGACCAGCAGGATCAGCAGCAGGATCAACAACAAGATCAGCAGCAGCCGAAGGATTCTAAGCAGGATCAGAACAAGGATCAGCAACAGCAGCAGTCCAACCCGGCACAGCAGCCTCAAATTTCACCGCAAGCTGCCCAGCAGATCTTGCAAGCCTTAGAGGATCAAGAAAAGGAAACTCAAGACAAGGTTAAGAAGGAGAAGGCTAAAAAATTGAAAGAAAAGAAAAGAGATAAGAACTGGTAACTAAGAGGATGACGAGTCATATGAAGAAGTTGCTTTTTGTGTGGATGCTTGTTTGCTCTTGCATCGGATTGGCAGCACAGCCGGAGTTTCGGATAGAAGTTCCGAGCGTGGTTGCGGTGGATGAGGCTTTTGAGGTGGTTTTTACAGCCAATGAACGAGTTGAGTCATTTGAACAGCCCTTGTTTGAAAACTTTGATGTGTTGACCGGACCGGTTCCGGGTCAGATGAGTCGAACCCAGATCATCAATGGAAAGCGTACCCAATCGTTCGAAATGACCTATTCGTACGTATTGCGGGCGCAGAAGGAGGGTACTTTTCAGATCCCGTCCGCATCGGTGGTCATTGATGGAAAGACCTATTCCAGTAAATCGGTAGAGATAAAGGTCGTTAAGTCACAACGTTCCACCCAAGCAGCGGCGGCGACGCCTTCTGCATCCTCAGCCACGGGTGGAGAGAGAATCTCAGAAGGTGATCTCTTCTTGAAGATTGATGTGAACAGGCGTTCTGTTGTGATCGGAGAACCGCTCATTGTGACCCTGAAGTTGTACACCCGGCGTCAGGTGAGTGGGTTTGAAGATGCGCGTTTTCCGTCCTTTGACGGGTTCTGGAGCAATGAGTTCGATTCTCCGTCGAATGTGTCATTCAGTCGGGAAGAGGTAGATGGTGTAATTTATGATGCGGCTTTGTTGCGTCGTTATATGTTGATTCCCCAACGTACAGGTTCCTTGAAGATCGATCCGGCAGAACTAGTTTGCCTGGTGCCGGTACGTACACAGAATCGTCGTTCCAATTCGATTTTTGATGACTTTTTTGATTCCGGTTATCGGACAGTGCGCAAGCGTCTGATGACGGACCCGATAGCGATTACGGTCAATGATTTGCCAGCAGGGGCTCCTGCTTCGTTTGGAGGAGGGGTTGGAAGTTTCAAACTGGAGGCAAGCTTGTCGAAACAGCAAGTCAAGGCCCACGAGGCTGTCAACCTCATGATTACAGTGCGTGGTACCGGTAACATCAATCTGATCAATCCGCCCACCTATGAGTTGCATCCCGACTTTGAGGTGTATGACATGAAGCGGATTGAAAACATCTCAGTGGGAAGTGCCGGCCCGACTGGTACCCGAACTTTTGAAGTGCCTTTCATTCCCCGAAGTGCTGGGGAGTATACCATTGACCCGGTGCGGATGAGCTACTATGATACGCAGCGCAAGAGTTACGTTACCCTTGAAACTCCGCCGATGTCTTTGCAAGTGGAAGCGACAGAGGGTCAGCCAGCTGCTGTTGTGGGTGGTAATTTCAACCGTCAGTCCGCGGTGAAGAATTTGGGAGAGGATATTCGTTACATCGTCACGCAGACCTCCGCATTGAGAAAAGGGAATCAACTTTTCTGTGGAAGTGGCGTGTTCTGGATGATTCCGTTGCTGTTGTTGCTTCTTACGGGACTTGTCATCTGGGGCTTGGACAAGCGGATTGAACGTCGGCAAGATGTAGTAGGAATGCGCAACCGTCAGGCCAATAAAATGGCCAAAGCACGTTTGAAATTGGCTCATACATTTTTAGGTCAACAGTTGTATACGGCTTTCTACGAAGAACTCCACAAGGCTTTGGTGGGTTATCTCTCGGACAAACTCATCCTTCCGATGTCTGATTTGAGCCGGGCGCGTATCCGTGAAGTCTTGTTGCAACGGGGGGCTGACCAGGTGTTGGTGGACCGGTTGTCGGCGTTGTTGGAGGCTTGTGAATACGCTCGTTATGCACCGCAAAGTGATGCCGCACAAATGCAGTGGCATTACCAGGAAGCGGTGGCGGTTATTGCAATGATTGAATCTTTATAAAAATGCAGCTATGAGAAGAATCATTATTTATTGGGTGGTATTGTTCGGCTTTTTTGCCAATGCAACGAATTTGGTGGCGGAAGAACGATGGGAGGCTGCAGCTGCAGCTTACCAAGAAGGGGATTGGCAAGCCGCATTGGATCAGTACCTGGCTTTGCAACAAGCAGGTTATGCTTCGGCTGCTTTGGACTACAACATTGGAAATTGCTATTATAAAATAGGGGGCTATCTGGGTAAATCCATCCTCTATTATGAACGTGCCTTATTGCAGGATCCTGCATTTGAGGATGCTTCCTTTAACTTGGCAATGGCACAAAGGCAGACGGTGGACCAAATTGAACAGATTCCGGAAATTTACTTGGTTGCCCTGTTACACAGCATTCGGGAAAAACTTTCAGCAGATGCATGGGCCTGGTGTGCATTGCTGCTTTTTGCCATGACCTTGTTGGCTCTGTTGTTGTTCCGATACGGAAACTCACGCAAATTGCGTAAGTTTGCCTTTGCGATGATGCTTGTTTTTCTGTTGCTTTCCATTATTTCGGGCGCTTTTGGTTTGACGGCCAAAGAGGCCTTGTTATCGGACGATGCAGCGGTTGTGACGGTTCCGGTGAGCTCGGTTAAGAGTTCTCCGAGTGCTACAGGTAACAACTTGTTTGTTTTGCACGAAGGGACGAAAGTAGAAGTCTTGGAGGATTTGGGAAACTGGATGCGGATTGAATTGTCCGATGGACGACAAGGCTGGATTCAAAAACAAGAGGCAGAGATTATTTAAGACCTAAACGATATAAATTATGACGCTCATTAAATCTATCTCCGGAATACGGGGAACCATTGGTGGAGAGGTTGGTAATGCTTTGACACCCATTGATTTGGTAAAGTTTACATCGGCTTATGCTGTGCAACTTAAGAAACGTTTTCCGGGTCAGGACCGTTTTAAGGTAGTTGTGGGCCGTGATGCCCGCATTTCCGGAAAGATGGTCGATTCAATTGTTTGTGGAACGTTGATGGCTTGTGGTATCGATGTGGTCAATGCGGGTTTGGCTTCCACGCCAACCGTGGAAATGGCGGTTGTGTTTGAACAGGCGCACGGTGGGATTATTTTGACAGCTTCTCACAACCCCAAACAATGGAATGCCTTAAAATTACTCAATGAGAAGGGTGAGTTTCTGAATGCAGCGGAAGGTGAGGCATTGTTGCAGATAGCAGATCAGGAAGCTTTCGATTTCCAAGAGGTTGATTACCTGGGAACGATGGTTGAAAAGGATTTTACAGATCGTCATATTGAAGCAGTTTTGCAACATCCTTTGGTGGATCGTTCTGCGATTCAAGCAGCAGGATTCAAGGTGGTCCTTGATGCCGTTAACTCCGTGGGAGGGATTGTGATGCCCAAACTTTTTGAGGCCTTGGGTGTTGCTTGTGTGACCCTGCATGGAGAACCGACAGGGCATTTTGCGCATAATCCAGAACCGCTTCCGGGACATTTGGTGGATCTGATCGAAACCTTGAAACAAGGGGGCGCGGATCTGGGAGTATCGGTCGATCCGGATGTGGATCGTCTGGCTTTGATTTGTGAAAACGGAGAGCCGTTTGGCGAAGAATATACGTTGGTATCGGTGGCAGATTATATTTTGTCTAGAAAACCGGGTCCGACGGTTTCAAACTTGTCCTCTTCTCGTGCGCTTCGGGATGTGACAGAGGGCTATGGCTGTACTTATTCAGCTTCTGCGGTGGGAGAGGTGAATGTGACTACCGAGATGAAACGCACGGGTGCCGTGATTGGTGGAGAAGGAAATGGAGGTGTCATTGTGCCGGATTTGCATTATGGTCGGGATGCTTTGATCGGTGTTGCGTTGTTCTTAAGTAACCTGGCTCATAAAAAAATGAAGGCTTCCGAATTGCGTGCAACGTATCCGGATTATGTGATTTCCAAAAATCGGATTGAATTGTCGGATGCCGCACTGATTGATCGTATTCTCAAGGAGATCAAATTGCGCTATGCGGACAAGCGGATTACCGATATTGATGGTGTGAAGATTGATTTTGATGCTGAACGGATGTGGGTACATTTGCGCAAGTCCAATACGGAACCGATTATTCGGGTGTATTCCGAAGCTTCGGATGAAGCCAAGGCAGAGGCATTGGCACAGGAAATAATGGCAGTGGCAAACGAGATCAAGTAGGAATCGAGCATGTTTTCATTTCGAACAACACCCTTGGATGAACAGCCCGATCTGGTCTTGAACAGAGGTCGGATTGGCTTGTTGTGTAATCAGGCTGCCTGGAATCCGGTTACGGGCCAATATCGTTTTGAAGTTTGGGCGAAGAAAGGAAATCTGGAAAAGGTGTTTTATCCCCAAACCGGCTTTTTTGGAGAATATGAGCAAGGTGTTCCGGAAGAGGTGTCTTTGTACCAAGAACTGCTGGAACCGGGAACGAATGTTCGTTTCTATGCGTTGGGCATGGATCCTGATGCTGCTTTGTTTGCCGATTTGGATGCGCTGATTATTGAATTGCAAGATATTGGGGCCCGGTATGATCAAACGCCGGCCCTGTTATACCACTTGTTTGCCAGTTTGCACCGAGCCAATACGCCGATTTCAATCTACTTGGTTGATCGGGCGAATCCGTCTGGCCGCTCGGTGGAAGGTACACCGTTGCGTGTGAAGAAATCTGCACCTCAAGTTGGGCAGGTTGAAGGCTTGCCCCATCGTCATGGCTTGACTTTGGGTGAATTGGCCAACCTTTTTTATGCCGAACTGGGAGCTAAGTTTCCTTTGCACATTATCTCATATGCAGCTTCTCCGGCTTCGGGGGTGCTGATGTCTTGGACCATTCCGCCCGCTCCCGAGGTGGCAGGGTTGTTTACCTGTGGTTTTTACAGCGGTATGGGGCTATGGGCTGCAACGAACTTGTCCGATGGGCGAGGGACTTGTTTGCCTTATGAACAAGTTGGAGCGCCGTATCTCAAAAGTTTGGCGCAATACAACCGTCAACACAAATATGCGGGCTGGAATGATCCGAATCATCCGCTCTACGACGGGGGTGTTTTGTTGCGCTGGACTCATTTCACACCTACATCCGGACAATATGCTGGCCAAGTATGTTATGGCTTTCAGTGGTTGCCGGTTCCGGGAGAACCGTTCCATGCTTTGGCGCATACACTGCGAATGATGCGCTTCTTCAAGATGGAGTGTGAAGAATTTGATTTGGACCCGAAAGGTTTGGGGGACCAAGTTCTGACAGATTATGTGCTCAATGGGGGCGACTGGACCTCTATCCGTGAATACATTAAGGTGGAGGAACAAAAATGGATTCGTAAGGCGAAACGTTATCAGTTGTACGAGGATGCGTTGTGGCGTATCAAGTCACTGGGATAATGTAAATAAATGAAAATTAATTTGTGTCATTGTGAAATAATCCTTACTTTTGCCGTCCATTTTAAACAACGAATATTATGAAAAAAGGAATTCATCCCGAAAACTACCGCCTTGTAGCTTTCAAGGATATGTCAAACGATCACGTGTTCATTACACGTTCATGCATCAACACTAAGGAAACTTTGGAAGTAGAAGGTGTTACCTATCCCTTGGTGAAAGTCGAAATTTCAAACACTTCTCACCCGTTCTACACTGGTAAGATGAAATTGGTTGACACCGCAGGTCGTGTTGATAAATTCTACCAACGCTATAAAAAGGCTGGTAAATAATTCGAAAGAGTTATTACAAGACTTAAAAAGGGAGAACAGTTTTGCTGTTCTCCCTTTTTTTTGTTGAAGCGGCTAACACCGGCGAGGCAAACCAGCCATTTGACTTCATCGAGTTCGGAAGTAACGATGGGTGATATTGAAAAAATATATTGTTGATAATCAGCAATTTTCCCCCCCCCCGTAACATTTCTGGAACGACTTGAGGAAATTTTTTCTAAGTTTGAAAAAATATTGTCATTGGCTTTTGTTGTAATATCGTTAATTTTTTATAAAACTATTTATTAAACCTTTTTAATCATGAAGAAGATTCTTTTAGGATTGTCTGCATTC
>JAFYSH010000018.1 GCA_017546605.1 Bacteroidales bacterium | reverse complement strand
TATTAACTCCATACTGTTCTGTAACTTGTTTTTCAGTATGACCTGATAAATAACTTTTAACAGCTTCTAGTTTAATTTCAAAACTAAATTTCATAACAAAACCCCGAAAGTTTTTTGTCTAACTTTCGGGGTTCATGTCAATTATTAGTCACCTCCTCATGTATTTATAGCAATATTGCTATGCCCATATCCAAAAGGCTAACTACAACGTCGTGAAACTCTGTGTGAAAATCCTTGTATTCGGTGTTTCTCCATCAACGCCATAACCAAAGGCCACATAGGTCGTACCCGGATAGAGGCTCGACATGTTAATATCTGTCGATCCGTAGAAATACATCATCCCATAAGAGAGCAAGGCCAAAAACCGCTCTTGATCCGTATCCCCCAAGGCATTGTATTCCGTTTCTGTAAAGACCGAACGAGCAAACTTTCCTTCTGGATCACTGCAAGTCCAGAAGATATCCGCTGATGTACTGGTAATATTCCGTACATCAATTTCGATGGTCATTTCGGAAGTCATCGCCTCATCCGTCGAGATGCGCTGCAAGTCGATGTCAGAAGCGGCAAAACCGGTCTTCGAATCTACTGCAAACACATAGAATGCATACTCAGTAGTAGCGTGCAACTCGTTGTATCGGGTTTCTGACGCACCTTTCTTACAGAATTGCTCCAGAATGCTGTTCAAGGTATAACCACGACTCAACAATGTCGCCACGTTAAAATTCCATTTTTCCACAAATTTGTCCGCCATTTCTACTCCATAGCCATAATAGCGTTCAAAATCTTGTACCGCCATATAATCGGTATAGTAAAGCACGTCGGAACGATCCGGATCAATGGTTTGAATCACGGAGGCTCCTTCTACCTGATAGGTTATATTCAAATCCACCTCAATAGGATCCGGCTCTCCGGAACGAATAACTTCGCGATAGATTTCTCCCACCAGGGATTGATCGGAAAAATCAATGTGATAAGTATAGACCACATAATCCATCGCAGGATAAAGACCCTTCAATTCAATCGTTTCACTATCTCCCGAATGTGAAAGGTTACGCAGGTAGTTGTAAAACGACTGGCCATTGGCAACAGCTTCGTAGGCAATTGCCTCCAGATCATAATCAAAGAGCGCCGGGTCGCTTTCCAAACCAAAAGCATGGATATGATCCACCGTATAAGCACGGGTAATGTAAGGAGTCGTTTTGTCCAAAGGCAAGACACGTAACGAAATACTCGTTAAATTCTGCTCTTCTATTTCATAGACAAATTTGGGCAGCGTTGATGCTGCTTGCTCTACGACAATTTCATATTCCTGAGCTATCGCTGTATAACGAACCCGTATTTTCGCTTGGCGAATTTGGTTATCATAATTTTGTAAGACGTTGAAAACAACCTTACCGGCTTGCATCGTCGTCATATTTTGAATCCAAGTGTCAGAACAATTGGCAATCACCACATTACCCTCAACAGGATTTTCCAGCGTGTAAAAGATTGCAAATTCGCCCCCTTCTTGCGGTACTGTCAGATAAGTATTTTCAAAAACAATCGCCGGATCCAATGGCTCTGGTGTGGGTTGCTCCTTGTTCGCATCGGTACACGCAGCTACCAGCAAACCGTAAAGCATGGCCGCGGTAAAAAAAACTCTTTTCATCATATTCTTTGCTTGATTTCTACTTTTAAATCACTTGCTCGGGAACTCCAGTCCATGTGCCGGTAATCTTGTTATGAGCATCATCAAAGACCTCAATTTCGACCGTCACCGTACCATCTCCATTGTCCGTCACAGACATTTCTCCCCCACGGAAAGGAGCCAATTCAGACTGATCTACGGTAAAGAACCAGCTGCACAGCATTTGGACGCCGTCCGTCCAGCCCGGAATGAACGAGTTGACCGCCAAGTAATCTGAACTGGTATAGACTCCACAGAACCCATCAGAGGCTTGCTTCTTGTCTGTAATGATATCAAACTGAAAGCAATCTCCCTGTCCATTGTTCGGTTGAATGACAAACATCCAGTTCATATAACCGTAGTCGTAATAATCACCATAGCATTTGCAGATCATGTGGTGATCGGATAAATCAGCTTGATAATCATCCTCCAACGTCGAATAAACATACCCTGGCGCTGACAGATCTTCCAAAAGGCAGGTTCCGACATAAGAAACTGTGTGCTCTTCCCCCTGAATCGTCAGGGTCAAAGTCATCTTGCCTTCTTCTACCAGCAACTCGCCAGCTTCGATCGGAAGAATCTGTGCTCTTCCCCCTTGCGCATCCGTTTGCCAAAATCCGCTATAATTCGCGGAAAAAGTCCATGGTTCCATAGAATTGGAGGTATCAAATGAATACCGGCCAACAGGGATCTTATATTGGGAAGCCGACTGTTCAGGCATCGGTGCATAGGCATCGATCCGGTAATAAGTGGCTACCGGATAGGATCGTCCATCCACATCAAATCCACGGTCCGAAAGCACGAACCAATAATTGCCGGTTCCGGGAGAATACTGATCGCCATAATAATAACCGTGCAAGCGCTGAGCCTCAAAGACAAATGCTCCATCTCCTGCTTGATAAACCATCAACGTAGCCGTAGCATCCGAACAACCAATGGTCACCTTGCCGCAACGGTCACTTCCTGTGAGGTTACTGGCTATCCCCAGCTGCAATTCGCCTTCATTCTTCATGGAAAATCCATAGATCCAATCCACATTTGCTGTGGCATAAAGCTGGTCCTCAGAGAGCTTGTTTTCGACCGTATAGACAATGGTTAACGGCTGCCCTGCACGTCCCAATTGATACTCGGTATCCGAGACAATCGTTATCACGGTTGCATCCGGCTTTCCACTTTGCTGTACTACCACTGACACACGGCTGTCAGCATAGGACAACATCACCGCGGCCATCCGATCATTTCCCGTCGTATTTGCTTCCGCAGCCAGGGTCAATACCCCCAATTCTTGACGGACAACTAAAATCCAATCTTCTGAAGAAGAACAATTTACATTTTTATAATCGGTTTCACCTCCAAGGGTATAACAGACTTCAAATTCTCCTCCTATTGCTCCGAGAGAAACCTCTGCTGCAGAAGTCAGCTTGATAGCAACTCGCTCTTTGGACGCATCGGAACTACAAGCCGACAAGAAGAACAGCACCACAAAGAGCAAGCAGCCACAAGTAACGTTACGAATCGCCTTTATCATTTCCAGTTAAGCAATTTTTTCGAAGAGTTTGCGGTAGGATACCTCGTCGGCAATCATTGCTTTCAACGCATCAATTGCTACACGCTCCTGTTTCATGGAATCACGATGACGCACGGTTACGCAACGGTCTTCCAAACTTTGATGATCGACAGTAATGCAGAACGGTGTTCCAATGGCATCCTGACGACGGTAACGTTTTCCGATGCTATCTTTTTCATCGTATTGGCAGTTGAAGTCAAACTTGAGATCTTGCATAATTTCTCTTGCCAACTCAGGGAGTCCATCCTTCTTCACCAACGGAAGAACTGCAGCTTTAACCGGAGAGAGGGCTGCCGGAAGACGCAATACTACGCGCTCTTCGCCACCTTCCAGTTTTTCTTCGCAGTAAGCAGCTGAGTAAACCGCCAAGAAGGTACGGTCCAGACCAATGGAAGTTTCAACAACATAGGGAACATAGCTTTCGTTGGTTTCCGGATCAAAGTATTGGATCTTACGTCCCGAATATTTCTGATGGTTACCCAAGTCGAAGTCGGTACGAGAATGAATACCTTCCAATTCCTTGAAACCAAACGGGAAATCAAACTCAATATCACAAGCCGCATTGGCGTAGTGTGCCAATTTATCGTGATCATGATAACGGTATTTGTCATCGCCCAATCCCAGTGCCTTGTGCCAAGCAAGACGGGTTTGTTTCCATTTTTCATACCATTTCATTTCTTCACCCGGACGCACAAAGAACTGCATTTCCATTTGTTCAAATTCACGCATACGGAAGATGAACTGACGAGCAACGATTTCGTTCCGGAACGCTTTACCAATTTGAGCAATACCGAAAGGAATCTTCATCCGTCCGGTCTTTTGTACGTTCAAGAAGTTCACAAAGATACCTTGTGCGGTTTCCGGACGCAGGTAGATTGTTCCAGATTCATCGGATACACTACCCAATTGGGTACTGAACATCAAATTGAATTGGCGGACATCGGTCCAGTTCTTTGTGCCTGAAATGGGACAAGCTATTTCACATTCCAAAATCAAATCACGCAAACCCTTCAAATCATTGGCTTCCAAAGCTGCCACCATCTTGGCCCGTACAGCCTCAATTTTACTGCGTTGACGCAACACATTCGGATTGGTAGCCCGGAATTGCTCCTCATCAAAAGCATCGCCAAACTTACGGCGACCTTTTTCAACCTCCTTATTTTCCTTTTCTTCCAATTTGGCCAAGTAGTCTTCCAACAGTACATCCGCACGATAACGTTTTTTGGAATCTTTGTTATCAATCAACGGATCATTGAATGCGCCCACGTGCCCGGATGCTTCCCAAATACGGGGATGCATAAAAATAGCGGAGTCAATACCCACGATGTTCTCATTGAGGCGAACCATCGCATCCCACCAATATTTCTTGATGTTATTTTTCAGTTCCACACCCAATTGACCATAGTCATAAACTGCACTTAATCCATCATAAATCTCACTGGAAGGGAAGATGAATCCATACTCCTTGGCATGAGAAATCAGCGCCTTGAAAAGTTCTTCTTGTGTCATTGTATTTGATATTCTTAAATTGTCAACCCGCAAAATTAACACTATTTTGAATACTTTCACTACATTTGCCCCCAAAAGATTAACGACCAAACAGATGAAGAAAATTTCAACGTACTGGATGAGCCTGGTAATGGCCATCTTTTTTCTGGCCACCGGTTCCATTCAAGCACAGCAAGACCCCAGTTTCATTGCACAATCTGCTAAACAACAAAGCGATGGAACTATTCAACTCACCTTCACCATCAGCTTAGACGAAGGTTGGTATATGTATGGAACACAAGCTATTCCGAATGGACCACTTCCGGTCTCTGCAGACTTTACTCCGTCCGCGGACTACGAATTGGTTGGCACTTTGACCGAAACAACTCCGACTCATACAAAATACGATGCCGGCTTTGGGTTGAATGTTGAAATTTTCGAAGGCCAAGCTGTCCTGGTACAAACGATCCGCCCACTAACGGATAAAGATTTCAAGGTATTAGCCACATTGTCCTACCAAACTTGCAACGGACAAGAATGCTTGACCGCAGACAAAGACGTGACCTTCAAAGTTCGTGGAAGCAGTGCTGCTGCAACACCTGCCTCAACGAACGAAAAATCCTCCGAACAAAGCCTTTGGATGTTCTTACTGGTCGCCTTTGCCGCTGGTTTGGGAGGAGTCATCACTCCATGCGTCTTCCCGATGATTCCCATGACCGTTGGCTTCTTTATGGGAAATGGCAATAGCAAAACGGGCCCGTTGAAAGGCATCGTCTTTGGGCTTTCTGTCACATTGATTTATACAGCTTTGGGCTTGATAGTATCCTTGTTCCAAAGTACTGCCGCTACGGACGCTTTGGGCACTCACTGGATTCCGAATCTGCTCTTCGCGCTGCTGTTCATCGTATTTGCCATCTCCTTCTTGGGCGCCTTTGAGATCACCTTGCCCAGTAGCCTGGCCAACAAAGCAGACCGTCAAGCCGATAAAGGTGGATTCTTGGCTGCTTTCTTTGTAGCGTTGGCAATGGTAATTGTCTCCTTCTCCTGCACAGGTCCTTTCGTGGGTTCCATTCTGGCTGCAGCTGTAGTGGATGGCGTGGCCCTTAAACCAATTTTGGGAATGGCCGCCTTTGGCTTGGCCTTCTCATTGCCCTTCGTTGTTTTCTCCTTCTTCCCCAATATCATGAAGAAAATGCCCAAATCCGGTGGTTGGTTGAATGTTGTAAAGGTAGTATTTGCCTTTGTTCTAATGGCTTTCTCCGTCAAATTCCTCTACAACGTAGATGCATATTTTGGATGGGGTATCATTTCCCGGACTGGCTTCCTGGCAGTATGGATCGTATTGGCAACGTTACTGGGTGCCTATTTCTTGGGTAAAATCCAAACCCATCACGACAGCCCTGTTTCCAGTTTGGGTTGGGGACGACTGGTAGGAGCTATGATTTGCTTTGTCTTTGCCCTTTATCTCTTTACCGGCTTGCTGGGCGCTCCTCTACAAACCATTTCCGGTATGCTGCCGCCCCAAGAATCCAACGTCCAAGTGGTTCTGCCTGACAACACGAGCACAGTTGTGACCCACGAAACAGCGGCCACTTTCAACGCCTATCGATCGCTCCCCTCATTCAACAACATCGAAGACGCCCTGGCTGAAGCGCAAAAATCCGATAAAAAGGTATTCCTGTATTTCAAATCCCATACATGCAGCGTCTGCAAAGTAATGGAAGCAACGGTGTTGAACAACCCCGATGTATTGCAATTGCTCGCTTCAAACTATGTTATAGCAAATCTGTATGTGGACGATAAAACTCCGGATGCTACCGAAAAAACCCTCGGTCGCCGACTGCGTAAATACCAAACAACCCACTATGGCATCGCTTCACAACCCTTGTATGTGGTAACCGATGCTAATGGAAATGCGTTGAAGACTCCGGTTGGAAATTCTCCACTGGAAGCATTCATCAACTTCCTGCAATAACTTTACAAAACTTCTTGCAGGGTTTCTTCCGCAATCAATTCCTTCAGCAACTGCAGGAAAAAATCGCGTTCTATCAGACGCGGATGAGGAATGACTAAATCATCCTGCTGAACCTTCTGCAAACCATACAGGAGAATGTCGATATCAATGACCCGGTCATAGTAGAGACGTTCTCCTTTTTCGTTGTACAAGGGACGTGAACGATCTCGTCCCAAACGGTCTTCGACATAATGGCACACCTGCAAAACCTGGTCCGGTGTCAAAAAAGTATCAAAGGCGATCACTTGATTCAAGAATGTTTCCTGTGAATCAAAGCCCCAGGGGACGGTTTCTATGACCGAAGATTCGAAGATCTCCGAGCACAAATAAGGCGCCATTTCAGTCACCAGCAAGGCGATTGCAGTCGAAAGATTTCTGGATTTATTGCCCTGGTTAGAACCCAATGACAAATATACTCGTTCAACTTGTTTTTCCATATTCAAACATTACAGCAAGCCCAACTCCAACATCGCTTCATCACTCATCATGCTCCGATCCCACGGTGGATCAAACACAATGTCAATGGACACATCAGTAATTCCCGGAACATCTGAAGCCGCATCGTGTACATCATCCACCAATTGATCAGCCATCGGACAATTCGGAGCGGTCATGGTCATCGTGATCTTCAGACGTTGCTCGTCATCAATCTCAATTTTATAGATAAGTCCCAACTCATAGATATTCACCGGAATTTCCGGATCATAGACCTGGCGCAATGCTCTAACTACGTTCTTTTCTAATGTCGCTTTATCCATTTTTCAATAACTTATTAACAGTTATCTGAAGCATAAGTTCTGATTCTTTCAATCATCGAAACCAGCCCATTTGCACGGGTCGGTGTCAAGTTTTCCTGCAAGCCAATTTCACGGATAAAACCAAAATCAGATGCCAAAATCTCAGCCGGCGTATGATGATTATACACCCGTATCAACAAAGCAATGATGCCTTTGGTAATGATCGCATCGCTGTCCGCAGCAAACACCAAACGTCCCTCCTCCATGTGACAACTCAGCCACACCCGTGACTGACAACCCTTGATCAGCTTCTCTTCGGTTTTCTCACGCTCATCCAATATGGGCAGACTTTTGCCGATTTCAATCAAATATTCGTATTTATCCATCCATTCTGGGAACATTGCGAATTCCTCAACAACTTCACGTTCCAGTACCTGTATTGATTTTTCCATAAACTTAAAATTTCATGATTAACCTCTCAACATGCGCAAAACCCGATGCAGGCCCTGCACCAAAACCGCCGCTTCAGCAAGCGTGTTGTAGGGAGCAAACGAAGCACGAACCAGGCCAGTGTGACCAAAGCGAGTAATCAGTGGCTCACAACACATCAAGCCCGAACGCACGGCAATACCCAGCTTATCCAACAATGTTGCGATATCCCCGTGGTTGCAACCCTCTACAGAAAACGAGAACAAAGGGATTTTATGCTCACCCTCTCCATAGACTCGCAATCCATCAATTTTAGAAAACTCTTCCTTTAGGTAAGCTGATATTTCCAACTGATTCTCTTCAAATTGACCACCCATCATTTCTCTTGCGAAATCAATAGCAGGAGCCAACGATGCAGCGCCAATAAAATTCCCGGTTCCGGCTTCAAATTTGAGCGGAAGCGGTGCGTAAGTCGTTTTTTCAAAGGTGACTGTATCCACCATATCGCCCCCACCTAAAAATGGCGGCATTTGTTCCAACCAAACGCGTTTTCCATAAAGAATTCCGGTACCCGTTTCTGCATACAGCTTATGCCCCGAAAAAACATAGAAATCGCAGTCCAAAGCCTGTACATCAACCGGAGCGTGCACAATCCCCTGTGCTCCATCAATCAAGACACAAGCTCCTACCCTGTGCGCCGCATCAATCAAAGCCTGCACCGGATTGACCAAGCCCAACACATTTGAAATGTGTGCCGCTGCCACCAATTTCACTCGCTCATCCAACAAGGTCTCCAACACGTCCATCTGCCACTGCCCCTTGTCATCTACCGGCAAAACACGCAGGGTTGCACCCGCACGCTGACAGGCCAATTGCCAAGGCACAATGTTCGAATGATGTTCAGCCTCTGTTACCAATACCGCATCTCCCGCCTTCAAAAATTGAGTACACCAAGCGTAAGCAACGGTATTGATGGCTGCGGTAGTTCCTGAGGTAAAAATCACTTCCTCCCGAGCAGCTGCACCAATAAAATCACGCACTTGATCACGAGCCTGTTCGTACCAAAGAGTCGTCTCTTCACTCAACCGATGCACCGCCCGATGAATGTTTCCATTCACCCCCCGGTTCATCGCATCCACCCGCTCAATCACCACATCCGGCTTCTGTGCCGTTGCCGCATTGTCCAAATACACCAACGGCTTTCCATAAACCGTCCTGGACAACGCCGGTATCCGATTCCGAATGGCCTCCACCTGTTCGTATTGTCTGAATTGATCCATATCTTGCACAATAATTGACAAAAATAGTAAATTTGCATCACCTGACATTTAGATGGCTTTTAAAATTTAAGATTATGTACGATTACATCCGAGGAAGCATTGCTGAACTGAGCCCTACCCAAGTGGTGATTGACAACCATGGCATCGGCTACCGTCTTCAAATCTCCCTTCAGACCTATTCCCAGCTTCAGCACGAATCCTCCGAATGCAAGGTTTTTGTGCACCACGTCGTGCGCGAAGATGACGAGCAACTTTACGGTTTTGCCGACCCGGATGAACGCGAAATCTTCACTTTACTGATCGGAGTATCGGGCGTGGGCCCCAATACGGCCCGCATGGTGCTTTCTTCCCTCAGTAGCGAAGAACTGCGACAAGCCATTTTAGGAGAAGACATCAACCGCATTAAAAGCGTCAAAGGAATCGGCTTAAAAACCGCTCAGCGGCTAATCATTGAGCTAAAAGGAAAATTAGTCAAAGGCACAGGATCTTCGCTAAAAATTCCAGCCCTTACCACCAATCCGGCTCGAACTGAAGCAGCTGCTGCTTTGCAAATGTTGGGATTCACCAAAGCACAGATCGACCGGGCCTTGGATACCATTCTGAAAGAAAAGCATGATTGCTGCCTAGAAGAAATGATAAAATTGGCATTAAAATTACTTTAGTAGTTTCATGCTCTATTTTTTTTACTAAATTTGCCCTATTAAAAACATTATTTAAGATACGATTATGAACATTCCTAGTAATTTAAAGTATTCCAAAGACCACGAATGGGTATTGGTTGAAGGAAACATTGCTACCGTAGGTATTACTGACTTTGCTCAAGACCAATTGGGTGATATCGTTTTTGTTGACATCCAAACTGAAGGCGAAGACGTAGCAAAAGACGAAAACTTTGGTGCTATCGAAGCTGTTAAAACTGTAGCAGATGCATTAATGCCGGTTTCTGGTAAAGTAATCGAAGTTAACCCTGAATTGGAAGGTGCTCCTGAATTGGTTAACCAAGATCCTTATGGAAAAGGCTGGATGATCAAAGTTGAAATGTCAGATCCTGCAGAAGTAGACACTTTGATGGACGCTGCTCAATACGAAGCAATGATTGCGTAATTCCACTTCATTTTTTGATACAAAGAGGTCAAACTTATTGGTTTGACCTCTTATTTTTTTATAAATTTGTGATTAGTTATGATCGAATAAAATGAAGTCATCATGAAAGCAAAAACGACAACCGTTACACGTACGTTCGACATCCTCGATCACCTTAGCCAACATTATGCTGAAAAAACAGACATTCTGGCTCGAAAAATTCAAGGAGGTACGGTACGAATTTCTGTTCCTGAGTATTGCAAACGATCTTACCAAATCGCCTATGCATTGCTGGAATTAGGGTTTCAACCCGGTGAAAAAGCCATCACAATTACACCGAACCGCCCCGAATGGAACTTTGTGGATATGGGGCTCAACCTGGCCGGCATGGTCCATGTTCCAGTGTACCCCACCCTAAACGCAGCCGACTTCCTATACATCTTTAACCACAGTGATTCCCGCATCATCTTTATCGGATCCACCTCCCTCTACTCTAAGATAAAACCCATTGTAGACCAGATGGATACACCAGCAAGAATCATTGTAATGGACCCTCAAGAAGGTGTTGAAGACCTGGATAAATTGTACCAGCTTGGCGAACAAGCCAGCGAAGAAACCCGTCAACGGATCGAGGCCATTAAAAACAATGTACAGCCCAGCGACCTGGCAACCATCATCTATACATCCGGCACAACGGGCACCCCTAAGGGCGTAATGCTCTCTCATTGGAACCTGATGTTCAATATGTTAGGTCACGCCGTTAAGCAAACCCAAAACTCCTCCCACCGGATGCTCAGCTTCTTGCCACTCTGCCACATCTACGAACGAACCATGAACTATGAGTACCAATACCTGGGTGTGAGCACCTATTATGCAGAAAGTCTGGGTACCGTAGCCCGCGACCTGGCAGATTTCCACGCAGACGGCTTCTGTTCCGTACCTCGCGTATTGGAAATGATGTACGGAAAACTGGAGGCTGCAGGCAAGGATCTCACTGGTATCAAACGAAAAATTTACTCATGGGCCTGGAAATTTGGAAACGAATTCGACAACTACAACCACCATTGGTTCTATCGCCTACAACACCACTGGGCAGACCGCTTAGTATATCGCAAATGGCGTGAAAAATTGGGCGGCCATGAAATGCTCATCGTATCAGGAGGGTCCGCCATCCAGGCAAAGATCGTTCGCCTGTTCAATGCTGCCAAATTACGCATTTTTGAAGGATATGGCATGACGGAAACATCCCCGGTAATTGCCGTGAACAGCCCCGTGCAAGGATTTAATATCATTGGAACCGTTGGAAAACCCATGGAGGGAACCGACTTTAAATTTGCTGAAGACGGAGAAATCCTCACACGTGGACCCCATGTGATGTTAGGCTATTACAAGAACCCCGATGCCACTCGCGAAACCATTGACGAAGAGGGATGGCTGCATACCGGTGATATCGGACGTTGGGTAGATGGACAATACGTACAAATTACCGACCGGAAAAAAGAAATCTTTAAACTCTCTTCCGGAAAATACATCGCCCCTCAAATGATCGAGAACAAACTTCGGGAATCCCCCTACATCGAAAACTGCATCGTATTTGGAGAAAACCATAAGTTTGCATCAACCATCATCATCCCCGATATGGCTCGTCTGCACTTCTGGGCAGCCAAACACAAAGTCACTTACAAAGACAACAATGAGCTGGTTCAGGATTCAAAAGTATTGGCAAAGATTCACCGTGAAATTGAAAAAGTCAATCAAAACTTGGCCCCTCACGAATGTATCAAGCGCGAACGTATTGTTTATGAAGAATGGAATGCCGCCAATGGCATGTTGTCCCAAACTTTAAAACTAAAACGATCCAACATCCTCAAACAACACCAAAATCTCATCAATGAGATTTATGCAAACGAATAGACATCCTGGATAACAGATTCTCATAACCAAAAAGGAGTCCGACTGCTTAGTCGGACTCCTTTTGTTCCACGTGGAACATTTATTATCTCCCGAAATAAATCAACAAGACGGAAATATCAGCAGGTGAAACTCCAGAAATTCGGGACGCCTGAGCAATCGTACGAGGGCGGTAACGCTCTAATTTTTGACGACACTCCATGGACAAGGAAGATACACGAGAAAAATCAAAATCCTCAGGAATCTTCACAGACTCCAAACGAACCAATTTCTCAGCTAACTTTTTCTCACGATCAATGTATCCCGCATATTTGACAGAGATTTCACAAGCCTCATAGATCTCATCCGATAGTTCATCCATTTGAATAGGCATATCCGGACGATAAGGCATGGATTTAATCAGCGATTCGATCTGAGGGTCCGGTATGATTTTCAACTCATCCCCCAAAGAAGCAGGTAAAAATTCCTTAAGATCATGTATGCCCAATTGGGGACGCAAAAGAAGTTGAGACAATGGACGTGAATAAGTAATTTCTGACGTCTCTTTTTCCTTTAAGCGATGATTGATGGATTCCAACGAGGGAACCACCTCCTCCATAGAGTGCGCTAACTGCTGTACCCGTTCATATTTCGACTGCATCAACCGATAACGAGACTCGTCAGCCAAACCAATTTGATAAGCCTTAGAAGTCAAACGATAATCTGCATTATCTTGGCGCAACAGTATCCGATATTCTGCTCGGGAGGTAAACATCCGATACGGTTCATCCACCCCTTTAGTAATGAGGTCATCGATCAGCACACCAATATAAGCCTCGTCACGACCCAAAATGAAGGGTTCCTTTTCCTGGATTGCAAGATGCGCATTGATACCTGCCATCAAACCTTGTGCAGCAGCTTCCTCATAACCAGTCGTGCCATTGACTTGCCCGGCAAAATACAATCCCTTCACGTGACGGGATTCCAAAGTGTGGTTAAGTTGTGTCGGATCGAAGTAGTCATATTCGACTGCGTAAGCCGGACGATAAACAACCACTTTTTCAAAACCGGGCAACTGCTGAAGAGCCTGTATCTGCGCTTTAAAAGGAAGTGATGATGAAAAGCCTTGCAAATAATACTCATTGGAATACCATCCCTCCGGCTCAATGAATAACTGGTGCGAAGTCTTATCCGCAAACGTCCGCAGTTTGTCTTCAATACTGGGACAATAGCGCGGACCCACACCTTTGATTGTACCACTCAATAAGGGTGACTCCGGAAAGGCCTCTCGCAAAATATCATGACAGGCTTCGTTGGTATGCACAACGTAACATGGATTTTGTGGGTACCCGGACTGGATAGCTGTCTTGTAGTTCAAGAAGGAGAATTTTGAAGGGTCATCATCTCCTTGTTGAATTTCAAACTTGGAAAGATCGAGCGATCTAAAATCAATACGCGGCGGGGTTCCTGTCTTCATTCTTCCAAAGGAAACCCCCATGGATGCGAGTTGCTCGGTAAGTTCATAGGAAGCCGCCTCTCCTGCTCTTCCCCCTGCTACCTGTTGACGACCTACGTACAATTTGCCATTCAGGAAGGTTCCAGCTGTCAAAATAAGCTTCTTTCCTTGAAATTTAACCCCAAGGGAGGTCACAACTTCAAAATTATGCAAGGGATTTTGAGTTATTGAGACTACTGTATCCTGCCAAATACTTAATCCACAGGTATTTTCAAGGATATATCGCCAGTTCAACGAATAGTACATTCTGTCGCATTGTGCGCGAGGACTCCACATCGCAGGACCTTTGGAGCGATTCAGTGTACGAAATTGCATGGTACTGGCATCTGTTACAATTCCCGAATAACCCCCCAATGCATCTATCTCTCTAACAATCTGCCCCTTAGCTATACCTCCAATGGCTGGATTGCAGGACATCTGCGCAATCTTATTCATATCCATGGTGATCAATAAGACATTGGATCCCATTTTTGCGGCCGCTGCTGCTGCCTCACATCCGGCATGGCCGGCTCCTACAACGATTATATCAAAATTCGACTCCATTTTCCTTCAACCGTTCTAACGCTTCCGACTCTGCTTGTCGCATCGCACAGATATCTGTTTCCTCATGATCATCGAAACCTACCAGGTGCAAAACACCGTGTATAATAACTCGGTACATCTCTTCTAAAAATGTTGCACCATATTCTTCCGCATTGGCTTGAACCGTATCCACACTGATGTAAAGTTCACCCGAGATGGCATCCTTGGGAGATTCGGGATAATCCGAAGTATCAAACGTAATGATATCGGTATAATAGTCGTGTCCGATAAAATCACGGTTCATCTGGAGCAACGACGGATCATCCATAAAGATAACATACAATCTTCCTTCCTTGCATCCATAGTGCTGCAGGGTACGCCCTATCCACTGTTTGACAAGCCTTTCTGCAGGTAGTTTATAGCTCGTATTTTTGTTAAAAAATTTAACCATGCATTGAGATAATTTGTATATTTGCAACCAAAATTTCAAAAGCTGAAATTTTAGCGCAAAACTAATAAAAAACAGAAAATTAATTAAAACAATGGCAAAAGTTAGTGTAATTGGTGCTGGTAATGTAGGTGCTACCTGCGCAAACGTTGTAGCTCAATTGAACTTCGCAGCAGAAGTCGTATTGTTGGACATTAAAGAAGGTGTTGCTGAAGGAAAAGCCATCGATATGATGCAAGCAGCAAAATTGGGTCGTGTGGATACCGTAATCAAAGGGGTAACCAATGATTATGAAGCTACCGCGAACTCAGATGTTGTAATCGTAACTTCTGGTATTCCTAGAAAACCGGGCATGACCCGCGAAGAATTGATCGGTGTAAACGCTGGAATCGTTAAGAGCGTTGTTGAAAACATCATCAAATACTCACCTAACGCTGTTATTGTTATGATTTCCAACCCGATGGATACCATGACCTACTTGACTAGCAAAGTAAGTGGTCTTCCTAAGAACCGCATCATCGGTATGGGCGGTATGTTGGACAGCAGCCGATTCAACTACTACCTGAGCCAAGCCTTGGGAGCTCATATCAACGATGTAGATGGTATGGTAATCGGTGGCCACGGTGATACTACCATGGTTCCGTTGATTGGTAAAGCTGCTTTCCGCGGTGGTAACGTTTTGGAAATCCTTGATCAAGAAACTGCTGACAAAGTAGTTGCTGACACCATGGTAGGTGGCGCAACCTTGACTAAATTGATTGGTACTTCTGCTTGGTATGCTCCGGGTATGGCTGGTGCAAACATTGCAAAAGCAATCATTATGGATGAAAAGAAAGTATTCCCCTGCTGCGTAAGCTTGGAAGGCGAATACGGTCAAAATGATATCTGCATCGGTGTTCCGGTTGTACTGGGCAAAAACGGTGTAGAAAAAATCGTTGACATCAAATTGACGGAAGACGAACAAGCGAAATTCAACGCAAGTGCTGAAGCTGTTAGAAAAACCAACGGCGTTCTTGCTGAATTAGGCTTGATCTAATCCAGAAATAGGCGGGGTATTAGCTCAGTTGGCTAGAGCGTTTGAATGGCATTCAAAAGGTCATCGGTTCGATTCCGATATACTCCACAATTAAAAATTTGCTTTATTGCAAGAAAAATAAGAAATTTACGCGCTAGTTCGTGTAAATATTGACAAAGAAGATACTATGGAAGTAAAAAAGAGTCCCAAAGCCGATTTGGAAAACAAGAAATTGCTGTTCAGAGAAATCGGATTAATCATCACCCTTGCTATCGTATTGTTTGCGTTTGAATGGAAATCATACGAAAAAGCTGAAGCGGTGCTTGAAACTGAAACTCAGGTAGTTATTGAAGAGGAAGCGATTCCTATCACCCAAGAAACTCCTCCTCCGCCGCCGGAAGCTCCGAAGATTCCCGTCTTGTCAGACCAGATCGACTTGGTGGAAGACGACATCGAAGTAAACGATGATTTTATGATTTCATTGGAAGATACCAAGGACATGGGTGTTGAAATTATGGACTACGTGACCGAAGTGTACGAAGAAGAAATCGTAGAAGAAGCCATTCCCTTTGCAATCGTAGACACCAAACCTTCATTCATGGGCGGTGGACAAAACGAGTTCTCAAAATGGGTAGGTAAAAACTTGGTTTATCCTGAAATTGCAAAAGAAAACGGCGTACAAGGTAAAGTAATTCTTTCCTTCACCTTGACAGCAGAAGGTCAAATTACCAATATTAAAGTAATTCGTGGTATTGACCCCGCTTTGGATAAAGAAGCTGTACGCGTAGTTTCTAACTCGCCCAAATGGGAACCTGGTAAACAACGTGACCGCGCGGTTAAGGTACAATTTATCTTCCCTGTGGTCTTCCAATTGAGATAATTCAAGAAAGAAGAATCAAAGAGGTTGACTAATCATAGCCAGCCTCTTTTTTATGCATTAAAATGAAGCAAATCAAAGAATTACAAGAGATGGAAAAAGCAGTGGTGGTGGCGACTATCACCAAAGACCAGACCGAAGCCCAGGTAAACGAGTACCTGGATGAGCTGGAGTTTCTGGCGTTGACTGCTGGAGCAAACTGCGTAGAACGATTCACCCAAAAGATGGAACGCTCCAATTCCAAAACCTACATCGGATCTGGTAAGATCGAAGAAATCAAACAATACCTGGAAGAACATGAAATCAAATTGGTATTGTTTGATGACGAACTCTCCCCTTCGCAACTACGAAACCTTGAGCGTGAATTGGAGGTTAGAATTTTAGACCGAACCAACCTCATTCTGGATATTTTTGCGCAACGAGCAAAAACCGCCTATGCGAAAACACAGGTGGAGCTTGCTCAATATCAGTACTTATTGCCGCGCCTTACTCGTATGTGGACGCACTTGGAGCGGCAACGCGGTGGGATTGGTATGAGAGGTCCCGGTGAAAGCCAAATTGAGACCGACCGTCGTATTATCCTGGACAAAATCAGCCGCCTAAAAGAGCAATTGAAAAAAATCGACCGCCAAATGGCTTCCCAACGGGGTAACCGCGGCTCGCTAGTACGGATTGCACTGGTGGGCTATACCAATGCGGGTAAAAGTACTTTGATGAACCTACTGGCAAAAAGCGAAGTATTTGCTGAGAATAAATTGTTTGCGACTCTAGATACAACCGTCCGAAAAGTGGTTATTGAGAACGTACCGTTCCTGCTCTCAGACACAGTTGGATTCATCCGAAAACTACCTACACAATTGGTAGAATCCTTCAAAAGTACACTGGATGAAGTTCGTGAAGCGGACATTCTGATGCACGTAGTCGATGTTTCGCATCCCAATTGCGAAGATCACATTCGGGTAGTCAAGGAGACCTTGAGCGAAATTGGTGCTGCAGACAAACCCGTTTACCTGGTATTCAATAAGATTGATGCCTACCAATACGTTGAACAGTCCGAATTTGATTTTGAAGAGAAAAAGCGGGAAAACATCTCATTGGAAGAACTCAAGCGTTCTTGGATTGCGAAAGAAAATACACCTTGTATCTTTATCTCAGCACGCGAAAAAGTGGGAATTGACAAAATGCGGAACGACCTATACAAAATGGTTGCAGAAATTCATGCAGGCCGTTATCCCTTTGATAACTTCCTCTGGTAATTAATAAAAAACGGGCCTAAAGCCCGTTTTTTTCGATAAATGAAGCAATGCTTTGCCATGTACCCACTGGGTCTTCCAAGAAGGAATTATGCCCTGTATTCGCCAATAATACATAATCTGCATTAGGAATTTGTTCACGGATCTGTTGCTGCCTCTCCTGCGTAAGAAAAACATCTTGATCCCCAAAAACGAAGAGTAGGGGATGCTTTACTTGGGACAGGAAATCAACTTGACTTGAACGTTCCTTCAAACCGCGCAAGGTAGCACATATACCATCCGGATCATGCATATCACAAAGTTCTACCGTCTTTTGAATGGCATCATCCATCTTTCTTACGTTGGATGGCGCATACATATTCGGAATGGATACAGCTGCAAGGGTTTGCAGTTTCCCTTCCTGAATAAACCGGATCTCACGCTCACGATCAACCGATTTGTCAGGAGCATCCGCATAAGGGTGGGAATTCAAGTGCACCAATGCCAACGCGCGGTCGGGAAACTGATCCAAGAAACTTTGGCCAACATATCCACCCATGGAATGGCCAACCAGTATCGCCTTTTCTATCTTCAGCAAATCAAGTACTCCACAAACTACACGGGCTGAAAAGGAAACTTCATTGATCTCAGCCTGAGTTCCACTCAAGCCATGTCCGGGTAAATCAATAGCAACGGTCCGAAAATGATTCGGTACCGTTGCCATAAAATCTTCCCAAACATCCAAGGTTTCCAAGTATCCGTGCAAAAAGACAATGGTTTGATAGCCTTGTTTGCTATCTGATATTCTTACAGGAATCCCTTGTGATGTGGCAAAAAACTCCATAAGATAGCTTATATCTAGTCTTTCAATTTAGCGCAAAGGAATTCGCGGTTCAAACGGGCGATGTGTGATACGGAAATGTTTTTAGGGCATTCCATTTCACATGCTTGGGTGTTGGTACATGCACCGAATCCCAATTCGTCCATTTTTGCAACCATCGCTTTTGCACGGCGAGCTCCTTCGATCTTTCCTTGCGGGAGAAGAGCCAATGAGCTGACACGAGCAGCTACAAACAACATCGCAGAACCGTTCTTACAAGTTGCTACGCAAGCACCACAACCTACGCAAGAAGCCGCATCCATACTTTCGTCAGCTGCTGCTTTAGCTACCGGAATCGCATTTGCGTCTTGTGCTTGGCCTGTATTCACAGATACGAAACCGCCTGCTTGGAGGATTTGGTCAAACGCACCACGATTTACTACCAAGTCCTTGATTACCGGGAAGCCAGCTGAACGCCAAGGTTCGATGGTAATGGTTTCACCATCTTTGAACTTACGCATGTGTAATTGGCAGGTGGTAATGTCTTCGTCCGGACCGTGTGCACGACCGTTGATATACAAGGAGCACATCCCGCAAATACCTTCACGGCAGTCATGGTCAAAAGCGATCGGACCAGAATTGTGGCAACCTTTATTCAGAGCTACCGGATCGTTTCCTTCTCGGATCAATTGATCGTTCAAAATGTCCATCATTTCCAAGAAAGACGTATCGGGAGAAATATTGGACACCTTGTATGTCTCAAAGTGACCTTTGTCTTTTGCGTTTTTTTGACGCCAAACTTTCAATGTAAAATTCATAATGAAAATCCTTTAGTCTTTATAGTTACGGGTTGCTACCTGTACAAATTCAAAATTAAGCGGTTCTTTGTGCAATTCGGGCACTTGATTTTCTCCTTTGTATTCCCAAGCACTTACATACATGTAGTTTTCATCATCGCGTTTGGTTTCACCTTCTTCGGTTTGCATTTCAACGCGGAAGTGACCACCACAAGACTCATTTCTGTTCAATGCGTCGCGTGCCATCAATTCACCGATTTCGAAGTAGTCTGCCAAACGGATTGCTTTTTCCAATTCGGTGTTGAATTCTGCATTGGTTCCAGGAACATAAACGTCTTTCCAGAACTCTTTCTTCAACACTTGAATTTCTTCGATAGCAGATTCCAAACCAGCTTTTTCGCGGGCCATACCCACTTTGTTCCACATCAATTGACCCAATTTCTTGTGGTAATAGTCAACGGGTTGGGTACCTTTCACTGCCAACAGTTTTTCAATCTTTTCTTGGATTGATTTTTCTGCTTCAGCAAATGCCGGGTGGTTAATATCAGTCTTAGGAACTTGAATTTTTCCTGCAAGGTAATCTCCAATGGTGTAGGGGAGGATGAAGTAACCATCCGCCAAACCTTGCATCAAAGCAGAAGCACCCAAGCGGTTTCCACCATGATCTGAGAAGTTGGCTTCACCGATTGCATACAAACCAGGTACAGTTGTTTGCAAGTTGTAGTCAACCCAAAGACCACCCATGGTGTAGTGGATAGCCGGATAAATCATCATCGGTTCTTCGTACGGATTCACATCGGTAATCTTTTCATACATTTGGAAGAGGTTTCCATAACGTTGTTCGATTACATCACGACCCAAACGTTGGATAGCGGTTGAGAAATCAAGGAATACTGCCAAACCAGTTTCGTTCACACCGAATCCAGCATCGCAACGTTCTTTTGCTGCGCGAGAAGCCACGTCACGAGGTACCAAGTTACCGAATGCAGGGTAACGACGTTCCAAGTAGTAGTCGCGATCTTCTTCCGGAATTTGAGATGCTTTTACTTTGCGGGTACGGAGTCTTTCTACGTCTTCTTTCTTTTTCGGAACCCAGATACGTCCGTCATTACGCAATGATTCAGACATCAAGGTCAATTTGGATTGTTGGTCACCGTGTACCGGGATACAAGTCGGGTGAATTTGAGCAAAGCAAGGGTTGCCGAAGAATGCTCCTTTCTTGTAGCATTGCCAAGCAGCTGAACCGTTACTATTCATTGCATTGGTAGACAAGAAGAATACGTTACCATATCCACCTGAAGCAATTACAACTGCGTGAGCACCGTGGCGTTCCAATTCACCAGTAACCAAGTTACGGGCAATAATACCTTTCGCTTCTCCGTCGATCATGACCAAATCCAACATTTCATGACGAGGGTAAGATTTCACAGAACCTTTTGCAATTTGACGGTTCAAAGAAGCGTAAGCACCGAGGAGCAATTGTTGTCCGGTTTGACCGCGAGCATAGAAGGTACGACTAACTTGCGCACCCCCGAAAGAACGGTTGTCCAGCAATCCACCGTAATCGCGAGCAAAAGGAACACCTTGAGCCACACATTGGTCGATGATCAAATTGCTGACTTCGGCCAAGCGATAAACGTTCGCCTCACGACTTCTGTAGTCCCCTCCCTTGATGGTATCATAGAAGAGACGGTAAATTGAGTCGTTGTCGTTTTGGTAGTTCTTTGCAGCGTTGATACCCCCTTGAGCAGCAATAGAGTGCGCACGACGAGGTGAGTCGCTGATGCAGAAGATTTTGACATTGTAACCCAATTCTCCAAGAGCGGCAGCTGCAGATGCGCCACCCAATCCAGTCCCGATCACAATGATCTCAAGCTTGCGCTTGTTGGCAGGGCTAACTACGCGAATATGAGCCTTGTGCTCCGTCCACTTGTCTGCTAAAGGACCTTGTGGAATTTTCGATACTAATTTTTGATCCATACTATTTTTTTTGAAAAAATATTGTCTGTGCTATCTTTGGGGCAAAAATACAAAATAAAACAAACAAAAGGGATAAAAATGAAGTATTTATTTTCGCTTTTTACAAGCCTTTTTCTCCTGTGCAACACGCTTTATGCCGAAACTTGGAAAAACCTGATACCTCAACCCGTTCAAGTAGAACCCCAAGCGGGACAATTTATCCTGAAAAAGGGCTTTAACAGCTACCTGACTTCTTTGGATTATGAAAATCAAATGAACTGGCTGGTGGAAAAGGGCTGGGAAAAACTCTTTGTATTTGAAGTGGTTGCTCCTCGTAAAGTAGTAACCAAGCAAGATCTTTCCCTAGAAGGAGTTTTCTTTTTCCACGAAGCAGGTATGGAACCTGAATCCTATCGTCTGGAAATTACTCCGAACCAAATCCGACTCACCGCCGGCGACCAGGCAGGTATGTTTTATGCCGTGCAAACCCTATTGCAAATGCTTCCGCCCGCTATCTATGGCGCACAAGATCTGGAATTAAGAGAATATGCATTGGATTGTGTAACCATTACAGACCAACCCCGTTATGCTTACCGAGGATTGATGCTGGATGTTTCCAGAACATTTTACACCGCAGACCAGGTTAAAGAAATCTTAAACTGGATGGCAGCGCATAAACTCAACCGAATGCACTGGCATCTAACCGATGACAATGGTTGGCGTATTGAAATCAAAAAGTATCCCCAATTGACTGAAAAGGGAGCTTGGAGAGGAGTAGGAGAAGTCACTCCACCTGCCTATCATCAAGGTAACGGCCGTTATGGCGGTTATTATACCCAACGGGAAATTAAAGAAGTAATCCGTTATGCTGCTGAAAGAAACATCGAGATCATTCCTGAAATTGATTTACCCGGACACAGCCGTTCGCTGGTAGGTTCTATGCCCCAAATGGTCTGTGAGTCTGATAAAGCCTACATCAGCATCAATGGAGAAACCAACAACGTAGTCTGCGTCGGCAATGAGAAGAACTACAAAATTCTGGAGAACATCATCAAAGAAGTAGCCAACTTATTCCCGAGCCAGTACATTCATATTGGTGGGGATGAGGTGGATCTTACCTCTTGGAACAACTGTCCTCATTGCCAACAATTACTGAAAGAAAAAGGATTGGAAAACAGTAGATTGCTACTGAATGAGTTCGCAAGTCGAATGGAAAATATCCTAAAAAAATACGGAAAAACCATGGCCGGCTGGGAAGAAATTACCGAAGGGGACCAACACCGTCCGGAAACTATTTTTACGGCTTGGCACGGAGTGAAAGAAGTACAAAAGTGTTTGGATAAAGGCTATAAAGCTGTGATGCAAATGTGCGAGTACAATTACTTTGATATGAAGTACTCTGTTGCGGAACGAGGACACAATTGGGCAGGTATCATTCCACTGGAAAAAGCCTATTCGTTCGATCCCGAATCCCTATTCCCGGACTTTGCTGCTAAAGGACAGATTATGGGGGTACAAGCAGGTATGTGGAGTGAACTCTTGGGATATCCTGCACGCTTTATCGAGCACCAACTCTTCCCCAGAACCTGCGCTTTGGCAGAAGTAGGCTGGACGCCGGCACAACTCAAAGATTATGACAACTTTGAAGAACGGATGTACCAAGCACACTTTGCACGATTGTATCACATGGGAATTGCGTTTCGGGTAGCTCCGCCTGAAGTATTGTACGAAGATGGTATTCTATGGGTAAAACCGCCCCACAACAGTTCGGTTATCCGTTACACCACCGATGGTAGCCAACCGACGGCTGCTTCACCGGTTTATCGGGCAACTATCGCAACAGAACAACCTGAAAACTATCGTTTTGCAACCTTCTTTGGTGATGAGTTGAGTAGTATCTCAGTGGGTGCATCCAACATTGATTTGTACCACTACCTACAACCCAAAACAACCATTGAGACAAATATGACATTCCGCAAAGCACAGGAATTAGAAGCCACATTGACTTGTTATGATTACAAAAAAGTAGCTCGAACCGATCGTCCCATTCAAGCAGGTGATTATTTGATCTATCACTTCGAAGAACCTGTTACCTGTAAAAGGATTACGGTAGAAACTGGAAGACCGGGCATTAGTTTTTACGGTGTCTCTAACGGCTATGTCGAATACTCAACCGATGGTACCCATTATGAAAAAGCAGGAGAATTCGAATACAACCAGGTTTCGTTCCTGCCTGAAAAAGCCGTAAAATCAGTACGCATTGTCATAACTGATATCAACGACTGGTACATGGCTGAGTTTCAGAACTTGAAAATAGAGTGCAAATAATCTGTGAATGCTTTGCTATTGGTTTCAGCATCCCAATGGCTTTTCCATTCATGATAAGCACCTTTTGAAAGTGCACTGCGCTCTTCAAAACTCAACAAAATAAACGCTTCGATATACCCTTTCAAATCATCCTTGGTGATTTGAGGGGGTATGGTTTTTCCACATGCTGGCGTTACCAATTCTGCCGTTCCACCTACTGCTGTTGCAAGGATGGGAATACCGAAAGACATCGCTTCCATGATGGAAACAGGGATCCCTTCACTGGAACTTACATTCAAGAATAAATCTACCGGATGATGGGTGTAGTAGTCTAGAATTTCAGAACGATCTCTTCTTCCTGCTAAAACTACCTCCAAATCAGAATCATCCAACATGAGGATTACTTTCTGCAATTCATGCATCTTGGAACCGTTACCAAAAT
Organism: Bacteroidales bacterium; assembly: GCA_017546605.1. GTDB lineage: Bacteria > Bacteroidota > Bacteroidia > Bacteroidales > UBA932 > JAGCJX01. Next base: position 13,083 of record JAFYSH010000018.1, on the reverse strand, counting down.
GAGTCCATCTTATTTTCTTGAATTTTCCTTTTGTCAAAGTATTGATTTGAATTTCATTCAATGCCTTGGCAATTAAATCCACCCGTTTCAATGGAATTACATTGGAACAACTGACAATTTCAAAGATGCCCTCCTGGTTCATTTTATTAGTGTAAGGCACATCATTGGAAAAACCCAAAGGAAAGGTTTTTATTTTGTCTGGGTTCAGATAGGGATAGTGGGACTTTAGGTAAGAAGCACCTGTTTTTGATACGGTCATCAGCAAATCAATGGCAGACAGGTACTCTTTCCGATAAGGTAACAGACCTTTTACTTCTTCGTACAAATCAGAACCATGCAAACGTACAATACCATGATAATTAGGTGCCCAGCGCTTAATGGCCGGCCACAGTTGCACAGTTTTATCTCCCCAATAAAAATAACAGATTTCCTGTTCTTTATCCGTGGATTCTACAAATTCTCGAGCTGCCTTCCATAAACTTCGTTTCAACAACCAATAACTCAAGAAAACCTTGGTTTTGGATTTTGAGGTAAAAGCTGAACAACGAAAATATTCCCATAAAGACAAAGGTGCCCGGTTAAAGACCCCGTGTAAAATCAATTGTTTGCGATTATCTGGCGAGAAAGACAAAAGTGGATCTGCCAAATAAACTCCTGGAGGCAAGGAACGTACTGGACCTTCGGGAGCGTGTAGGGGATGAATGACAATCTTCGTAAAATTACGGGCCAATACGGGTAGTTCATCATCCAAGAATGGCTCCCCATAACCATAAGGATAGGTATCAGTGAAGAGTTGTAGTTCCATACATTTGTTGAATTAAAAAATGGGCCTCCTGGTAATAGTTCATCAAATCATCCTCCACCAATTTTCCTTGCTGACGGAAATGCTCCATGGTTGCTTGAAAATATTGGTGAATCATTTGCTCGTTACTTTCAACTTTTTGCATGAAACCGGTTCCTTGGTTATTCCATAGTACATTGAAATTCAAATATTTCTTTCCATTACCACGGGTAATAGGGAAGACATTTTCTTTCGCCGACAATGCCCAATCACAATAGTCCGATCTTCCTTGACTATTTTTCATCACTCCTTCAGGCAACGTTCCATCCACAAACAAAGGAAGCGCTAGAGCAACCGGAGGATATCCCAATACAGTCCACATCGTTGTTAAAGCTGCATTTTCACCAGGCTTAACTCCTTGAATCAAAACTGATGCCGAGGTACTTCTTCTGGGAATAAAATCCTGATCAATGAACCATCCATTTGGAGCGACTTGTTCACCGTCTTTTCTTAAATCAATACCCAATAAAGAGTGTCTGAATGAACGACTGATGTTTGAAAAAACCCAATGAGGGGTAATGTTACCCAATACGGAACGTTCCAACAGTACTTGGTGAGCTGTATGATAACGTACGTAACCCATACCTTCATTGGCACGGCCCGTATAGGAGAAATTAGTCACAGCTAAAAAACCTTCAGGAGCAATCTTCGGATCGTTTACATCAATTTTTTTCCAGATAGTATTGTTGACCTCATAATAGGCAGCACCTCCTTGCGCATCGATGACTCCGAAATTTGCTTCTACTTGCATGGGACGAGGATACTTATCCAAAAATTGCTCAAAATCCTTGAGGGTCTTACAAGAACCCAATGCTTTGTACATCAGTTCACCTTCCTTATCCATTTCTTGGACATCATCATCCTTTAAATTGTAGGAAGCAGTATTCACAATGGAAAATCCCACTGAATTGGTTCCAGCCCAAACACAACCACCGGTACTCGGACTATCCACTAAACCGATAAACGTGTACTTCTTTCCAGTAAACTTCTCTACCCGGTTGTTTAATTCTCCGGTATCACGGTGTTTCAACAACATAGGACGCCCATCTGCTGTTAATTTTCCGGTGATGATTGCTGATGTACAAGCTTCAACAGATTGGGCTGTAAATCCAAGGAATACCAAGAATAGAAATGTTACACTAAAAGTCAATTTACGCATATGGTTATTTCTTATAAAATTTAAAACAAGGTTGCTGCATCGGTAGCATTAAAGCGTACCAGTCCCAGGTGTTCGTAAGCCAAAGAAGTAGCTTCACGACCCCGCGGTGTACGCTGTAAGAATCCTTCCTTGATCAAAAAAGGCTCATAGACTTCTTCCAAGGTACCCACATCTTCTCCAACAGCAGTAGCAATGGTACCCACACCTACTGGACCTCCTTTGAATTTTTGAATAATAGTGGAAAGAATCTTGTGGTCAACGGCATCCAAACCCCGACGATCAATATTCAAGGCTTCCAACGCATATTGGGTGATGGGAAGGTCAATGTGCCCATTGCCTTTTACTTGGGCAAAATCTCGGACCCTACGCAACAAAGCATTGGCAATACGTGGTGTCCCACGACTTCGGCAAGCAATTTCGTGTGCTGCTTGTGTATCGATTCCGATCTGAAGGATGGTAGCACTACGCGCAATGATTTTCTCCAAAACTTGGGTATCATAATACTCCAAATGCGCTTGTATTCCAAAACGGGCACGCAAAGGAGAAGTAAGCAAACCACTCCGGGTAGTAGCACCGATTAAGGTAAAGGGATTGAGTGAAATTTGGACCGATCTGGCTCCTGGACCTTTATCTATCATGATATCGATCGTGTAATCCTCCATGGCTGAATACAAGTATTCCTCCACAATCGGAGACAAACGGTGAATCTCATCTATAAAAAGTACATCTCCTTCTTCCAAACCTGTCAACAAACCGGCCAAATCGCCCGGCTTATCCAAAACTGGACCGGAGGTTATTTTCATATTAACCCCCATTTCACGAGCTACGATGTGAGCCAACGTAGTTTTTCCAAGACCTGGAGGACCGTGTAACAAAACGTGATCCAACGATTCTCCACGTCCTTTTGCAGCCCGGACAAATACCATCAGGTTTTCAATAATCTTGTCTTGTCCGCTAAAATCATCGAAACCCTGAGGGCGGATTTTTCCGTCCCAATCACTATCTTTGTAGGCACCTGCTCGACGCGGGTCAAAATTTTCTTTTTCCCATTCCATAACCAAACGAATCAAGCACAAAAATAATATATTTTAAGATAAATATATAGATATATGATGATGGTCTGTTGAAACTGTAGATAAGTCTTGTATATTAAGATATAAACAGTTTATCAACAAGTTATTAACAAAAGATAATAATATAATAGCTTAATTATTAATATAATAGAATGTTTTAAACATTTTTTTAAATAAAGTTGATAACTTTGTGTTGAAATAATGACTGTTGAAAAACTGATGATAAAATTTCCAAAACTTACAGGCTGAAATTTTGGAAAATTGAAACTTGATCTGCATAAACAGGAAGTTTGGTTGCCAAAATATAGTTATTAAAAGTTATCAAGGATTTTTTGAACAGTTTTTAATAGGTTATAAACAAGAATTCTGTATAAATGTTGAAAACCATATTGGATAAAAAAAACACTGAAATCATACAGCGTTATTTGAATGAATCGGAGGGAGGATTGCCGGTTTTGTGGAAAGGATTACAGGCGTCTGCTCGTTCCTATGCTATGGCTTCTGTGATTCAAGAAGGGGTGCATTGGGTGATTTGTTCGGGAAAAGAAACTGCAGCCGGTTTGGCAAATGACTTGTATCATTTGATGGATGAGGGGGCGATCTTTTATTTTCCCCAATCGGAAAATAGGGGAGTGAAAACCAAAATACATGATGTGTCCCAAAAGGTACAACGTACTGCTGCGTTGGGGGCATTACAAGAATATGTGCAAGGAAAAAGCAGGCACCCATATCTAGTAATTGTGACTTACCCTGCTTCTATGCAGGAATTGGTTCCAGCGATGGATCAATTGTCAGCCAATGTAATACGACTTGAGCAGGGTGCAGTAGTAGGATTTGAAAACTTAAAAGCTTCTTTGGTTAGTGGAGGTTTTCAGCGTTGTGATTTTGTATCACAGCCTGGAGAATATGCAGTTCGTGGAGGCATCATTGATTTGTTTTCATTTGGGGATGAAAAAGCTTGTCGTATCGAATTTTTCGGTGAAGAAATTGAATCGATCAAATTAATTGATGTGAATACACAACGTTCCATCGAGGACGTAAAGCAAGTGGATGTGTATCCCAATTTGTTTGGAAAAGAGGAAGAGGATGCTCAAGGAATTGCTCCGTTGAAATTAGTTGTAAAAGATGCTGTAGTTTGGACAGAACGGGAAGAGTTGTTGAAAGAGGTTCCTGAGATGGAAACTTTCCGGGGAGGAGTGGTTTGTTTTTCCTCTTTGTATGAAGGAGTGTCGGGTAAAGATCGTTTTGGTTTAATTCTAGACTATCCTACCCATCCTCAACCTGCTTTTAATAAGAACTTTGAGTTGTTGGCGGATAACATCAAACAGCATTTGGAGGAAGGTTGGAAGGTGACCATTTTTAGTGAAAGTAGCCGTCAAATTGAGCGTCTTCGTACCATTTTAGCTACTTTTTCAGTGTATCCTGATTTTGAAGAATACACCATCCAAGGAGGTTTTGTGGATCCTCAATCCCAATCTTGTTTTTATACCGACCATCAGATTTTTGAAAGGTACAGACGTGTGCGCGTAAAGCGGACCATTGAACGTAGTGAACGTCTTACCCTTGAGGATTTCAATTCCTTTAAATATGGTGATTATGTAGTCCATGTGAATTATGGAATCTGCCGTTATACGGGTATTGTAAAAAGTAAAGTAAATGGACGGGTGCAGGAAGCTGTAAAGCTGGAATTTCAGGACAATGGTGTTTTGTTGGTTTCCGTCCACAACCTTCACCGTATTTCCCGTTATAAATCAGCTGATGGAAAACCTCCAAAAATCAGCAAATTAGGATCCTCCCAATGGCAGAAAATGAAGAGTCAGGCCAAAGCCAAGGTGAAGGATATGGCGGCAGAACTGATTCGTCTTTATGCCAAACGGCGTCTATCGGAAGGCTTTGCTTTCTCAGGGGATACTTTTTTGCAGCATGAATTGGAATCCTCCTTTATGTATGAGGATACTCCGGACCAATACAAGGCTACCCAAGCTGTAAAAGAGGATATGGAACAGCCTTATCCAATGGATCGTCTCATTTGTGGTGATGTGGGTTTTGGTAAGACCGAAGTTGCGATTCGAGCAGCTTTCAAAGCGGTTGCAGACAGCAAACAGGTTGCTGTACTCGTGCCCACTACCATTTTGGCACTGCAACATTACAATACTTTCCGGGAGCGGTTGAAAGAGTTTCCTTGTGAAGTGGAATACGTGAGTAGGATGAAAACAGCCGCCCAGATGCGGGATGTGGTGGATCGTCTGAAAAAAGGTCAGATTGATATCCTCATCGGTACCCATCGTCTATTGAATAAAGAAATTGTTTTCAAGGATTTGGGATTGTTGATCATCGATGAGGAACAGAAATTTGGGGTAGCTGCGAAAGAAAAATTGAGGCAGATGAAAGTGGCTGTGGATACCTTGACCCTTTCCGCAACCCCCATTCCTCGTACCCTGCAATTTTCTTTGTTGGGAGCCAGGGATCTTTCAATTATTAATACACCACCACCGAACCGTTTACCTGTCCAAACCGAGATCATTGATTTTGAGGAGGATTTGATTCGGGAGATCATTGGTTATGAAGTCGGTCGTGGTGGGCAGGTTATTTATGTCCATAACCGGGTAGAGGACATTTTGGAAGTGGAGAACATCTTGTTGAGAATAGTTCCCGATATTAAAATTTGTGTGGCACACGGACAGATGGATCCTAAGCAAATGGAACAGCGGGTGTTGGATTTCATTGCGGGGGACTATGATCTGCTATTGGCTACGACCATTGTGGAAAGTGGTATTGATATTCCCAACGTTAATACCATCATCATCAACCAGGCACATTATTTTGGTTTGAGTGATTTGCACCAATTGAGGGGTCGGGTAGGACGCTCCAATAAAAAAGCGTTCTGTTATTTGATTGTTCCGCCCAGCACGATTCTTAGTGATGATGCCTTGCGACGCATCAAGGCCATTGAAGCTTTTTCTGAACTGGGAAGTGGATTTAACATCGCGATGCAAGACTTGGATATACGAGGTATGGGAAACATGCTGGGAGCCGAGCAGAGTGGTTATATGGCTGAAATGGGGTATGATACTTATCAGCGGATTTTGGCAGAGGCTTTCGAGGAAGTACGCGATGAATTGATGCCGCAGGAGTGGAGACAGAAGAAGGATGAGGAAGAGGTGTACCTGAAAGATTGTAGTGTGGAAACTGATCTCGAGCTCTTTATACCCGATGAATACGTGAACGTAATGGCAGAGAAAATACGCATATACCGAGAAATGGATGCAGTGAGCAATGAGGCGGAATTGGAAAAGATTTTGGAAAGTTTGCGGGATCGTTTTGGACCAGTTCCGGAGCCGGTCCTACAATTGGCACACGTGGTTCGTTTACGGCATGTGGCCAAGGAAAAAGGCTTCGAAAAGATTTTATTGAAAAACGAGCAGTTGACGGCTTATTTCGTATTGGATGCCCAATCCCGATATTATCAATCTCCCTTATTCTTGGATTTGTTGCAGCGGCTTTCAGAAAAAGACAAGAACCGTTATGTATTAAAAGAGGAGAAGGGGAAATTGTGTCTGACCGTGGATGCGGTGCGGACGGTTAAAGGGGCGTATAATGTAATTTGTAAATTGTGATGAGACATTTGCTTTTGGATTTGGGGAATACTTCCGCCAAAATGGCTTATTACCAGAATGGTAAATTGGGAGAAGTGATGCGCTGCTCCCAGTTGGAAGAACAAGATTTGGCCTTGCAATTGTTGCAGGAAGCTCCAGTGGATGTTGTGGTGCTTTCTTCTGTTCGTGATGTGGATGTTTCTTGGGAGAGTAAATTGCAGTCCCGTTGCAGGAAATTGGTTCGTTTTCAGATAAATACCCCTGGATGTTTGCCACATAATTATGCTACACCCCACACCCTGGGAATGGATCGGATGGCTGCTGCGGTTGGAGCTCGTGCTTTGTTCCCTAATCAGGATTTGCTGATTTTTGATTTTGGAACAGCGATTACTATTGATCGGGTTAGCAAGGAGGGAATCTTTGAGGGAGGCAACATTGCCTTGGGCTTGGATAGCCGGTTCAGAGCCTTGCATGAATATACAGGAAAATTACCTCGTTTGGAAAAACCAGCTGCGGTTGGATTGCTCGGAAATAGTACCCAAACTGCTATGGAGAATGGAGTTGTCTTAGGCACAATCTTTGAAATAGAAGGATATTTAAGGAGTTTTCCGGATCACCTCCCGATTTTCACCGGCGGGGATGCATTTTATTTTGCTGAAAAGTTGAAAACTCCCATATTTGCAGTTTATAATTTAGTTTTGACGGGTTTAGCCAGAATTGCTGAAGAAAATGCGATTTGATAGACGTTTACTTGTAATATTCTGTCTGTTTTTGTGTTGTGCTACAAATTACTCGCAAGCACAAATAACAGATGCTTTGGGTACATTCACACCATACTCGCTCTATGGAGTCGGGGAAATTGCTTCCCAAGGTACCGGATACAACCGCTCCATGGGAGGTTTGGGGGTTGGTGTCCGGGACAACCGTTTTATCAACTACATCAACCCGGCTGCTATTACCGCGCGTGATACCCTTGCCTTTATGTTGGATTTTGGGATTGCCCAAAACAACCATTATGGAAATGACCGAAATTCATCCATCGCATACAATACCTTCAGTATGCAGAACTTTGTATTCACGACCCCTTTGTATAAGTCTTCGGCCTTGGTAGTTGGAGTTGCTCCGTATAGCAACATTGGATACAAGTTTGAATCGGCTGATCAGGATGATGAAATTGAGGCAACGATTGGTGATGTGCGTTATCAGCAATACGGAACCGGTTCAGTTTCACAATTGTTTGTGGGAGCTGCCGTTACCTTGTTCAATCGGCTTTCGCTTGGTGCTCAGATGGTTTATTATTTCGGTTCGGTGAACCGTCATAGCAACGTTCTGTACAACTCCAATGATGCATACCGGAATCTGTTTACGGGTTGGGATTATTCCATCCATTCGGTTTCTGGAAAATTTGGTCTTCAATACGAAGAGGTAATTGGCAAAAACCGACGCTCCAAGATCGTTTTGGGGGCTACGTACCGGATGGGGATGAATTTGCGGGGAGAATTGGCCCGGTATGTGTTGAGTTCGAATTCCTCGACCATGTCTTCGGTGGCGGATACCATTCTCTTTAGGGAGGCTAAAACAGGTCTTTCCATTCCGGATGAGTTCGCTGTCGGTATTTCTTTTGTGCATGCAGACCGTTGGGTAATTGGATTTGATTACCAATACCAGGATTGGTCGAAGGTAGAGATTCCTATTACCAGCGATCGTTTTGCCACGATGCGTTCGCAGACATTCCGGGCAGGTATTCAGTGGACTCCGAACCGCTATGATATTCGTTATTACGTCAAACGGATGACGTACCGGGCTGGTTTTTATTACGACGAATCCTATTTGAGTTTTGATGGAGATCAGATCTCATCCATCGGTTTCACGTTGGGAACCACCTTGCCCATTTACCGCTGGTACAACTCCGTGACGGTGGGTCTGGATGTTGGACAGAAAGGGATATCCAAAGAAACACTTTTGAGGGATCGGTATATCAAGTTCTTCTTGAACATCAATCTGCACGATGTTTGGTTCCAGAAGTATCGGTATGAGTAATCCAATCAATAGAAAACTAATAAAATAAATAATTATCAATCAATTCATTATGAAACAAGTAAAAGTTGTTTTTGTCCTCGCCGGTCTGTTGTTGGTTTCCGGTTTTGTAAAAGCTCAAGGACGATTCGGTGCAGACAGCGCAAAATGTGTAACTCACCTTTCTTATTATCAGGAGTACATGAAGCAAAATAACATTGCTGAAGCGGCACCCCAATGGAGAATTGCCATTCAATACTGTCCTCCGACTGCCAGCCAAAATATGTTGTTGGATGGTATGAAAATCTTGCGCCGTGATATTAACCAATTCCGAAACAACCCGATCCGTCGTAAGGAATTGATTGACTCCTTGATGATGTTGCACCAATTGCGTATTGATAACTATCCTAAGTATATTGTTACTGCGAAGTCCAATATGGCTATGGATATGATCAACTACTCAAGCAAAGGTGAAGAACAAAAGGTGTTTGGTGTATTGTCTGAAACCATGGATGTAGCTGGCAAAAAGACCAGTCCTACCATTGTTGTCCGTTACATGGGCTATGCAAATGACTTGTATCAACAAGGAGTGTTTACGGATCAAGAAGTATTTGAAGCATTTGACAAAGCCAGCTCTGTAGTTGATTTGATTGCTACTGAAAAGAAACAAGAAGACGTGGACAACTTGCGTCGTGACGTAGAAAACCTCTTTATGCAAAGCGGTGTTGCTTCTTGCGAAAACTTGGTAAAATTGTTCACCCCCCGTTTCGAAGCAAATCCCACTGACAAGAATATTCTGAGCAGTATTGTGGCAAAATTGACAGCTGGAAACTGCTTGGAAGAAGATTTGTACTTGCGTACCGTTGAGGCTTTGTATGCTGTAGAACCTACCGATGCAACGGCTTACTTGTTGTATCGCTTGTATGCAACCCGTGGCGAAAATGAAACCGCTGTTGCTTACTTGCAAAAAGCCATCGATGATGAAAAATCGGATGCAGTTGCGGATGCCAATTATGCGATGGAAAAAGCAACCTTCTTGTACACCAAATGTGCAGCTACTCAAGAAGCTATCCAAGCTGCAAAAGCGGCTGCTGAAATGGATCAATCTGTTGCCGGAAAAGCCTACTTGTTGATTGGAACCATTTGGGGTGCTCAAAAATGCGATGGCAACGATATTGAAAAACGTGCACCTTACTGGGTAGCAGTTGATTACCTGGTGAAAGCAAAACGTGCTAACTCAGATTTGACAGAAGAAGTTGACCGGATGATCGCGAACTTCAGCAACTACTTCCCCAAACAAACCGATGCCTTCATGTTTGACTTGATGGATGGTGCAAACTACACCGTTTCTTGCAACGGTTTGCGTGAAGCAACCAAAGTTCGTACGCAGAAATAATCCATGCGTTTGAGATCAGTTGAGCAAATAATCAGTCGATTGGTAGCCTTTGTTTTTGCAATGGCTACCATTGCTGTTTCTTGCCAGCCCAAGTTGGGAGAAACGCAGATTGCGTCACCGGATACGGCACCCAACCAGATGTTGGAAGAAATGAGCGCCATTCAGTCTCGTAACAGCTTGCGTCAGATGCGGATTGAGGCTCCTTTGATGGAGATTTATTCGCAGGACCCGGATGACATGTATGAACTGTTTCCGAATGGATTCCTTGTTTATGGTTACAACGAAGAGGGGCTTCTGGAAACCGAGATTGTAGCAAAACGGGCTCGTCACCGGACGGTCAAAACCCAGGAGACCTGGGAGGCATTTGGAGACGTTGTGGTGCGTAATTTTGTAGAGGGGACCCGCATTGATACAGATACCTTGTACTGGGACCAGGAAAAGGAGATGATCTACACGCCCAAGCAATGTTACGTACGGTTGCAATCGCCTGATGGTGCGATGCAAGGGTTTGGTCTGGAATCTGATGAGATGGCCCGTAATGCCTATTTGCTCCACCCCTTTGATAGTTTTGCTTACGTGGGACGAGACTCGACGGAAGCAAAGTACGTGGATAGTGTGAATTTTATTGGCCCGCACTACAAATCCTACCGATAAAATTATTATATTCGCGCTTTGATTTGTTAATAATTAACCAAATAATAATCATTTAAAATGGCAGTTTTAGATAAAATACGTACTAAGTTCAGTGTACTTATTACGGTGTTGATCGCCTTGGCTTTGTTGTCTTTTATTGTGGATCCGAGCACACTTGAAGTGATGTCTCGTACATTCTCCAGCAAATATGATGTGGGCGAGATTAATGGAAAATCAGTGAGATACGAAGAATTCCAAAGCAAAGTAGATTACTACACAAATCTCTATCATTTGACGAGCGGTTCACAAACCGTTTCTGAACAAGCCCTGGAATCCATCTATAACAGCGCATGGCAAGATTTCGAAAGTGAATACTTGATTTTGCCCACCATGCGTGAAGCGGGCGTTCGCGTAGGTGATGAAGAATTGTTCGATTTGTGCCAAGGTGCTGAAATTTCACCGGTGATTGCACAAGATCGTACCTTTGCTGATGAAACAGGTGCTTTCAGCCGTGAACGTTTGGTTGAATTTGTTCAATCAATCCCGATGGATGCTAGCGGTAACCTTGCTACCTACTGGCACTTTGTTGAAAACAACATCAAACGTCAACAATATTATGACAAGTACGTTTCTTTGTTGTCAAAGAGTAATGTGATGAATCCTGTTGAGTTGCGTCGTACCATCGAAGACAACAACACTACTTCGGCTGCCGATTTTGTGGCAATCCCTGTTGGTTTCCAACCTGATTCTACCATCAAGGTTTCTCGTTCTGAAATCAAGGCTTATTACGAACAACACAAGAAGAACTACCGTCAAGCTGCTTCTCGTGACATCGACTACGTAGTTTTCCAAGTGAAGCCTTCCATCAAAGATATTGAAGATGCTAAAAACAGCATTGAACGCGATTTCGCTAACTTTGAAAAAGCTGAGAACTTGAAGACCTTCTTGGCTCACAACTCAGATACTCCCTTACGAGATTATTATTACAAAGCAGGTGAGTTGGAAAGTACTTACCCGGAATTGGAAGCTTTTGCATTCGGTAAAAAACAACCCAAAGCATTGGCTCCCTTCCAAAAAGATGAAATGTTCATTGCTGCACGTATTGCTGACCGCAAACAAATGGCTGACTCTGCTTTCGTTAAACACATCCTTTTGCCGGCTACTGATACGCAATTGGCAGACAGCTTGATGAAAGTATTGAAGAAAGGTGGAGATTTTGCGAACTTGGCTGCTGAGTTCTCCATGGATAAGAACCCGAACGTGAGTGAAACAGGAGATTTGGGATGGATGACCCAAACCATGATGATCCCTGGCTTTGAATCTGTTTTGACCACTCGTCCGAACGAATACTTCACTGTGAACAGCAATTACGGCATTCACCTGGTGAAGGTGACCAAACAAACCCGTAAATTGGACAAAGTACAATTGGCTCTTTTGACCAAAGAAATCGTAGCAAGCGAAGCTACTTTCCAACAATACTATGCACAAGCCAATGACTTGGTGATCAAGAGTGAAGGTAAATTGGAAAAATTCAATGAAGCAGTAAGTGAAGGCAATCTTCCGGTTGCTCCTGCCAAAAACATCAAAGAAGGAGCCAAGAGCATTTCCCGCTATAAAAACACCCGTGAAGTTAACCGTTGGATTTACGATGCAGAATTGGGCGATGTTTCTCCGATCATCACCGTTGACAACGAATACTTCTTTGTTGTAGCATTGACCAGTGTTCACGAAGAAGGTTATGCACCGCTTTCAGAAGTTAGCGAGTCCATTGAATATGTATTGACCCACGAAAAACGAGCTCAAAAATTGGCTGAAGAAGTGGCTACTAAGATTGCTGGCTTGAACGATATGCAAGCGATTGCAGAAGCATTGAATGTGAAAGTTTCACACCGTGATGGCGTTGCTTTTGGAGCTTTGGGTTCACAAACCGTTGACCCGGCTTTGGTGGGCGCAATCACTGGCGCTCCTGAGCAAGTGATTGCTGGACCGGTTCAAGGTAGAATTGGTGTCTATGTGTTGAAGGTGAATGACCGTGAAGTGGGTGCTTTCTACAACGAAGATGACGCAAAAGTAAAAGAACAACAATTGGTAAGCTACCAAATCAACATGTTGCCCAATGTGTTTGATCAATTGGGTAAGGTAGTTGATCACAGAGGTCGTTTCTTTTAATCGTATTGATTAAATACGAGCGATAGAAAAGGGGATGACTAATTAGGTCATCCCCTTTTTTCTTTATATATTACGACAGTGGCGGTAGGGTAAGTTTGGATTGGTTCCGTCGGAACAAGTTCCGACTCCATCCCTCCCACGACTTCGTCGCGGGCCCCTCCCTCTAACAATGCCGAGGGTGGCATGCCATCCAAACTTAC